>JBHHYN010000059.1:0-16604 GCA_046757565.1 Gammaproteobacteria bacterium | reverse complement strand
GCAGCAATGCTTTAAACGGCGGCGTACGCCATTGGGCGGACTTATCCGCGCCGCCGAGAAATGCTGGCGTGACGAAGCGGACGGTGTATTCACGCTTTTCCATGGTTTTTGATCCTCTGTCCGAATTTATCATGTCGTTCTTCGCCAGGATACTTGTGGCAAGCTTGCGGATTCATTACTCCAGTTCCTCCAACAAGGCCAGGGAATCAGCAAGTTCAAGGGCCGCGATTTCAGGCATGGAAGCGCCGATGATGCCACGCATGTCGCCGTACATTCCAACCGTGCTCAGGGTGATCTTCTCGATCTGCTCCTCCCGCTCCTTCCAGATCTTTTCCATCGCCCGGCGTTCCTTATGGAGCTGCCCATGCATTGCGGTGAAGGCTTCGACGATTGCCTCGACCTTGTGCCTGAATTCGTCACCTGCCAGGTATTGATAGAGCATTTCCATCTTCTCGTTTTTACCGATGGAGGCATTGCGGGCAAAACTTACCTGGATAAGCTGTTCACGCAGCGCACAGGCGAGTGCAATGAACGACTGTGGATTCGTAACCCACACGCCATCAATGCGACTGAATGCCTGGATTTCCACGGGCAGGGCTACTGAGACGATTGCGGCGAGACCTGCATTGAGCGCGCGTTGATCGGCCTTGAGTTTATCGATCCAGGCCGGACTCCAGCGCTTGGTATTCTTAACCTCCCAGATTATCGTGCCGCACTCCGTCATAGTTTCGCTCCTAACCCGCTGGATGATGTCCGCGCCGCGCATGCATGCCCTTGGGTACGGGTTGGATTTCATCGCTCGGAAAATGATTCACAAGCGCCGCTTCGATGTCGAGTTCCAGCACTTCCCCTTGCAATTCCTGGGAACCCAGTTCGCTTTTCCGCTTCGCCTCTTCCAGCGAGCGGCGCAGATCGTTGATCTGCTTTTCCTTCTGCCTGAGTTTCAGTGCCTGCTCCTGGCCCAGGCTCTCACGTAGATTCTCTTCCAGTTTGTGTTTTTCCACATCCAGGCGCCTCTGAACCTCCAGATCGAACTCTTTTTGCCGCGCCTCCAGCTCCCGCGCTTTTTTCCGCAATTGCAATTCCTGCTCCTGGGCCTTTTTCATCCGCTGTTCTTTTTCATCGAGTTGACTGCGCAAATCTTTCAACTCAAGTTCCAGCGCATTCCGGACCTCGGCTTTCGCCGCAGTGACCGCCTGCTTGAGTTGCTCCCTGCCCTTGTGCTGGTATGTCTCCTCGATCTCTGCACGCAATTTCTGTGTCAACACCTCGGAAACCGGTATCTCGACACCACAATTCGGGCAGTTTACAGTTGTCTCGTCCATCTTCATGATATTCCTCTTATCTATCGCTGATACGTATCTGGCCTGGACTCAGCCTCATAGAATAACGGCTTGTTGGCCGTTTGCGATCACTGTGGACGTAATAGTCCCGCGCCACGGCCTTTCCCAAGGCGCGATCCAGCGCAGCATGCAAGCGTGAGCGGCGCTGATCGAAGTAATCCTCATCCAGTCCATCCTTCAGCGCTTCTTGCAGTTGCTCAACACTCCCCGAAAAATCGCCGCGCAATCTGCGGTATTCATTCAAATACTCCTCTTTTTCATCGTTCGTGACGCCACTCCGGAAAATACCGGGTTTTTCTTCCATAGCACGGTGGGCAAACCAGCTTAAAAAAGCTTGATCCGCCGGTTTCATTACAATACGTTGACCGCCGCATTCAACCCAACACCTAGCAGTATCTATCACAAGCTCCGGTGGACCGACATTTCTTTGCACGGCGACCACTGTTTTACTGAATTGAACGCGCCCGGTAAGCAGTTCATCCGGCAATCCATGGCGCAGTCTGACGAAGGGGATTTCCGCCAGCGTCACATTGGCATTTTGCGTATCCAGCGGTTTGCTGTCCGGACCCGGGGTGTAGATCACATGGCTCTCCGGAGTGGGGTAGTAGAAATCGGGGTGAGATTCGTAAGGCGCATTGACCAGTACATGGGAAAGCCTGTCCTGGGGACGGCCAAACAGGGAGAGGGCGTACCCGAGATAGAAACCCATGGTCTTGCGCCCTCCTGCGATGGAGACGTGCAACGCGCTCTGCGGATCTTCTGTCAGCTTTCGTACAATCTCCGTAATGGCATCCGCCGCACGTTCGTTATCAATGGGAGTGCGTATGTCAGTCAGCAGTTCACCCTCATTATTCTTCAGGATATGCAGCCCCTCTTCGTCAAACTGAATATCTTTCAGACTGTAATCACGACACAGCTTTGGATACCAGCCGGATTTCTCATGCAACAGGGAAAGACGTGCCCGCTCCGCACCTTCGGCTGTCGTGATGAGATGGATTTCGGTTGGCACAAAGGGTAGTTCTTTTTTTACGGCCAGGGCATAGAGGGTCTCCGTCGCCACCTGGGGCGAAAGACCGGTGACCGCAAGCAGAATGCGCCGCGGGTAGGTGTGTGGCAATGCTGGATCAAGACTTTTCAATGGTGTTTGTTCCCTGCTATTAGATAAAACCGGAGCCGCGCCTGCACGTGCCGCGGGTTCTTGCGGCGCGGCAGGCAGGCCATCCCTGGCATCCGTGGCATCAATCCCGTATGTTGCATACGGCGTCCTGATAGATTCCCTCTTCATTATGCCTGTTGACTCCATGTAGCTATTTTCTTTCAACGAACTGCCGCTGTCCGCTCCGGCAAGCTTGCCGTCTCCTGTATCGTGTATCGGCCCAGTCCCATGCTTGTGGCCTTGCCGGCGTGCAGCCATTGCCCGGCCCACAGGCAGGGCCAGAATTGTTCCATTTCCGGGCCTCGAAATATGATAGTACCGACCACTCCACCCAGCTGCATCGTTGTTCGCTGACGAGTGGAATATCGTGTCCAGTCGTGCCAGCGTAGCTCTTTGGATACCGTCTCCACGTGTCTGGTTGCCGCTATCAACCTGCGAAAATCGATCTCGAATGGCGTGTCCGTATGGAAATAGCTCAGCATTGAAATGCGCCGTAGCAAGGCGCCAAACAGATCGGGGAAGCCCAGGGTCTCAGCAGTAACCAGATTCCCCGCCTTCTTGAACCGGAATGGTGTGTGCAGTTGCAGATGAACGATGTCCCGTACGGGTGGACATTCCGGGGCCGTGATTGGCAGTGGTTCCAGGTGACCCTCTGGTGCCTGATAGATCGTATGGTAATTCCGAGGCGGCAATGCCACAGCCTGAGCAACGCCAGTGAGTTCCATCTTCAGACGTGCTGAGGTGATCCCCTGCCGGCCCGCCTCTTTAAGGGCATGGATGAGATAGGCAAGCTGCTGGTTTGCAGCATGACCGATGAGCACCAGTTCCAGTAACCAATCCCCCGTGTCATCCCTGTCCATTCCAGACGGGGGAAGGACGATTATAAAAGGATGAGGTGCAGCAGTATAACGCCGCATCTTCTGTGTCTGCACAGGCGGTGGTGTTTCGAAAAGGTAGGGATAGGAACAGCTCCGGTAAAGGAGACATGCATCGCACTCCGGCAGTCCGGTCACGCAGACAGTTCGCCGTAATGCATGCCCCAGCGCCCCACGCCATGCCGAGCCCAGGTACTGGTTATCTGGCGGGAATGTATCGCACTTGAAACTGAACCGGTAATGAGCAACGGGGATCCGGGGAATGGGGACAGAGTTGCCCGCATGGCGTTCCATCCTGTAGTTGATGCTGTTCACTGTCGTCTCCTCAATACCGGTCTTCCGGGTATTAATACGACTTCCACCGGATCAATTCACACCTGGCAAGCTTGTGACATCTTACCAGCGGATATTGATTAAGCTGTTTTTACGCTTGAAATGTTCATCATATCCCCCTTCCCTGTATCCGGCAATGTCAATGCACACCAGTATGGGAGGTCCTGCAAGCGTCCGCTTCCATGAAAAGGTGAAATTACAATATCTCTTATCAGTGACTGCTGTTTAATCGTTTAATCATCTGGTTGGCATGCCTGGCGCCGTCATCATCCTGCACTGCCTCCTTGACCCGGGCGATGATCTGCCAATTCGCCGCCTGCAAAGAGCGGTTCCCGGCCGCAAGAGCATTGGATTTTCGCGCCAGGGCCAGGGCCTGTTGCCAGGCGCCCTGTTGCAGGCGCAGGGCGCCGAGACGGTGCCATATCAGCGCGTTCTTCGGCTCCAGCCGCAATGCCCGTTCCAGCGTGGCGGCGGCGGTTTCACGGTTGCCGCTATTCACATAAGCCTGTGCATCATCCATCAAGGCGATCACGGCGGGATTTGCTCCCGGCGTAACAGGGCTCCCTTGTTCACTCCCTGCATGTTCCTGTTGGGCAGTATTGATTGCGGCAGCTTCATCATGCGCTTCGACAGATACCGGTGCAGAGCGGTCTTCTACCGGTGCGGGCCTGGGGGTTGCGGTAGAACAGGACTGCAGTAACCATAAAATAGTGATCAGAAAGAAAAGCCGTTTTTGCAATGGTTTACTCCTGCCTGCCGGGGACAGGCTAACGGTCAACCCTGATGAACAACTGGGCAGCAAGCGACCGGGTTTCGGTGTAATGGTTATTCATATCTGTTATCCCACTCCAATTCTAGGGCAAGCCCCCGAGCTTTTCGTTCGTTATTTTTAGCTTTTATTAACTCTGTGCCTATGTGGTTAAACGTCACACTTTAAAAACAGTCTGTCAGGGCAATGGATTCATAACTGCCATTATATGGGATTGCCTTCTGATCGGGACAATGTTTACCACCGGTTTTATTCAGGATATTCAGCCACTTTATTCCCTCCGGCGCCCTCAGCTGCAATGGTTGGAGCTGAATAGCGTTCATCATTGCCGACCATAATTGCAGGGCGCCGCTGGAACCCGTGAAGCGGGTTGGCTGATCATCATCCCGCCCCATCCAGGTCACGGCCAGTAACTCATCACCAAAGCCGGCATACCAGCTGTCGCGCAGATCATTCGTCGTGCCGGTCTTGCCCGCCAGCGGTTGCCTGCCACGCATTGACTGATTCAATGCCCTTGCTGTCCCGTCCCTGACAACCTCCGTTAACAGAAAATCGAGCAGGAACACGGGCACCGGATCCAGTGTCTGTCTGACCTCAATACCATAACGTTGTACCGGCCTGTTGTAACGATCAAGCACCGCCCGGATAGTGTTGACCGGCACTTGAAAACCGCCATTGGCGAGTGTCTGATACATTTGTGCAACCTCGATGGGGGCAAGCTCCAGGGAGCCGAGCAGTAGTGACGGATAGGCCTTTATCGCAGCGTCAATTCCCGTTTTATGGAGGGTGCTGATCACTTTATCCAGACCCACATCCAGACCTAAACGTACCGAGGCGAGGTTGTAGGAATGTTTCAAGGCATCGCCAAGCAATACCTTCCCGTGGGGTTTTCGATCATAGTTCCTGGGCTGCCACAAGGCGCCATCTTTCTGCCGCACAGCAACCGGCGTATCATCGATAAGTGTTAACAGATTATACCTGTCCGGTCTTGATAGAGCGGTGAGATAAATTGCCGGTTTTATCAACGAGCCGATGGGGCGTTTGGCATCCAGCGCCCTGTTAAACCCGTCCAATTGCCTGTCTCTGCCGCCAATAACGGCCAGCACTTCACCTGTGCCTATGCGCAAAATGACCGATGCCATTTGCAATGAATTCAGTTTAACGCCCTTGCGTTTTTCCAGTTCCCTTAATTTTTTCCCGGCAATGTGTTCCACGGTATCCTGTATATCCGGTTCCAGTGTTGTAAATATCCGTAGTCCTTCATTACGCAGATCCTTCATCTTGTAATCCCGCAACAACTGCCTCCTGACGAGATCAAGAAAGGCGGGATATTTAGCACGGCCCCATGTGGGTTTTCCGGTGACCCCCAGCGGTCTTGATTGCGCCAGGGTGGTCTCTTCTTTGCTTAGGTAACCCTGATCGTGCAGCAAACGCAGCACCAGGTTTCGCCTTTCAAGTGCGCGTTGTGGATGCCGGCGGGGATTGTAATAGGAGGCGCCACGGACAAGCCCCACCAGCAGTGCGATATGTTCGATACGTAATTCGTTCAAAGGCCGGCCAAAATAGAATTCCGCAGCCGTGCCAAAACCGTGAATACTCCGGGCGCCATGTTGTCCTAAATAAACTTCATTGATATAGGCCGACAGGATTTCATTCTTTGAATAGTGTAACTCCAGTAACACGGCCATAATCATCTCGTTAAACTTGCGCCGGAATGTCCTGTGTGGAGATAAAAAATAATTTTTCACCAACTGTTGCGTGAGTGTACTGCCCCCCTGAGAGAATCCACCCTGGCGAATATCCATAAACAAGGCCCTCAAGATACCCCGGAAATCTATGCCGAAATGATGGTAAAAAGACCTGTCTTCCACGGCGACGAGTGTTTTTAACAGGAAAGCGGGCGTTTCATCAGAAGAAAGCAGGACCCGGTCTTCATTATGGGCCGGGTAGATCTTGCCGATAAGCCGGGGTTCCAACCTGACAACACTTAATGGTTTACCGGTCCGGTTATCACGCATACTGCTGATGCGATCACCGTCAAATGATACATGAATCGATGCACGCTGTTCCTTGCCGTCCCAGAAACGGAAGGGTCGCTTGACAAATTCCAGGGCATGATGGCTGCGCCGGTACTGGCCCGAATGATTTAAGTGAGCGTGTTGTACAAAGCCAGTTGATAATAATTCTCGTTCCAGTCTGCTTATGGATAGGGTTAAACCAGGGTATATCTCTAATGGACCGGCATAGACACGGGCCGGTAGAGACCATCGTCTGCCTTCGAATTTATCCTGGATATGATGATCCAGCCACAATATATAGGCAGCACCAATACACGAAAAAATAATGATTAGCTGCAATGCCCTAAGGTACCGGGTAGTCCCTCTTCTTTTTGCTGTCCTGACCGGTTTTCTTGCCCTTGCCCGGCGGCTTTTTCTTCTGCGCGGTGATGATTTCAAGGTCATGTGATGCTGGGGAATTACCCGGGAGAATTCATGTTATGGAGGTGAGGAGAAACGGTACAAGTTTGTCGATATGGGCAGTCTATCGCCACTACCAGCAGCCTGCATAGTGCAGCGAGAATACCCTATAAAACAAGGCCCCACGAGCGTGGGGCCTTGAATACCGCTGAAAAAAACACCCGCCGGCAAATAGTTTAAACCTTTGCCTCTGCTGCCAGTTTCCTCGCCAGCGCGTGGCGTTTTTCACGTCTGGCCTTTATCGCCGCCCTGGCTCTCTGCCTTTGCTGGGCGGCGGTTAAAGACGGCCTATTTTTTTTTGGCTCTCTTTTTAGCCTTTTTCTTGGTGGCCTTCTTCTTGGCCTTTTTCTTTTTGGCCTTTTTCTTGGCTACCTTCTTTTTGGCCTTTTTCTTGGTGGCCTTCTTCTTGGCCTTTTTCTTGGTGGCCTTTTTCTTGGCCTTTTTCTTGGTGGCCTTTTTCTTGGCGGCCTTCTTCTTGGCCTTTTTCTTGGTGGCCTTCTTCTTGGCCACCTTCTTCTTGGCTACCTTCTTCTTGGTGGCCTTTTTCTTTGCTACGCGTTTCTTTGCAGTCTTCTTTGCCATATCATTAAACTCCCCTGGAACCAAATTGGACGATACAAATTAACTCTATACAACAACACAACAACACAACTAGCAGATATTATAGTAATGTTTTTTATTTATTGTAAATATTTTTTAACATTATTTAAAAAACACCAAGAATAAATTAACAGGAATGACCCGCTAACAAAAATTTTTTGAGGTGATGATTGTTGCATGATTTCTACAGGAACCATCAATTTCCAAGAAATCGATGAATCCCCAACTCCATTACATCCTTTAATTCTTCAATGCTGCAATAATGCTTTCCCGTACTTCATTAATATCTCTCATGCCATTAATTTGCAGATATTCAGGTATATTTTTTTCATTACCCCTGATCGGCCCTGAATAATACTCTATTAATGGCGCTGTCTGCTGGTGATAGACCTTGAGACGGTTCCTGACGGTCTCTTCACGATCGTCATCACGCTGTATTAATGGCTCCCCTGTCATATCGTCTTTATCAGGCTCCCTTGGGGGATTGAATACTATGTGATAAGTGCGCCCGGATGGTGGATGGACACGGCGCCCGCTCATCCTGTGTATAATCTCTTCATCATCGGCCTGAAGCTCGACCACATAATCAACATGAATACCGGCTTTATCCATCCCCTCAGCCTGGACGATGGTACGGGGAAAACCGTCAAATAAATACCCCATTTGACAATCGTCCTCCGCGATACGCTGTTTTACCAGCTCAAGAATTAATTCATCGGAAACCAGTTCTCCCGCATCCATGACTTTTTTCGCTTCCACACCCAGTGGGGTACCTGCTTTTACTGCAGATCTCAACATATCGCCCGTGGATATTTGAGGGATACTGAATTCGTCTTTAATAAAGTTTGCCTGGGTCCCTTTACCTGCGCCCGGTGGACCTAATAATATGATTCTCATGTCAATTCCGACCCTTTTATGTTAAATGGTTATATTATTCCATCTGCCGGTCAATTTTAGAAATTATGAAAATTGAAATCGATCTTAATGTAGATTCCTCTAATAAAATTGACGCCTATTCGGCAGGCTGTGTTGTGATCGGTAAAAAAGCGTACAAAAGCAGTCTGATCGTGTCACCCGGAGGGATTATCGAAAACTGGCCACCAGACAAATTCCCTGATCTGACTTGCAGGCATATGGAACAGATACTCTCTCTCTCTCCGGAAATCGTCTTGCTGGGAACAGGATTGCAACTATGTTTCCCTGCAGATGAGTTGCTTGCTCCCTTTGCCTCGAGGAAGATTGGTTTTGAAGTCATGGATACCGGCGCTGCCTGCCGATCATACAATTTTCTGCTTGGAGAAGGCAGACAGGTCGCGGCTGCACTATTGATGATAGAGGATTAGCGGCCCCTGTGGTCAGGCAAGGATTCGTCAATTCTCACTGAACAGGGCATCGACAGAGAATCCCTCTCTCTCCAGGATCTGGCGCAGACGTTTAATCGCTTCAATCTGGATTTGCCTGACACGCTCCCTGGTAACGCCAAGTTGATTACCGATTTCCTCCAGAGTCGCCACTTCACGTCCATGCAGTCCAAAGCGCCGCTCTACCACTGCACACTGCTTTTCACTGAGTTGACTCAGCCAGATTGCGATGTGTTTTTGTACATCGCCGTTTTGTAATAACAGGGAAGGATCCGTATTTTGTTCGTCAGGAATGGTGTCCAACAGGGATTTATCGGAACCGTGGATTGTGGGCGTATCCACCGAGGCGATCCGTTCGTTCAGGCCCAACATCCGTTTCACCTCTTCAATTGGCCGATCCAGCATTTCCGCGACATCTTCCGGGCTCGGTTCCCTGTCCAAAGTTTGCGACAGTTTTCTTGCGGCACGAAGATAGATATTGATCTCTTTAACAACATGGATCGGAAGGCGCACAGTGCGTGTCTGATTCATTAACGCACGCTCTATTGTCTGCCTGATCCACCAGGTCGCATAGGTTGAAAAACGGAACCCTTTCTCGGGATCAAACTTTTCCACAGCGCGAATCAATCCCAGATTACCTTCCTCGATCAGATCCAGCAAGGCCAGACCGCGATTCATATAACGCCTGGCAATCTTGACGACCAGGCGCAAATTGCTCTCGATCATGCGTTTACGGGAATCCTCATCGCCCTCCCGGGATTTACGGGAAAAATAGACTTCCTCCTCCGCCGTCAAGAGGGGGGAATAACCGATTTCGCCAAGATATAGCCGGGTTGCATCCAGATCGCCTTCCGTGAAAGATTCGTCATGAGCGGTATTGCGTTTACTTTTAGCGGGAACAGGCTTAGGTATTTTGGCCAGATCTTCAATATCTTCTGTATCAGAAGGGCTTTCTAAATGAAAATCCTCTTCTTCGATTGCATCAATATCATCAATATCTGCTTGTGGAGTCTTCCGGGTTGCCATTATCAAATGATCAATCGTTCAGGAACGTTTACGGGGAAGCCGGGTTAATGGGTCTACCGGTTTTCCATCTCTTCTGATCTCGAAGTGCAATACAGGTTTCCCATTACTGCCCCGGCCCATTGTTGCAATCTTCTGGCCCAGGGTGACTCTCGCCCCTTCTTTTACAAAAAGCACACTGTTGTGTGCATAAGCGCTCAAATAAGTGTCATTATGTTTGATGATGATAAGCTTACCGTAACCCAAAAGTCCACTGCCACTATATACCACATTGCCTGCAGCCGCAGCCTTAATTGCCTGACCCATCTTGCCGCTGATATTTACCCCTTTTTTTGATGTAGGAGAATTTAATTTCACGAGTTTCCCATGTGTGGGCCACTGCCATTTAATCTTGCCTGCCGGTAAGGATTTTCTGTGAACAGCAACGCCCGGGCCTTTTGCCCTGTCCCTGCCCTTTGCGGCAGTAGCCACCTGCTTTTTACCGGTAACTGTTTTATCGTGTGGCGCAGGGCTAATGCGTGTCCCTGGCGGATGCTTGAGCCGGATAACCTGGCCGGGATAAATCACATAGGGTGGGGCAATACCGTTCCAACGGGCAATGTTCTTATAATCCCGGGAATACCGCCAGGCTATTGAATACAGGGTATCGCCCTTTACGACCACGTGAAATCCCCTGTTATGGCCAGGTGATACAGTCGCCCTGGATGACGGTGATACCCTCTTCTGGGTGCTGACAGGTGCTTCTATAGTTGTTGCGCAACCATACGTAAACAACGCGAGGAAAAACAGATAACGGCGTATATAAAATACAATACGACACATTGGTAAAGAATAGTTACCCGATTCCTTCCACCATCGGAACAAAGCTTACCCGGTCCAGGCGTTTCTCCTTATAAGCCTCGCCCGCATGTGTCACCGATAGCAATTCCTGTTCACCACTCTTGCCGACCGGAATTATGAGCCGTCCGTCAAGGGACAATTGCCCGAGTAAATTCTCCGGAATTCCCGTAGGCGCCGCTGAAACGATGATGCCGTTAAACGGCGCATATTCAGGCCAACCCAGACCACCATCTCCATAATGTGCGCGAATGTTCCGGCATTTCAGTTCAAAAAACTTCTCACGCGCCTTGTTCAATAACGCATCAATGCGTTCGATAGTGTAAACCCGCTTCACGAGACGGGAAAGTATGGCAGTCTGATAGCCACATCCGGTCCCTATCTCCAGGACATTCTCGGGGGTCCCCTCTTCAAGTAACGCCTCGACCATGCGTGCAACAATATAAGGCTGGGAGATGGTCTGATTATGCCCGATAGGCAGGGCAGTATTATCATAGGCGCGCGTAGCCAGGGCCTCATCGATAAAGATATGCCGTGGCACACTTCTGATCGCTTCCAGCACTTTACCGGAGTGTATCCCCATTTCCTGCAGTTGCCCGGCCAGGCGGTCTCTCGAGCGCTGCGAGGTCATTCCAATGCCACGATATTTGCTATTCATTGCCTTCGATATCGCTTACCCATTGAGTAACATCACCTAAAATACCATGACGGGTCAAATCGAATTGTAACGGTGTGATCGAAATATTGCCCTGGTTGATTGCATAAAAATCCGTGCCCGGACCTGCATCCTGACCCGGCCCGACGGGTCCTACCCAATAGACGGGATGCCCTTTTGGATCGATCATTTTCACTGCCGGTTCCGATCTGTGTCTATAACCGAGGCGTGTTACCTCGAGATTGCCCAATTCATCATAGGGTATATCCGGTATATTAATATTCAATAATAAATCCGGCTGCAACGGTCTGGTGAGCATTGTCTCAATCAAGCGGACGGTAATCCTGATTGCTGAATTGTAATGGCTCGGAGCGTCACCCGCGAGCGATATGGCGAGGGCCGTGCGTCCCAGAAATCGTCCCTCCATCGCAGCAGCCACCGTCCCCGAATAAAGCACGTCGTCGCCAAGATTGGCGCCGGCATTGATACCGCTGATGACCATATCGGGTTCCTTGTCCAACAAACCGGTGATGGCAAGATGCACACAATCCGTCGGCGTGCCGTTGACATATATAAAACCGTTGGCAGCGGTCCTGGCATACAGGGGCGCATTCAGTGTCAGGGAATTACTGGCGCCGCTGCGGTCCATGTCGGGAGCGACAACAGTCACTTCTCCCAGTTCGGACAGGGACTGCGCCAGTAATTTAAGTCCCACGGCCTGATAACCATCATCGTTGCTAAGTAAGAAATGCATCCCCGTGACCCATAGCAATTTATTCATAATCGGATAATGAAAATATCATATCCGGATTATCGAAGTTTATATTTCTACGCCGTTTCACTTGATATGCATTACCCGTCGCGAGCAACAGTAATCACGATAATAGAAATTGCAGCAATGCCTTCTGCGAATGCAGGCGATTACCCGCCTCTTCCCATACTACACTCTGCGTACCATCGAGAACATCGGTAGACACTTCTTCTCCACGGTGCGCAGGCAGGCAGTGCATAAAAATCGCGTCTTTCGCCGCCCTCGCCATAAGCTTTGCATTGATCTGATAAGGTTGAAAAACAGTCATACGCTGTTCAGATTCCAGCTCCTGCCCCATACTCGCCCAGACATCCGTAACGACCAGATTGGCGTTTGCAATTGCTTCTTGCGGATCATTTGTGACGACGACCCTGTCAGCGGCTTTACACAACACTGTATCCAGCGGAGCATACCCATCGGGAGAGGCAATACTGAGATAAAATCCGAACATGTGGGCCGCATGGATATAGGAGTGACACATATTATTACCGTCGCCCAGCCAGGCGACCTTCTTGTCCTCGATATCCCCTCGCAACTCATAAAAGGTCTGCATGTCCGCCAGTAACTGGCACGGATGATAGGTATCAGAAAGGCCATTGATAACCGGAATATCCGAATACTCAGAAAAACGAACCAGCTTGTCATGCTCAAAGGTCCTGATCATCACGCAGTCAACCATCTTTGAAAGCACCCGCGCGGTATCTTCCAACGGCTCACCCCTGCCAAGTTGTGTGTCATCCGGCGAGAGAAAGATGGCATGACCACCCATTTGCGCCATGGCAGTCTCGAAGGAGACACGGGTACGGGTTGAGGATTTTTCGAAAATCATGGCCAGGGTACGCCCGCTGAAATCCGGTCGCACTATTTTTTTCCGGCACTCCTTTTTTAATTCACAGGCACGCTTTATCAGATCCTGTAATTCCGTGCGGCTGAGATCGGTTAATGTCAAAAAATGGCGTACAGTCATGGCGCGTTACCCAGCAAGATAGTCCACGATCAGATCAGAGACCCGGGTAACGATCTGCTCCGCTTCGGCATCACTGATGATCAGAGGGGGGAGCAGCCGTACAACATTGCCGTTGGTCACATTGATAAGCAGATGTTGATGCAGTGCCCGGGCAACAAGTTCCGGACAATCCGCGTGAAGTTCGATGCCAATCATCAAGCCCCGGCCGCGCACCTCCTTGACACCGGGTAACTGTCCCAATAACTGTTTAAAGTGGGACAACATTTCCTCTCCAAGGGACTGTGCCCGTTGATCGAAGCTGTTGGCTGTCATGTAATCGAGCACGACCAGTCCGGCCCGTGACGCCAGGGGGTTGCCCCCAAAGGTTGACCCGTGGGAACCGGCCAACAGTGCTGCGGCGACCTTGTCAGTGGCCAGACAGGCGCCAATCGGAACACCATTACCCAACGCCTTTGCCAGGGTCATGATGTCCGGTTTTGCCTCCTCATATTGCCAGGCAAACCACTTGCCGGTCCGGCACAGGCCCGTCTGTATCTCATCCAGGACCAGTAACCATTCATTTTCCGAACAAATTTCACTGACTGCCTTGAGATAGCCCGGCGCAGGGATGTTTATCCCGCCTTCACCCTGAACAGGCTCCAGCATGACCGCAACGATATCCATAGCGGAACCGGTCAGGGCATGCAGCGCTTTAATATCGTTGTAGGGTATTTGTTGAAAACCCGGCAACAGCGGAGCAAAACCCTCTTTTACCTTATCATTCCCCGTTGCCGTGAGGGTGGCCATGGTCCTGCCGTGAAAACTGCCATCCATGACGACGATAACAGGCGAGTTGATATCTTTTTTATAGGCATATTTACGACACAGCTTAATCGCGGTTTCGTTCGCTTCGGCGCCCGAGTTGGCAAAAAAGACCTTGTCCAATCCGGACAGTTCGCAGAGCCGGCCGGCCAATTGCTCCTGCAACGGGATCTGATACAGATTAGAGGTATGCAATAATAATCCCACCTGCTCGCTGAGCGCCCGTGTTACGGCCGGATGGGAATGACCCAGCCCACACACCGAGATTCCGCTCAGGGCATCAAGGTAGCGCTCTCCATGCTGATCCACCAGCCACGCGCCGGAGCCGCTTGCAAACGCCACCGGTAAACGATTGTATGTCGCCATCAACGAGCTGCTTATCATCTTCAGGATTATTTATTACGCCACACTGCGATCACTTCATAAAAGACAAGCCCGGCATAAAGCCGGGCCAGGTTATCACCCTGTTTACAGCCCAAGGAATTACTGCTTCGCAATTAAAGGGGTCAGGGTCGATTGATTCAATGATTTGATCTCGGACATAACAAAATCAAAGGGATCAGGAATCAATCGGCTCTGACCCCCTCTTGAGTCCTGATCCCTCTTGCTTTAACTACAATGGCAACCCATGGGCATGTCCGACCATACACATAATCAATGGAATAGACAGGAATGTGTTTGTCCTGGAAGCCATCGCCGCAACGGTTTTACCTTTCGCTATCTCCTCAGCCGTTGCCTCGACCATGCCTAATATCTTCTTCTGGTTCGGCCAGATCAACACCCACACATTAAACAGCATGATGGTGCCTAACCATGCGCCTATCCCAATCACCTGCGCACCCGGTTGCAACATGAAGGCATTGACAAAGCCCACATGCATAATCTCCAGTGCCGCCGCTCCGGTCAACCAGGTGAATAATGCCGCCCATCTAAACCAGATCAAGGCCAATGGCGCAACATACTTACTGATGGCGGCAGGGCCGGGACCGTCGCTATCCGCAGCGGCTTTCGCTACAGCGGGTACCTGCACGAAATTAAAGTAATAGAGTAACCCTATCCAGATGATGCCAAAGAACACATGCAGCCAAACCGTGGCGGACCAGGCAGCATTAGCGACGGGGGCCTCGACCAGCAACGCAATCACTACTGCCGTGACAAAGCCCAGAATCAGGGTTCCGGTAATCGATTTAAGTGGATTCATTTCTCTTACTCCCCGTTAATTCACAGATAATGTGCATTCCAGTGCGGGATTATACTAATCTCTGCTTAAGCTTGCATCTTTCGAATCAGCGGAAATTAATCATTGAGGCGAATGGACAACATAGAACGCACCCTGTTTGTTAACCGTATCCAGGCAATCTGTAAAGAGATGGGCGCGGTACTGCAACACACGGCTTTTTCACCCAATATCCGGGACCGTCTGGATTTTTCCTGTGCCATATTCGATGCGGCCGGGCAGTTGTGCGCCCAGGCAGCGCACATTCCCGTACACCTCGGCAGCATGGCCTATGCCATGCATGAGATCGTTAAACAGATCCCGTGGCAGGACGGCGATACCATTATCCTCAATGATCCGTTTATGGGGGGGACCCATCTCCCGGATGTCACCCTCATCTCCCCGGTTTTTTTCGGCGGACGACTCTGCGCGTATGTCGCAAACCGTGCCCACCATGCGGACATTGGCGCCAGGACACCGGGTTCCATGCCCTTGACACGGCGCCTGGAGGATGAAGGATTTGTGATCCCACCCACTTATCTGGTTAAACAACATGGGCCCCTGGAAAAAGATATTACCCGGCTGCTACAGCGCCTGCATGCTCCCGAAAATGCTCATGCTGACCTGAGCGCCCAGCTAAGCAGCAACAACCGCGGAGTAGATCGCCTGCAACAGTTGATTAAAAAGATGAAAGTAGACGCCTTCCAGGCGTCACTGCTCGAGCTGAACAGTTATGCGGAAAAACTGGCGCGGACCGGTATTCAATCCCTTCCGGACGGTCATTACACATTTGAGGACTTCATGGATGACGATGGCCTGGGAAACATCGATATCCCGATACAGGTCACTCTGCACATTTCCGATCAACGGATCACGGTTGATTTCAGTGGTACGGCCGGGCAGGCAAGCGGTAACATCAATTGCCCCATCTCCGTCACTGCAGCGGCCGTCTATTACTGCTTCTATTGTTTGATGCCGAAAGAAACACCGGTATGCGCCGGAAGTTTCCGGCCCATCCGCATGATAGCCCCCGAGGGTTGCCTGGTGAATGCCCGGCGTCCGGCCGCCGTTGCCGCCGGTAACGTCGAGACCAGTACGCGGCTGGTCGATGTGGTACTCGGGGCCCTGGCCCTGGCCATCCCGGACAGGATTCCGGCGGCCAGTCACGGCAGCATGAATAATATCGCCATGGGGACGGAACAGTGGGACTACTATGAGACCCTTGGCGGCGGTATGGGGGCGGGCCCTGCTGCGAATGGCGTTTCCGCCATACATACGCATATGACCAATACGCTGAATACCCCTATTGAGGTGCTTGAAAGGCATTATCCATTGCGCATCAAGCGCTATCAGGTGCGGCGCGGTTCGGGCGGGCAGGGC
>JBHHYN010000058.1:0-17275 GCA_046757565.1 Gammaproteobacteria bacterium | reverse complement strand
CGTGGCTCGCATGGTAGCTGAGCTGCTCCGACAGGCGCCGCGTCTCGGTAATGTCTTCGCAGACAATCAAGGCAGTGGCTTCGCTTGTCTTCTGATTGACTACCCGTACCGTCTCCCGCGACCAGAGTATGGAACCGTCTCCACGCACCTGGCGCAACTCCCAATGATGCACTTTATCCGGTTCTTCAAAGCAGGCCCGCAGGCAATCTGACAAAGTTTCTCTATCTTCCTGGTAAAACACCTCGGCAAGAGGACTTCCAATCAGGTCATCCACACGATGACCCAGTTGTGCGGCGCCGTATTCATTGACCGAGCATACGGTCCCCTGTTCGTCCACCGTCAGGAACATCATGGGGTTGTTGTCATACAGGGCGCGATAACGTTCTTCGCTGAGCTGCAGCGCCTGTTCTACCATCGCCTTCTTCTGCTCCAGGAAGATCTTGTTAAAACAACGGGTCAGTGAACCCAGCAGGTCTTCATGTTTCACCGGTTTGCGCAGATAATCGTAGGCGCCGCGGCGCAGTGACTCGATGGGGAGATTAGTGCCCGGATCGGCGGTCATCATCAGGCAAGTTATATCGGGATGGCTGTCGCTTATCCTGGACAGGAGTTCAATACCGCTTGTCTGGCTCAAGCGGATGTCGAGTATGGCCACCTGCGGTTGCGATTGGCGGATAGCCTCCTCCGCAGAGTGGGGATCATGGGCCAAACAGACGCTATAGCCGCATGTTTCCAGGAACTCAGCCAGCGAATCGGCAAAATCCTCGTCATCATCAACGACAAGAACACGCCGTTCCGGTTTGTACCGGGTCTTTTGCACCGCTGTTGGTGCGGTGCTCTGGGTCATCCTGTTACTCCCTATTCTCATCCTCTCTACATGTTAATTTTAATAAACTGACAGTATACCGCTGTTATGAGAATGCCCCGGGGGCGCATAACTCACTATTGTATTATTTTAATCCGCGCTCTAATTAGCATAGCCGATGATCGGGATCGCGTTCGGATCATTAACATATCGGCAAACCGGGGCGTTGGGTTTAATCCCTGCCGTTATTATATGATTTCAGGATTTACGCCGTATCTTATTGAACTCCAATAATATTTATAGACACGCCGGACGCAAAACCGGAAATATAGGCGCCTTGCAGGATAGTGAGCAGTGATTACCCTACCTGATCTCCCGGAAAATTCACACCCGTTGACAGGAGTGTTTCAGATTAATGTGATTGAAATCATGGGAGAGTGAACGGTACGATGTTTGCTATGAAACATCTTCATGGCTTTAATTGAATCATGACGTTAGCGCAACAAGAACTGGCCGGCATAAACGCCAGGGTTGAACTGGAGCACGTTATTGCCGCTGCCAACGGTATTATCCTAGGCAAGGAAAATGTTATACGTCTTGCTTTAGCTTGCCTGATCGCACGCGGTCATCTCCTGATTGAAGATATGCCGGGTGTCGGCAAAACCACCCTGGCGCATGTGTTGGCCAATACCCTCGGGCTCAGTTTCCAACGCATCCAGTTCACCAGCGATCTGTTGCCGGCAGACATACTGGGCGTCTCTGTCTACAACCGTGATTCCGGCAGCTTCAATTTTCACGCCGGTCCGATATTTTCCCAGGTCATCCTCGCCGATGAAGTAAACCGTGCGACGCCCCGTACCCAGAGCGCCCTGCTGGAAGCGATGGAGGAAAATCAGGTGACCATTGAGGGAGAGACCCGGGCCCTCCCCAAACCATTCTTCGTTATCGCCACCCAGAACCCCTCATCCCAGGTAGGGACCTTTCTGCTTCCGGAATCTCAACTTGACCGCTTCATGATGCGGCTGCAACTGGGTTATCCGGACAACACTGCAGAACGTGAATTGTTGAAAGGACGCGATAGACGGGAATTGCTTGCCGAATCCTCACCGATAATGAATCCGGATCAACTTCTCGCTATACAAAAGCAGGTCGGGACTGTCCATGTCGCCGATGCACTGCTGGACTACCTCCAGGATCTGCTGACATTCAGTAGAATCAGCTCCGATTATGAAAGTGGACTCTCACCCCGTGCCGGCCTCGCCATCTTGCGCAGCGCCCAGGCATGGGCGCTAATGCACGGGCATGGTCATGTACTGCCGGAGGATGTACAGGCGGTGCTTCCCAGTATTATTGGTCACCGCCTGCTCCCGGCAAAAGAACACCCGGACATGGCCCCGGCATCCATTGCCGAATCACTGCTGAAACAGGTGCCGATCCCGTAACAGGGAATCCGCTGTCAGGGAAGAAATGGGTGAACCCTGAACCTTGAACCTTGAACGGTGAACCATAAACCTTAAACCCTCATGACCGAGTACACTGTCCTTGAACATCCGCCACGGTTAGCCGGCGGCATCACGTCAGGAAGCAGGCCATACAAGCGCCAGCGGATTTATATCTTCCCGAGCCGGCACGGCCTTTTTTTCTCGTTGATCCTGGTAGTTATGCTATTGGGGGCCATCAATTACAACAACAGCATGGCCTATGTCCTGACTTTCCTGCTGGTAAGCCTTTTCATGACAGATATGCTCCACACCTACCATAACCTGCGTGGACTGATCCTCAGCAGCCGCGCTGGACGACCGGTGTTTGCCGGCGAAACCGCCTGCTTCCCGGTATTAGTCGATAACCGCAGCGAGCAGAAACGCACTGCGCTTGACATAGCCCCTTACCCGAAGCGGCGTAAAGGAAACCACCACCTGGCCGGTCTGGAACCGCTGACTGTAAATATCGCCGCCAACGGATTACAACGCGAACACCTGAAGATACCTACTCATCGCCGCGGTTACCTCAAACCTGGCCGCTTCCGGATCGTCTCAACCTACCCCCTGGGGCTTTTCCGCGCCTGGTCTTACTTGGAAAGTCATCAAACCTGTCTGGTCTACCCCAAACCGGCCGGTACACACCGGCTGCCGTTATTATCCAGCTATGATGCAGAGGAGCAGATAGGCCCGGGCTCGGGCACTGATGACTTTACCGGCACAAAGCCGTACCGGCCGGGTGATTCCATCCATGCTATCGACTGGAAGGTATTGGCGCGGGAACGGGGTTTGGTTATCAAGCGATTTAATGGAAGTGGAGCGAGGAGATTGCTTCTTCACTGGGACCAGTGCGCTCACCTGCGTGATGTGGAACAACGATTATCGCAACTCTGCCTCTGGATTATTGAAGCTGAACGAACAGGGGTGTACTACGGCTTGCAGATCCCCGGTAACCGGATCGATCCCGGACGCGGCGAATCCCATCATCACCGCTGCCTGAAGGCACTCGCTACCTATGGAGTTGACGCTACTAACCCGTAAATTCGCAAGCGCAACGATCCGGCCTGACTTATTGTGGTTATTTGCCGGCATCAGCCTGGCGGTGTTACCCCATATTCAACGCCTCCCGGTATGGATATCAATACTGTTTTTCTCCCTCACCATCTGGCGCCTGCACAGGTCAACTAAGAGTGCCCGGGTATCACGCCGCCACATTGCATTGACGCATTTGATTAAGCTACTCGTTGGGCTGGGCATCGTCACCGGGATACTTCTCGACTACGGCACCCTGGCCGGCCGTGATGCCGGCGTCGCTCTGCTGATACTGCTGACCGGCATGAAGTTCCTCGAGATTAAAAACAGCCGTGACTATTACATTACCAGTTTTATCGGTCTGTTCCTGATCCTGACCTGTTTCTTCTATTCACAATCCATCGTTACTGCTGTATACATGCTGGTCGCTGTCACAGTCTTTATCCTCACGCTGATTGGCTTTAATGATAAAGCCGGTTTTCTCGATACGCGCGAACGCCTGCATGTAGCCGGTTCACTCCTGCTACAATCGCTGCCCTTGATGTTGGTCATGTTTCTGTTGTTCCCTCGCGTTTCGGGTCCGTTATGGGGCCTGCCCAGGGATGCCCACTCCGGCCGCTCCGGGATCAGCGATGAAATGTCACCGGGTACCATCAGCCGGCTGGCCCTGTCGGATGAGATAGCGTTCCGGGTCAAATTTGCGGATCCCGTCCCCGCTAACTCCTTGCTCTACTGGCGCGGTCCGGTGCTGTCACAAACCGATGGCGTTAAATGGGTGGCCGGCAGACCCCGCAAACCGTCTGTGTCTGTCACCACCCGGGGACTACCCACCCACTATACGGTTACCCTGGAACCGACGGAAAACAACTGGTTGTATGCCCTGGAGATCCCTGCCCAACCGCCCAAAGGAGGTTTCTTCAGCCACGATCTGGTCATTAAGACCAGGAGGCCTGTACATAACCGACGCCAATACAGCCTGATCTCCTATACCGACTACCGCATTGCTGCAAACAGCCATGCCGAGTTACTCCAGGCCTTGCAGTTACCCTACGGCTATCACAGGAAAGCGGTGGCGCTTGGCAGATCCTGGCGCAAGGCGGGACTCGGCGATGCCGGAATTGTCCGCCAGGGGCTGCGCCTGTTCAATCGGGAACCGTTCTATTACACCCTGACCCCGCCACGGCTGCAGCGGGATACCGTGGATCAGTTCCTGTTCGAAACCCGCCGGGGCTTCTGTGAACACTATGCCGCCGCCTTTGTTATCCTGATGCGCGCAGCCGGAATACCGGCGCGTATTATTACCGGTTATCAGGGCGGCACAGTTAATCCCATCGATGGCTACCTGGTGATCCGGCAGCGGGATGCCCACGCCTGGGCCGAGGTCTGGTTGGAGGACCGGGGCTGGGTAAGGATCGATCCAACCTCAGCGGTGGCGCCGGCACGCATCAGCGCAGGCATAGAAAGTGCCCTGCCGGAAAGCATCATCAATGTACCGCTTGGCCTGCAGAACAGTGCTATGGCCCGCAGACTCTGGCAACAACTGCATGATACCTTTGATGCGATTAACAATCGCTGGAACCAGTGGGTGCTGGCCTACGATACAAACAAACAACTTATGTTCATGAAGCGGATAGGCCTGGGGAGACCGGGATGGGAGAGGATAACAGTCTGGTTAATCCTTGCGGCGGGGCTGGTCTTCCTGGTGCTTTTCTTGTGGCTACTCCGGCAACGAAACGCCCATACAGATCGGGCCAGAACACTGTATGATCAATTCTGTGACAGGATGGCGAAAATCGGCATCAGCCGCGATGCAGGTGAAGGCCCGAAAGATTTTGCCAGTCGTGCCATACATCAGCGCAACGACCTGGGGGAAAAAATTAACGCTATCACAGACCTTTATGTCGCAGCCCGTTATGGCGGTCAAACTGCCGCCATGGAACCGTTGCAACAGCACATAAAGTCCTTCAAACCCGCCCGATTGATACACTGAATCTCATCAGGATTGGATTATTCAGAGTTTCCTTGATTAGGATATGAGCATGCAAGAAATAACAAACCCGGAATTTGACCGGCCTGCCGACTTACAGGAGTTGGGTCATCAGGAAATTTTTAAAGGGGTCGATTTGGATCCTGTCATACCACTGCTGCAAGCATGCCCTGTCAGGATCATTAGAAAAGAAGAAGTTATCATGCATGCCGGCGAAGCAAGCCATTGCCTGCACCTGATTCTGTCCGGCCGTTTCCGCGTACTTCTGCCTGACGATGTGTTGACTCCCGTGACGACACTTGACGCCGGCCAAAGCATCGGTGAGATGTCCATTATTGATCACCAGCCGGTATCCGCAAGTGTGGTTGCAGACAGTGACTCGCGTGTTCTGGTTATCGAAGAAGATGTATTATGGGCGCTGGTAGAACGTTCTCATGCAATAGCATATAACCTGCTGGTTGTGCTCAGCCAGCGTATGCGTTACGGCAATGCGATCATTAACAAGATTAAGGACCTGCTGAACGTTTACGAGTATAACGCAACTGTCGACCCACTGACCACTCTCTACAACCGGCGCTGGCTTGATAGTATGTTCAGCCGGATTATGCAGCGCTGTGCCACCAATGGCGAACCATTGTCCGCATTGATGATAGATATCGACTTCTTCAAACACTATAACGACAAACATGGCCATATTGCCGGGGATAGCGCCTTACGTGCCGTCTCCAGAACCATCCTGGAAAACCTTCGCCCGAAAGATATGGTTGTCCGCTACGGCGGAGAGGAAATATTCGCATTACTGCCCGGTCTCGATGTAGATGCAGCAGAAGTGGTGGCGGAGCGCCTCCGGCTGGCGATCAGTCATGCTGAAGTCCGCCCGAATATCGAGTCAATATTACCCCCGCTGACAGCCTCCGTTGGCATCGTGCAGATGCAGGAAGGGGACAGCCCCGAGCAATTGATTCACGCCGCTGACGAAGCCCTGTACCGGGCAAAACACGCAGGCAGGAATATTGTCAAACGGTGACAATCCAATAACCATAGAGCATATCCTGAACCGTATCACAACAGCAGCGAAACATTTATTTCGAGCTTGCCGTTACTATTACCGGGGAGACTGTATTCTGGCTAATCAAAGCATCTCGGCAAAACTGCAGCAACCGGTTATCGTCTATCAACCCCATCCCGGGATCGGGGATCTGATGTGGCATCTGCCATTCTTTCGTGCTATTGCAACAAACCGGGCAGACGGCCGGATTGTACTTTTTACGAGAAGTTCAACGAAGGCAAAAGAGTTATTGGTCTGTGAGCCGGCTATTACGCAAATCCATTATCTACCTTATCGTCGGGGGATTGCCCGTCACATTCGCGAGATTACCGATGCATGGCAATTGATCCGCCGCCTTGGACCCAGATCCATCTGGATCCTGGACAAGATCCCGCGGCCTGCAATCGCTGCGAAGATGGCCAACGTCGGGGAGCGTTATGGATTCGGGTTCGGGAATCAAAAAAAGTGGCTCACCGGACCCGTTCTTAATGAACACCTGCGCCAGTCACACCAGCTCGAAAAACTCAAAGCGATGATGATTGCTTCGGACATAGCAGTTCCGGATACCGAACCCTGCCTGCGACTTCCCGGGGAAATCGTTGATCGTATGGCTTCACGGTTTGCGCTCCAGCCCCGTCCCTGGTTCACGCTCGGGATTGGCGCGCGTGATGCAGAGAGGTGCTGGCCCTATGAATACTTTAACAGGCTGATTGAAAAGCTGGCCTATACAGGAGGTACTTTTTTTATCCTGGGTGGACCTGGCGATAACGAGGAAGCCAAGCAATACATTATCAACGCGACGGATTATCCCCATAGTGTCAATGTTTGCCCGTTGCCCATGGATGAAGCCGCCGCACTGATATCACTCTGCGACATGTTCGTGGGGAACGATTCCGGCCCTATGAATGTTGCGGCAGCGGTTGCTGTACCAACCGTGGGTCTGTTCGGAGTCACGCCACCACTAGGCTATTCGAGGTATATCCGGCCGCTCTGCAGCCCTCGGCACAACAGAACCATGGCGGCCATCACGCCGGAGCAGGTCATTTCCTTCATTACAAAATTACTTGATGCAACTCCTATGAATCATCCCTGATAGACAACCATCGATGTTCCGGCCAGATGCGTCAGCTTTATCTTATTTGCCATGCTGTTCAGCGTTTCAAATACGCCCGGCACGGTTTCAGCACCCCGGTAATCATGCCAAACAATCACCCCACCGGGGCGCAGCAGCCGCATCGCCAGCCTGGTATCGTTTTCTACATAGGAACGGGCATGGGAACCATCAATAAACACCAAATCGACCTGTCCTTGATACTGCTCCAGCCTTAACTGTTTACTGTCTGAGAAAAGTTGCTGAATTTTTGCCTCTTGCTGTGTGCCTGTATAGACAAAACGGGTAAATCGCGACTCTGAAATGGCCACATCTGAGTCAGAACGGATATCACCGTGATCATGCTGATAGTCACCATGTTGACCGGGGCCCAGGGTGACGGTAATGACCTCGCATTCCGGCGGGCTGTTGGCGGCCAGAAGAAAACTTGTCTTGCCTGTTGCAGTACCAAATTCAAATATGCGTTGCGCCGATTTTGACAGATTACACAAAATCCAACTCTCAAAATCGGTGATACCCCCCGGCGTATGATCATTGGCTATGTGAACGACGCGTGTGGAAGCCGCCGGGCCCAGATCAGTCCGCTTGATCTGTAAAAAAACATCGTAAACGGACCGCACCGGAATCGTCCCGCCTCCGAGTTTTTCAAACCGGTTTCTGGTCTTTATTCTTGCCAATTTTCGCCGGTAATTCCTGACGGCAATGAGGAACGCCAGATTGACTACCACAGAGACCGTGAACAGCAGGGAGATTGTCTCGTAACTCATATAAATCCTCTGCCTGTACAGCACTGCATATCAGGATCCATAGCCGTGATGTCAGGCTTGCTACGATCTAATGATAATATCTATTTGAATCCCGCAGATAATAACTTGGCATACAGGCCGTCTTGTTTCAACAGCTGCTGATGATCACCTGCTTCGATTATTTTGCCATTCTCCAGTACAAAAATTTTGTCAGCATTACGAATGGTCGATAACCGGTGCGCAATGATTATGCAGGTCCGACCCTTGCGTACCTCCTCTATGGCCTTCTGGATATGGTATTCCGACTCCGTATCCAAAGAGGATGTCGCCTCATCCAGGATCAAAATCGGGGCATCCTTTAGCAAGGCCCGGGCCAGAGATAGCCGCTGGCGTTGCCCAAGGGACAAGCGGGCCCCTTTTTCGCCGATAACCGTGTCGAGCCCGGCCGGCAGTTTATTGATGAATTCCATGGCATGGGCTTGTTTCGCCGCAAAAATAATCGCCTCGTCATCGGCCTCCCTCATGCCTCCGTAGGCGATGTTATTTCTGATTGTATCATTGAATAACACGACATCCTGGCTCACCAGAGCGAGGTATGATCGCAATTCAGACAGTGTGATTTGTTGAACATCATGGCCATCAATAAAGATCTTCCCCTCCCCGATCCCGTAGAACAGGGGGATCATACGGGCAAAAGTTGTCTTGCCGCAGCCGGACGGACCGACCAGCGCTACCGTTTCTCCCGCGTCAATATGCAGCGAAATATTATTGAGTGCGGCAACGCCGGTGTCGCCGTAGAGGTGGCTCAGATTGCGGACTTCGATCTCCCCTTTTATTTTGGGAATTCCCTTATTGCCGGTATCGCTTTCTCCCGGTTCATCCAGCATTGCAAAAACACTTTCACAGGCGGCCAGGCCTCGTTGTATATGTTCATTCACACGCACCAGACGTTTGAGTGGCGCCAGTAACAATCCGGCAGCCGTAAAGAATGAAACAAATGCACCAACGCTGAGTTCGCCCGCAACCGCCTGCCTGGCGGCGATATAGACAATCAATGCCAGAACAACTGCAGTAATCAGCTGTATAACCGGCCCGGTCGCAACGGCGGCCGCAACAAACTTCATGGTAAACCGGCGGTTGCTATTGATAGTCTGCCAGAACCGTTCAGCCTCTTGTCGCTGTCCTCCAAATAATTTAATGATTTGCTGACCATCGATACATTCACTGAGCACATGATTGATATCCGCCATGGTATCCTGCAGTTTGCTGCTCATTTTGCGCAGGCGCCGCCGAATAGTGATGACGACCAGCATGATAAGGGGGGCGCTCAGTATGGTAAGTGAAGTCATCTGCCAGTTAATGTATAACATCCAGATCAACAGGCCTATTATTGAGAGTGAATCCTTGACGATGGCCGTCAGGGCGTTGGAAGAGGCTTCACCGATGCGGGTCACATCATAGGTAAATTTCGATATCAAACTGCCCGCATTATGCCTGTCGTAAAACTCTCCCGGGAACACCAGCAGCTTGGCAAACATCTGTTCCCTGATATCCATAATGACCTTGTTTGCCGTCCAGTTCAGGCACATGCCACTGGTATAAGAGGAAAGCCCGCGCACGGCGAACAGCAGGATCAACAATAGCGGCACCTCGATCATGGTGTCCGGGTCCTTCTCTATGAATGCGCCATCCAGCATGGGTTTGAGCAACGCAGGAATGGCCGGGTCCGTTGCGGCAAGCAGGATCATCGCCAGCAGCGTTAATAAAAACATACGCCAGTAGGGCCGCACATACCTCAACAGACGCAGATATAAGCCCAGATCGGAGGCCCGTTCACCTTTTTGTTTCATTTATAATATCGCTTTAGTCACGCTGGCCCTTATGCCGGGATTATATCCTAATGTAAATAGCTACTTGATACCGGACCAAAAATAAGGGTATAAGTTATAAAAAGAGAACTTCATCTGCCTGTATGTCAAAACTCCATCCTATTGTAGTGGTAACCGGCTCGTCAGGAGCGGGGACGACCGGTGTAAAGATTGCGTTTGAGCACATCTTCCGGGAAGCGGGTATCAAGCCGGCCTTCATCGAAGGCGACAGTTTTCATCGTTACAACCGTAAAGAGATGGACCGGATGGTTGAAGAGGCAAAGGCTCAAGGCAAGGCAATCACTCATTTCGGCCCGGCAGGGAACCTGTTCGAAGAGTTGGCCGCTCTGTTTGAAGAATATGCGGAGCAGGGCACCGGAAAACACCGTTTTTACATCCATGATGAAAAAGAGGCCGCAAAACATGGTTATCCACCCGGTTCCCTGACCCCGTGGGAGCCCCTGGGACAGGATACCGATCTGCTCTTTTACGAAGGATTGCACGGCGGTCTGATCAGCGAAGAGATCAATATTGCCCAATACGTTGACCTGATGATCGGTGAAGTACCAATCATTAACCTGGAATGGATGCAGAAAATACACCGCGATCAGGAGATACGCGGTTATACGGCGGAAAACGCCACCAGCATGATCCTCGAGCGTATGCATGATTACGTGCACTACATTACACCGCAATTCTCACACACCGATATTAATTTTCAACGTGTGCCGACGGTAGACACCTCCAACCCTTTCGCCACGATTACTATCCCGACCAACGATCAGAGTTTTTCCGTCATCCATGTCAGGAACCGGAAAAAATTACCGGTGGATTTCCGCTATCTGCTGGAGATGCTGGAAGGTTCGTTCATGTCCACCCCTGACACCATCGTTGTCCCGGCGGGAAAAAAGATTTTCGCCATGCAACTCATTATTAACCCGGCCATCCAGCATCTGATGGAGCAGAAAAAAAATACATAAATTGTCAACAAGCTGCTTTCAGTCGTATTGTGCGCTGCAATAATTCATAAATATTCAAAATTTTATCGATGTGTACCCACCTAAACAGGCTATACTAGGCCGCAGAAAGAATAAAAAAGGACCAAAAACCATGCGATCTATCCTTGTACTCAATCCCAAGGGGGGCTGCGGAAAAAGTACACTTGCGATAAACATTGCCGGTTACTTCGCGCAGCAGGGAAAACGTGTCGCACTGGCGGACTGCGACCCGCAGGGATCCTGCAAGGACTGGCTGTCAGCCCGCCCGGCCCATGCGGCTGAGATCCATGATGCCGTTATCCGGGCAGGTAAACTCAAAATTCCGAGGAAGATCGAGATAGTTGTTATCGACACCCCGGCTGCAACCCATGGGAAAAGACTGGCCAATTTCGTGCGTTTCGGTCAAACCATGATTATTCCGATGCTGCCATCCCCCATAGACATACGCGCGGCCGAACACTTTATTCACGAACTCTATTCCCTGCGCAAACTGATTAATCGCAGGATTAAGCTGGCTACGGTCGCCAACCGTGTACGTGAGGACACCCTGGCTGCTGCCAGACTGGATTATTATCTCGACAAGATAAACCTGCCAACCGGACAAAAACTTCCCTATATGACTGTCCTGCGTGCGAGTCAAAACTATATCAAAGCGGCGGAAAAGGGTCTCAGTATCTTTGAATTTGCACCCGCCAAGACCCTGTATGACCGGGAGCAATGGCAGCCCTTATTACGTTGGCTCAGCAGCCCCCGCAGCCTGCCGGGTTAGCCGTTGACTTTACTCTCCAGGGGAACTCTCATATATTTGGGGCTTTCCTGAATCGTACCTGGAGGACAAAAAATATGGTCGATCTCTATCATCAGGGTCACCGCGAACTGCAAGAAAAGTTCGACACCCGCCGCCTGGCGGATAAAGCGAACGAAATGATTGTGCATGACACAATCTCCGATGAAGACAGGGAGTTCATTGAATCCCGCGATATGTTTTTCATTTCCACCGTGGATAATCGGGGCCTGCCAAGCTGTTCATACAAGGGAGGTGATCCGGGGTTTGTTCGTGTCGTCGATGAAAAGACGATTGCCTTTCCCAGTTACGATGGCAACGGCATGTTCATGTCATTGGGCAATATCCTGGCCAATAATCATGTCGGAATATTGTTTATTGATTTCGAAAACCCGCACCGGGTCAGGTTACATGGCACAGCCAGTGTTCACGATGAGGATGAGCTGCTTGCTGAATATCACGAAGCACAGTTAATTGTACGGGTTAAAGTCGATAATATGTTCATCAACTGTCCACGCTATATTCACCGCCTTAAAAAGATCGAGCACTCCGTGTATATCCCCAAGCCGGGGCGTGAATCGCCAATCCCGGACTGGAAGAGGCTGGAACCGATACAGGATGTGCTTCCAGAGAAGGATAGAGAGAGAATAAGCAGGCTCACAGAGTAAGAGGCTTAACCCTCATATTCTGGCGTATTCGTGCAACATGCGGGTTAAACCACCCTCCTTGCCCCGGCAACTACGACATTTTCAACTTCCGGATTTTCAATTAACTTTACAGAAGCCGTGTCCCGTATCCCCGTTGCCAGACGCAGGCCCCTCTGGTAACACTCCGCCGCCGCGGCATTATCCCCCTGTTGTTCATGCAGTGAGGCGAGTTCCTGGTAGGCCTCTGCTCCAGGCTGGATGTCGATGCACTCTTCAAGATAGGATTTTGCCATTCCCCACAAGCCCTTGCGTTTACAGAGTCGCGCTAACGTTAACAATAAAACGGCATCACGGGCATGTGTTTTCAACAGACCTTCTGCAACAACCAGTTGTTTGGTTGGATCACTACCCTCAACCAGGCCATACAGCCTGACAAGTGCAGGGTCCCAAGTTCGCCTTAATGCCTGTCGCAATATTGGCTCACATCCGCCGCTATCGGGGAAATGCAAGCGTTCACTAACATAGACCTCAATCAAATATATTTCACGTTGTAATTTCCTGGGGATCTGCTTCCATTCCTCGTCAAGTTTATGCTGGTCAGACGATTCGCCTGCATGTTTAAGAAGCCCGGCGTAGGCCTCAAGCTGCTTCGCCTTGATCTGCTCGGGCGGTAAAATTTTTTTTCTCCGGAATTCCTGTAACAGCTGCAGCATTTCCGGCCACTCCTGCAACTCAGCACTGGCCTGCAATAACATAACCTTGACCTGATCCCGATCGGAACCACCCGTATCCAGATGTTTTAATGTGGCATATGCCTGTTCCGTCTGCTGCTGGCTGAGTTGTAATTCCGCTTGTGTCAGACCCACCGCAAGCTTTGATTCCGGACTATATTCGTGTGCCAGGCGTAAATAATGGTCCCGGCGTTGCAGCGCACCCTGTTGCTGTGCCGCCCGTGCGGCACCCAGATAATTCAGCATAGGAGTGCGGCTGTATGAAGCTCCTTCACTAAAGGCCTCCTCGGCCTTGAGCCAATTACCCTCCAGTGAGGACATTAGTCCCCGTGTGAGATATTTCTCTGAACGGCGGGAGCGGCGATGACTGGACCAGTGGTTAATTTTTCCGGGCAATCGCATCAATCCATTTATCAGGGAAAAGATGAAATGAAAGGAGATAACTGCAATAATCAGACCGATAACGAACAGCGCAAAACTCATCTGTACGGTGGTCCCTGCATAGGTGAATACAAACCGGCCTGGATCATTTTTCAGGAATATACCCAGACCTACCGCTGCTGCCAGGGCAATCAAAATTGTCAACATAACCCTCATAATGCCGGATCCTCAGTGCTCCCCGGCCCAACCGGGCCTTGATCCGGAAGATCGCGGATTAATGCCCGCAATGTTTCCAACGAAGAGCTGATATCCGGAAGCTCCGGCCTTAACTCTATCCCGGACATCCGTGTCAGCGAATCAACAATATTATTGACCGCTGCATCGGAGCTGTCGAAATACTTCCGTATCCAGCCGTTAATAATGCCTATGGAGGCATGTAGATTTTGCGTATCCCGGCGCATGACTGCCAATCGGGCGGTTTCAAGTTGTAACCGCAGGTTCTGATAGAGGTAATAACGCTCTTCTGGCAACAAAGAAATAACGGCCTCCTGCCCGTTCCGGGAGATAACGACCAGCCCCTTGAGTTCCTGCCAAACCCTGCCGGCCAGGCGTCTCCACAAGGGCACTTTCATTACTGTCTGGGGCGCCGGCTTTGACTGCTGGGTGCCGGCCTTGCTGACAGGTTGTTTCACGGGCAACCTTGATACACGCTCTATGATATCGGCCAGATACATTGCCATGCCGGAGATATCGACTTCATTAACCGATTTCAGGGCATTCATATCCAAGACCAATTGCCGGCGTGCCGCCAGCACCCGGGAATCATCGATATTTTGCAGACGGTCGCTGGCGGCCTGCATGGCGGTCAGGGCTGTACGGGTGTCGGCTTCCAGTACCAAACGATGCGTGGCAATAATCAACAGATATTCCACCTCCGCCAGGGCCAGCTCCAGAGTTCCTTTATTGCGCCCCTGATAGAGGGAGTTCAGGCGTTTGGTGAGGGCCTCCTGTTTGCCGGTAAATGCCCGGATCGCTTCCGTTATACGCTGATTATCGTTGACCAGATCGGTAACCGTCTTCTGCAGTTCGTTTACCTGATTGAAGGTTGTTCGAAAAGGATCCATGCCCTGTTGCAGTTTGTTTGTGGTGTAATAGGAATAGGCCGACATGGCAAGTGCAATAATTGCAAACAGGGCGATAAAAATCGGGGTCCTATAATGTGAGCTAACCACCTTTTTCCCGGCGACAGAACCCTGTGAATCATCTGTTTTTTCACCGCCCCCGTTGATAATTTCAGTGTTCATGCATACCGTCCCTCAAAAAGGCGTATCAGTGCCTGCATCAAACCGTCGTCACTGGCGGTAGCGGCTACCTGCGGGGTGATTGTAAAGCCAAGCGATAAAGCGATTGCCTGTAACCGGGAACTTATAACGGCTAACGGTATATGAAACAGACGATTTCGATCTGCGGGATCTGTCATATCGATAAGGTTTTGTAAACCCTCTGCGCTGGTCACTACTATGGCATCCGGAGGTGTTTCTTGCCAGATATTTTTCAGCACATCGGGGTCGATATCAGGTTTTGTGCGGCGATAAACCTCAACACAGCAAATCTTTGCCCCGCATTGACCAAATGCTTCCTGCAGCATTCCTCTCCCGTCGACGCCCTGGATAATAACAATCTGCTTACCTCTAATAGCGCCAGGTTGAAGCGGCGCTAACGCCAGCAGGGATTCGCTCGTGCCAATATCTGTATAGAACACTTCCGCTATGCCTCTTTCCAGTAACTCCTGGCGTGTTCCGCTGCCAACAGCCAAAACAGTCAGATCCGTGAGCATGTTGAAAGCATCAGGCAGCATCCGTTCACAGAAACGGACTGCATTCCTGCTGACAAAGATCGCGATATGAGACTCCCTTAAAGCCGTCAGAAGCCTGCTTTTCAACCCGGTGACTGTATTGGGGCGCAGTTCGATAACAGGATAATGGACCGCCCTGCCACCGGCCGATTCGATGAGACGACACAACTCCTCAGATTGATTGAGCGGACGGGTGACCAGTACCGTGTAACCGCGAATCAATAATTCACTCGCTGGTGCCACCGGTTATCTCCTGCAAGATGGTCCCGGCCCCCTTGTCCAGCAACTCAGCACCCAGCCTCTTCCCCAGATTCCCGGCCTGCACTGCCGGACCGTTTATGGCAGAGCAGATAATCTCGCTACCATCCACCCTGCCGACCAGGGCAATCATGGAGAGTTGTGCGGCGTCGATCTCGGCATGGGCGGCAATCGGGACATGACACCCACCATTGAGTCTCCGGCTCAAGGCCCGCTCTGCGCTCACACACATGTGTGTATGCTCATCGTCTAAAAACCGGATCATTTCAAGGACCCCATTATCACCACCGCGTATCTCTATTCCCAGGGCGCCCTGGCCAATCGCCGGCACGATGCGGCCAGGCTCAAGATAAGTGCCGACCCGGTCCCCCAGACCCAGGCGCTTGATACCCGCTGCAGCCAAAATGAGTGCATCATATTGACCCTCATCGAGCTTCTTTAAGCGAGTGCCGATATTTCCGCGAATATCGGTAATTTCCAAATCCGGACGCAGCGCCCTTAACTGGCATTGGCGCCGCAAACTGGATGTCCCTACCCTCGCTTTTTCAGGCAGATCTTCCAGTCTTTGAAACTGGTTCGAGACAAAAGCATCTCGTACGTCCTCCCGTTTGAGCACAACCGGCAGAGATAAAGCGTCAGGCAGATCGATGGTGACATCCTTCATGGAATGGACGGCCAAATCAGCCTTTTTATCCAGTAATGCCTGCTCAAGTTCCTTGACGAAAACTCCCTTGCCGCCAAGGCTTTCGAGTGATGTATCCAGAAATCTGTCTGCCCTGGTCTTGATTGCAATAATCTCGACCTCCAACCCCGGGTATTGAAGGCGCAGGCCGGTAGACACGTGTCTGGCCTGCCACATAGCCAGAGGGCTTTCCCTTGATATAATTTTCAGTTTTGATAACAACATTTGCCGTTAATCCCCTGCCGGGGAGTTTGTCGAACTTATGATGAAATTACCCGGCAGTTGCTCAACAATATGCTCCAGACATTAAATACCCTGATTTTTTCGTTACGTAGTCACCATCATGCGCCTTAAAATCATGCCATTCTGGTCTCCCGCTTCCGTGCCCGCTCACTACAATCCCCCTAAGGCTGACAGACTCCTGGACCAAGATGATATCTTTTTAATGAGAAACTGGCATACACTATCGCAGTGATTTTTTAAAACGGGCTTATGTTATGAAACTCGGCGTAATCATGGACCCCATAACAGGGATCAATATAAAGAAAGACAGCACCTTCGCCATGTTGTTAGCGGCGCAACGGCGAAATTGGGATTTATACTATATGGAAGTCTCCGATCTCCACCTGGAAGATGATAAACCCTGTGCACGCATGCGCCTCTTGAACGTCGTGGACGATCCGGAAAGATGGTTTACCTTGCATGAAGATGGAACGTTTCCCCTGGCCAAACTCGATACCATACTGATGCGTAAAGACCCGCCATTCAACATGGAATACATCTATGTCACTTATATGCTGGAACTTGCAGAGCAGGCGGGCGTATTGGTGGTCAATAAACCCGGCAGTTTACGTGATGCCAATG
>JBHHYN010000057.1:0-17298 GCA_046757565.1 Gammaproteobacteria bacterium | reverse complement strand
GGAATGACGGGCTACTGTTTATATATCAACCCACAGATTCTGCTGAAGACCCGTTAATCTTAATACTGTCCAATCGCTGATGCTTGCAGTTTAAGGTATTACGCATTTCTAAAGTCAAGGCATATCCCTGCCGATATCAGGCCAACAGGATTGACCTGGTTGTTCCGATATATGAATGAAGCTGACATCACCTTGCCGCTGTATCTTGGCAGCCGTTTTTCAATTTCCACTCTTGCAAAAAGTAGTTTGTTCATCATTGATGACGTCATTTGATGAATTCAGGAAAGATGCAAATGCAAACAGCAGTCCATCCATGTGTTATTAATGGCTGTAATACTCTCGTCTATGAGCGTGGTCTGGAAGGAAAAGATCCCCTTTCCTATCAGTATATATCCAGGTTTGCACAAACGAATAGTTACCTGTTAAAGGAAGACCGGCGTGCCAATTTCGTAGAGGGTGTCAGGCGTGTCAAGGACAAGCGACATACCAACCTTGTTTCTATTCTTGTCATGACAGCAGGTCTATTGTCTCAAAATGCAAATGCCAGATCTTTCCTGAATTCTAACGCTGTCAATATAAACAGAACCAGCACCGTGTCACAGGAGCAGGTTGTTGATGTTCCAGATTTAAATCGTCACCATCCAACGGGAAACGAACTGGCCGCAGAACTGTTGAGATGGATTCATTCCCATTCTTCATTTATTTACAATATTGATGATGTGCCAAAAATAAAAAGAGTATCAGCCCGTGAAATGGCAGAGGTTGCATTCGGCAAGCGGGCCTCTTTGTCCCAAATGAGACACAGGATAAACGGACTGTACAATTTTAATGAGAAGGCCGTGTATATTCTCGATACCCTTGACCTTGAATCAGACAAGGGTAGCTCGATCCTTCTGCATGAATTGGTGCATTACCTGCAATACCAGCACGGATACGAAAAAGATGTAAAATGCAAGAATGAACTTGAACTACTGGCTTATTTGCTGCAGGGACAATACCTTAAATCGCAAAAAAGTTCTTTCAGGATTAGTAATAAACATATTAATCGAGTCAGTCAGTGCAGCATGTAAACCTGTTTGTAAATTAATTAACCAGTAAATCTTCTAAAAAATTAATCTTCATCCTTGCTTCTTGCTGTAACGTTTTTTTCGTTTTCATCACTGACCTTGCCGGCTGATGTTCCCGGATTTGTCATGGTAGTTCCATCCACCTCTTCCCCCGCTGCCTGATGATACGCTGGCTGCTTCCACGCAGATTTCGTATTTATTTCAGTGATGGTATCGTCTTCACCGGTTTTGAATGTATCAGGTTTTTTGTTATCTGCGTCAGGGGTTATGAGATTGTTCTGTGGTTCATCATGAGATCCGGTTTCTGTTTGGACCCGGCTTTGAGCAGGCGCTGGATAGACTGGTTGTTCCGCGGCAACCTGCCTGACTTCAGCATCAGGTCCATTCAATCCCGAGATTGGCGGTCTCTCATCAGGAGAAGCTGTTTCCCCTTTAGGAGCCGGTTGAGCAGGCCTGTTCCGACTGGTGTCCCTACTGCCTCGTTTAGACCGGCTTTTTGACTTGGCGGTAGTGTTAAAATTACTTTTTTTATCTTCAGATGTTGACACATTTTCTTCATTGGTACGCCTGTTTTTTGACCTCTGTCCCTGTTCTCTGCGGCGCCTTGAACCCGTATCGCTTCCGCCCACATTACCCCTGGAGGCGCCTCTACGCTGACGGTTTGAAGTGTTGCCTTCATTACGCCTGTTCCGGTCCCGATTATGCCTCCGACGGCGCTGGCCCTGCTCCTCTGTCTTCGGTGTTTGTTGTTGAGGCTCCTGTTGCGGCCTGCCGAAAAAACCGCCAAACAGGGTGGCTATAAGCCCTTTGCCTTTTTCAGACACTTTCCGCTTTACGTTGGTGACAGGTTTCACGGGAACGATCTGTTTCACCGCAGCGACTTCTGCCTGGCGTACTGTTAAGTTGGTCCTGATATCCGCTTCCTGTTCTTCATTTATCTTTGGCAAGATATAGCTGCTTTTTGCATGGGCCCGCATATCCGCTTCGGTCAGGCGGACCCGCTGTACTTGATACTGGGGTGTTTCCATATTCGGGTTTGGGATGACAATGATTTCTACATCGACCCGCTTTTCGATTTCACGAAGCATCTGGCGTTTTTCATTAAGAAGGAAGGTTGCGGTATCGACGGGCAATTGGGCGATAATCTTGGCCGTGAGTTCCTTCAACGCCTCTTCTTCGATAATACGAAGTACAACCAGGGCAAGGGATTCAACATTACGGATAGTCCCTTGACCATCGCATCGCGGGCAGGGAATATGGCTGGACTCGCCTAATGATGGGCGTAAGCGTTGACGCGACATCTCCAATAGTCCGAACCGTGAAATACGCCCGATTTGCACCCGGGCACGGTCTATTTTCAATGTTTCTTTTAGCTGGTTTTCGACTTCACGCTGGTTCCGCGAGTTCATCATATCAATGAAATCGATGACAATGAGCCCCCCCAGATCCCGCAAGCGCAGCTGGCGCCCTATCTCTTCCGCTGCTTCCAGGTTGGTATTCAAGGCGGTCTCTTCGATATCTTCTCCGGCTGTCGCCCGGGCGGAATTAATATCGATGCTCGTGAGTGCCTCGGTATGGTCGATAATGACTGAACCACCGGCAGGGAGATTCACTTCCCGTGAGAAGGCCGTTTCTATCTGGCCTTCAATTTGATAGCGATTGAATAAGGGATCATTATCCTTGTAAAGCTTGAGTTTTGGCAGGTTATTGGGCATGACCTGCTGCATGAAATCACGGGCGCGATGATACACCTCCGGATCGTCGATCCAGATCTCACTGATATCCTTACGCAGGTAATCCCTGATTGCCCGGATGACGAGATCGCTTTCATGATAAATAAGAAAAGGTGCGCCTTTCTCTTTTGCTGCTTTTTTGAGCGCGTCCCATAGATGCAGCAGGTAATCAAGGTCCCATTGCAACTCATCGCTGTGTTTTCCCACACCTGCGGTCCGCAGAATCAGGCCCATCCCTTGCGGGATGTCCAGGACGCTCATGGCTTCCCGCGCCTCGGAACGATCACTGCCTTCGATCTGTCTGGATACACCACCTGCCCGAGGATTGTTAGGCATCAGCACAAGAAATCGCCCGGCCAGGCTGATAAATGTGGTCAGGGCCGCGCCCTTATTACCCCGCTCCTCCTTCTCTACCTGGACGATGTATTCCTGGCCGACCTCCAGTTCATCCTTGATAGTAATACGTCCACGCCCGCCATCTCCGCTCTTTGGTTTGAAGAGTGATCGGGCGATGTCTTTAAATGGGAGGAAACCGTGCCGGTTGGCGCCATAGTCAACGAAGGCGGCTTCAAGGCTGGGTTCTATTCGAACAATACGGCCTTTATATATGTTTGATTTTTTCTGCTTACGTCCCGCTGCTTCAATATCGAGATCGTAGAGCCGTTGGCCATCCACCAGGGCCACGCGCAACTCTTCCGGCTGAGTCGCGTTGATCAGCATTCTTTTCATTTGTCGATGTCCTTTAACACGCGCTCGACCACAGGACGCAGGCTCTTTTCAGAGCACATACTGCCAGGCATCCCGATCGGGAGCGCTCAACTGCTCATTGAACAAACTGAGCAGTTAAATAACTCTTTTCTGTTTAATCGCGCCTTACTATTTCAAGGATTGAACCGAAGCTGTTGTACCAAACCCGATCCCGCCATTATATATTTACATGGCCCATGACGTTTTAACGCGTACCCTGTTTGCTCTGCGTTGTTGCTATTCCACACTGGCATTCCATCGGGACAGAGGGGTGATGCCGGAGAACGAAAATATAAACCACGATTATTCAATCCGTTGTCATCACAAGTGTTTGCCTGCTCTGTCTCTGCGAAACAATGCAATCATTAAATGGCACCCCTGCAGAGCGAAAGACGGGTATCTAAGACCCGCTTCACACAGGTAATATAACAATCTTAGTATATTGCGGCAATGCCCAAACAGAGATATGTCCCGGATTCAAAATAAAAAAACCGGTGTACGTTACGTCCTTATCGATGCCCTTCAGGAGCACCGCCGTATCGACAATTTCCTGCTTAACGCATTGAAAGATCTGCCAAAGAGCCGTATCTATCAGATGTTACGGCGCGGTGAAATCAGGGTAAATGGCGGACGTGTCAAGCAGGGATACCGACTTGAAACGGGAGACAGGGTCCGCATCCCCCCGGTCCTCACCAGGGACCGGCGTGAGCCAGCCCCCCCTCCCGACTATCTAAAGGAGATGGTCCGGGGCAGTATCCTGTTCGAGAATCACGATATCATTGCCCTGAACAAGCCTGCCGGAATTGTCGTGCATGGAGGCAGCGGCCGTTCCTTTGGTGTCATTGAGGTATTGCGCAGCCTGAGACCATCAGAGCAGGAATTGCAACTTGTGCATAGATTGGATCGGGAGACTTCGGGCTGTCTGTTGATTGCCAGACATGGAGAGATCCTGAGGCAGTTGCATAGCGCCCTGAGAGCCGGTGCTATCGAGAAGCACTATACGGCCTTGTTGAAGGGCCGCATGCAGCACTCGGCCGTTGAGGTCGGGCAACCGCTGCGCAGGAACGTGGCGCGCTCGGGAGAGAGGTGGGTGGCCATCGATCAGCGGGGGAAACGGGCCCTGACCCGTTTCGAGGTTGAAAAGGAGTTCAGGCTTGCCAGCCTCGTCAGGGTGCGCCTGCTGACGGGCCGCACACATCAGATACGCGTTCATGCACGGTACTTGCAACATCCGGTCGCCGGAGATCTCAAATACGGAGACAAGGATTTTAATAAAGTATTGCGAAAATCTGGACTTAAACGCCTGTTCCTGCATGCATCCATGCTGCGTTTGCCCGGTCTTGACGGGCACCGGGAACTGGAGTTGAAGGCGCCACTTTCTGCCGAACTCAGGGAGTTTCTGAACAATTATGCCTGAAGACCGTTCCGGATATAATGAATCTGTAACGATTGTTGACCGACAATGACGGAACCTGTCCGGATTCAAACACGCACATTTGCTAAAATTAAGACCATTAATATGTTTCCAGGAGTCCGACAGACTCATAGAGACTCAAACAACCATCGGAGTGGCTACGCCGGGAGAGGACTCCAATGAGTATAACCGGATGGGAAGATCATGAATGAAACTATAACCGGTCCAGCAAATAAACCGGATGAAAACCATGCATTTGAACAGGCGCTCAGCAGCCAGGTTGCCAGGGAATTCCTGAAAGAACAGCGCCGCAACCGGCGCTGGGGGATTTTCTTCAAACTTTTGCTTGCGCTCTATCTGCTTGCATTTCTGCTGCTATACATGAACCAGGATGTGGAAATGGCAAATCTCACACGCGGCCCCCATACTGCCCTGGTCGATATTGATGGGGTGATATCAGCAGATTCCAAAGCCAGTGCGGATAACATCATCTCGGGCTTGAGGGCGGCATTTAAGGACAAACACACCGCCGGCATCATTCTCCGGATTAACAGTCCTGGGGGCAGCCCGGTCCAGGCAGGTTATGTCAACGACGAAATCCGCCGGCTCAGGAAAAAATACCCGGATATCCCCCTGTATGCCGTAATTAGCGATATTTGCGCGTCAGGGGGCTACTATATCGCCTCTGCGGCCGACAAGATTTACGCCAACAAGGCCAGTATTGTAGGCTCCATCGGAGTCATTATGTCAGGATTCGGATTTGTCGATGCTATCAATAAACTGGGTATCGAGCGGCGCCTGCTGCATGCAGGCAAGAACAAGGGTTTTATGGACCCGTTTTCTCCCTTGAAGCAGGATGAAGTGAACCACGTGGACAAACTCCTGGATGATATCTACCAACAGTTTATCTCTGTCGTCAAACGGGGCAGGGGAGTACGATTAAAAGATGATGACAGGCTTTTTTCAGGGCTGGTCTGGACCGGGGAACAGTCCAAAGAACTTGGGCTGGTAGACGCGTTAGGCAGCGCCAGTTACGTCGCCAGAGACGTTATCGGCGCCGAGGAGATCGTTGACTTTACGCATCGAAAAAATTATCTGGATCGATTCGCGGAAAGCCTGGGCGCCACCCTCGCTAATCACCTGGTATTTTCAGATAAAATATATTTAAAATAAAAAGTTATATTATTTATATAATGTAAATTATTAAGGTAATACAAGCCCCTCCTGGGCCAGCATGCTACGTAAAGCGATGAGAGGGAGACCGACGAGAGCGGTGGGGTCCTCGCCATCCATGCGCTCTACCAAAGCAATCCCCAGTTGTTCCGATTTGAAACTTCCGGCACAGCGATACGGTTGTTCCGCCATAAGATAGCGTTCTATTTCCGCATCGGATAGCTCCCGGAAGGTGACGTCATAGGGCACACAGCGGCACTGCCTGGTGCCTGTCGCCGCATTCAGCAGGCATAACGCCGTATGGAAGTGAACGCAGTGACCGCTCATCGAGCGTAACTGGCGGACCGCATTTTCATAAGATCCCGGTTTCCCCAGGGGGCTTCCGTTGAGCACGGCAACTTGATCGGAGCCGATGATTAGCGCTTCAGGTTCCAGACGGGCGGCACTCAGCGCCTTTGCCTCTGCCAGCCGCAGGACCAGTTGTTGCGGGGCTTCACCGGGTTCCGGCGACTCATCAATATCGGTCCCGATTACAGTAAATGACAGATCCAAGCGATTCAGTAATGCCTTTCGATAGGGGGATGACGAAGCGAGAATAATTTTACCGGACACTGTTTCAACCCTTATTCAACTATGCTGAAATATCATGACAGTCTGGAAAAGCCTGTCAAGTCAATGGCTTGAATATCGATAACAGGTTTAATCCCTTTGACACGATTACCCCGTGCCGATACACTTGCCGGCCTGATGGCGCCTGATCCGCAGTTTATTGAGCCTATGCTCCTGGCTGAACAGGAAGTAAGCCTGAACGGACAGTTGGAACTATGTTCATTGCCACGACTCAAAAATGTGCTGTTTGATGATGCAGGCGCAGTAACATTTCGACTGGAATTTGGCCGTGATGCAGAGGGGGTGGTGTACATCGTTGGTGAGTTCGGCGCAGATCTGGAGCTTGTCTGCCAACGTTGTCTGAATCCTTTAACAAGACACATACAAAACGCAATCAGTATTGGCATTGTAACAGACAGGGCGGAAGCTGAACGGTTGCCCAATCGCTATGAGCCGTTAACGTTAAAGGACAGGCACATCTCCCTGTTAATGCTTATTGAAGATGAGATTTTACTGGGGCTGCCTATGGCGCCTGTGCATGAATTCGCCTGTTGCTCATCCGGGCAATTCATTGCAGACACTGCAATGCGAAGGGAAAACCCGTTTGCCGTATTGAAAGATTTAAAACTAAAAAAATCAACTAGTTAACCCGGAGTCACAGTAATTATGGCTGTTCAGAAAAACAAGAAATCCAGATCCCGGCGCGATATGCGCCGTTCACATGATGCAGTGACCGGACCTGCGTTGTCCATTGAATCAACGACGGGTGAGGTGCACCGGCGTCACCACATCAGCGCGGAAGGGTATTACCGTGGCGGAAAAATAATCGAAAGCAAAGACGAGCTCGAATAGGTGTATAAAAAGAAATTACTAACGTTATTTTTCTGTATCCCGGCATATTCATTAAATTTCTGAGTTCAATCAGAGGCTGTTTTGACTATCTGCATTGCACTAGACGCCATGGGCGGAGACCATGGTCCCTCCGAGACCGTGCCTGCTGCGCTGACTACCCTGAACAAACATAAGGATTTAAACCTTGTCCTGGTCGGCCAGGAAGATGTGCTGAATACTCTCCTCGAGGAAAACGGTGCTGTTGAGAATGGCCGTCTGAGTATTCAGCATGCTCCTGAAGTGGTAACAATGGATGAGCCTCCAGCCTCTGCTTTGCGCAACAAAAAAGAATCTTCAATGCGCCTGTGTATTAATATGGTCAAGGACGGGACGGCAAGCGCTTGCGTCAGTGCCGGTAATACCGGTGCGCTTATGGCTATGGCCCGTTCCATATTAAAAATGCTGCCCGGGATTGATCGTCCGGCCATCTGTACTACCATGCCCGGGCTTGACAGACATACCCGCCTGCTTGATCTCGGCGCCAATGTGAACCCCAATTCCGAGCAGCTGTTCCAGTACGCCGTCATGGGTGCAGAGCTCACCACCGCGGTGGAAAATATAGCAGAACCAACCATCGCCTTGTTAAACGTTGGCTCCGAAAGCATTAAAGGTAACGACCGGGTAAAACAGGCGTCTGCACTGTTGGAGGAAAGTCACCTCAACTATGTCGGATTTGTCGAGGGGAATGACATCTATACCGGTAAGGTGGATGTCATCGTATGCGACGGGTTTACCGGGAATATCGCCCTGAAGGCGAGTGAAGGAATTGCCGAATTCCTGATCTTTCATGCTAAAAATGAATTTCAGAAATCATTTTATGGCAGACTCTCGGCGATGGTTTCTCTCCCTGTCCTCAATGCGATTCGCCGTCAGATTGATCCGCGCAGGTATAATGGCGCCAGTATGCTTGGACTGCGCGGCATTGTAATAAAGAGCCATGGCAGTGCCGATAAGATTTCATTCGCGCATGCCATTGAAGAAGCGATTATAGAGCTTGAGAAAAATGTTCCTGAACGCATCAATTCGCTGCTTGAAAATGCACTAATCGATAAGGGTATGGTTTGACCTATTCAAGGATCATTGGTACCGGCAGTTACCTTCCCGAACGTGTCATGATGAATGCAGAGCTGGAAGACATGATCGATACGTCGGACGAATGGATCCAGGTACGGACCGGGATTAAACAGCGGCATATAGCCGCAGAAAACGAAACAACCTGCGATATGTCAGAGCATGCGGCTGTCAATGCCCTCAATGCGGCGGATATCAGCACCGACTCACTGGATCTAATCGTGCTCGCGACCTCAACACCGGACATGATTTTTCCCAGTACGGCTTGCCTGTTACAGGATCGGCTAGGGATCCATAACGGTTGTCCGGCGTTTGATATTCAAGCGGTGTGTTCCGGTTTTATTTATGCCTTAAGTGTGGCAGACAGTTTCATCAGGAACGGGGAGTCGAGGCGGGCGCTGGTTGTCGGTGCAGACACCAATTCGAAGATCATGGATTGGACGGATCGTGGCACCTGTGTGATTTTCGGCGATGGCGCCGGGGCCGTTGTCCTGGAATCCAGTGAGGAACCCGGTATCTACAGCACCCATATCCATGCCGATGGCGCTTATGCGGACTTGCTTTATGTTCCGGGTGGGGCGTCGAAGCCTGATGACAAGCCCTATATGAAGATGAGTGGTAACGAAGTCTTCAAGATTGCAGTCAGGACATTAAACGATATCATTGAAGAGGCATTGGTTGCCAACAATCTCACCACGCAGGATATCGACTGGCTTGTGCCGCATCAGGCGAATATCCGAATTATCGCGGCCACCGCCAAAAAACTCGGATTACCCATGGACAGGGTTGCCTTGACTATCGCTGAACATGGTAATACTTCGGGAGGATCTATCCCCCTGACCCTGGATACAGCGATTCGCGCCGGAGATATCAAGCGCGGAGAAACTTTAGTCATGGAAGCCTTTGGGGGCGGTTTTACCTGGGGATCCGCACTCATTAAATATTGAAAATGACTTGTCAGTCAGTTATCGATTAATCTAATTTTCAATGACCCATATCAATAATCTGGCCTTTGTATTCCCCGGGCAGGGATCACAATCACTGGGCATGCTGTCTGATGTGGCCGGGGAATTTACCGCACTGGAATCGGTATTTAACGAAGCATCAGAGAGATTAGGGTTTGACCTGTGGCGCTTGATTCAGGAGGGCCCGGAGGTTGAATTGAATAAGACTGAAAATACACAACCGGCTCTGCTCGCAGCGAGCGTCGCCATGTGGCGGATCTGGAAACAGTCAGGGGGGGGGATCCCTGCCTGTATGGCCGGCCATAGCCTGGGAGAGTACACCGCGCTGGTCTGTGCCGGTGTCTTTGATTTCAGTGATGCCATCGCCCTGGTTGCTGAGCGCGGTAGAACGATGCAACAGGCCGTGCCGGAAGGGTCCGGAGCCATGGCGGCAATTCTGGGACTGGAGGATGAAAAGGTGATAGCGGTCTGTCAACGGGTCAGTAACGGGCAAACCGTCTCTGCCGCCAATTTTAATTCTCCCGGGCAGGTCGTCATAGCAGGGCACAGGCAAGCCGTTCAACAAGCCATGGATGCGGCCAGGCAGGCCGGGGCAAAGCGTGCCGTCATGCTCCCGGTCAGTGTGCCGTCCCATTGCGCGTTAATGCAGGCGGCATCGGATCAATTCACTGAATACCTGGAGCAGACCCGGTTTTCAGATGCAAGCATTCCCGTTATTCACAATGTCGATGCTGAACAACATACTGCCTCAATAGAAATCAAACAGGCCCTGCTTCGCCAACTTCACCAACCGGTCCGCTGGGTAGATACCATATTAACCATGCGGACCCGCGGTATTACTCGCATCCTGGAGTGCGGACCAGGGAGAGTATTGACAGGTCTTGTAAAGAGAATCGATCGCAGCCTGGAATCCATGCCCATTAATGATTGCCCGTCGCTCAAGGCGGCCCTGCCTGCAGGGGAACAATGAACGGGATTTTTACAGGTCAAACCGCACTGGTGACCGGCGCCAGCAGAGGAATCGGTAAGGCCATCGCCACTGCACTGGGAAAGCAAGGTGCATTCGTTATTGGCACGGCCACTTCCGGTGCCGGCGTCGAAAAGATTAACGATGCTTTCGTCTCTGGTGGAGTCGACGGTCATGGTTTTATCGTTAATGTTGCGGACGCGGCTTCGGTGGAGGCCCTTGCCGGGTCCCTGAAAGAATCAGGGCAATTACCGTCAATACTGGTGAATAATGCGGGTATCGCCCGGGACAACCTGCTGTTGCGGATGAAAGATGAGGAATGGCGTGACGTCATCAACACGAACCTGGACTCGGTTTACCGGCTCTGCAAGATCTGTCTGCGCGGTATGATGAAGGCGCGTTATGGGCGTATTATCAATATCAGTTCAGTGGTCGCCCTCTCCGGTAACGCCGGTCAGGTCAACTACGCCGCAACAAAGGCTGGTATAATCGGGTTTACCCGCTCTCTGGCTAAGGAAGTAGGCAGCCGCAATATCACCGTTAATGCCATAGCCCCGGGTTTTATCGCCACCGATATGACCGCAGCAATGCCAGAGGCGCAACAGCAAACCTTGCTGGCGCAGATCCCGCTTGGCCGGATGGGAGAAGTGGATGAAGTCGCTAATGCCGTCTCATTTCTTGCATCACCGGCTGCCGGATATATTACAGGTGAAACAATTCATGTTAACGGGGGTATGTATATGGCCTGATTATGATTGTGGGATCTCTAATTGATCAGAGGTTTCAGCGTTACAGGGCAAGGATTGTTCCAGACAATCCTACTGTTTTTTCTCCATATCCATGGAGATCAGACATAACGCCATTGTTCAATCACAATTAGTAATTGAACAATGCGAGGGGAATGGAAACCGCGTCTTCATTCCCGGTTTCTGGTTCAATCATGAATGATTTGATCAGAGTTTATTTAATAACTTACTTAATGAATAGTTAATAACTATATGTATAAAATGATAAATATAAATACTTATTTATGGCGCTTGCAAGTTATTAGCATTTCACTAAACTTACACTCGCATTTCGAGCCAGTGACCGTTAAGGGAGGTCATACCCATTATGAGTAATGTTGAAGAACGCGTAAAAAAAATAGTAGTTGAACAGCTAGGCGTGAAAGAGGAAGAGGTCAATACTGAAGCATCCTTCGTCGATGATTTGGGTGCAGATTCACTGGATACCGTTGAATTAGTGATGGCCCTGGAGGAGGAATTTAAAACCGAAATACCGGATGAGGAAGCGGAAAAGATTACCACGGTCCAGCAGGCTATAGATTATGTAACAGCCAATATGGAATAGCATTCTACTGTAATAAACCGCCAGGCCGCGTTTTTTTGCTAAGATTAAGACGCGGCCTTTTCATTGCCCGGGTATTACTGTAAATCATAGTGAGCAAACGTCGTATCGTCATAACAGGTTTGGGTTTGATTACCCCTGTTGGCAACACAGTTGCCGGGAGTTGGGAAAAGATCGTGGCCGGTGTCAACGGTATTACCCCCATTACCCGTTTTGATACAACAAAGTTTTCCGTTCGAATCAGCGGCTCCATCAAGGACTTCAACATCGAAGATTACGTCCCCAGGAAGGAGATTAAAAAAATGGATCCGTTTATTCACTACGGTATGGCGGCGGGGTTACAGGCCTTTGAAGATTCGGGCCTGGAAGTAACCGAGGAGAATGCACACCGTATCGGTGTCGCGGTCGGCTCCGGTATTGGAGGCCTGCCGGGGATAGAGAAAACCACCCGGACTATCCTGGAAAGCGGCCCGCGCAGGGTTTCGCCATTTTTCGTTCCGAGTAACATTATCAATATGATCTCCGGGAACCTGTCTATCCGGTTGGGGGCCAAGGGACCGAATTTTGCCATCGTTACGGCCTGTTCAACGGGGACACATAATATCGGTAATGCCGCCCGCCTCATTGAATACGGCGATGCCGATGTCATGCTGGCAGGGGGCGCAGAGATGTCGACATGTCCCACCTGCCTGGCCGGATTTGCCAATGCCAAGGCCCTTTCCACTCGAAATGATGAGCCTGAAAGGGCCAGCCGTCCCTGGGACAGGGACCGGGACGGCTTCGTCCTCAGCGATGGTGCTGGCGTGGTAGTACTGGAGGAATACGAGCATGCCCAAAAGCGTGGTGCTGACATCTATGCGGAGGTGATTGGTTACGGCATGAGCGGTGACGCCTATCATATGACACTGCCTGCCGAAAACGGTGAAGGGGCGGCACTCTGTATGCGCAATGCCCTGAACAATGCCGGCGTCGATCCCGTTGACGTGGAGTACATCAACGCCCACGGCACTTCGACACCCGCCGGCGATGCCATTGAAAGCAATGCTATCAAGCAGGTATTTGGCGATCATGCAAAAAAGCTGGCGATCAGTTCGACCAAATCCATGATCGGACACCCACTGGGCGCCGCCGGAGGCATCGAGGCGGTATTCTGCGTTCTGGCTATTCGCGACCAGGTCGCACCGCCGACCATCAACCTGGATAATCCTGATCCCGCTTGTGATCTCGATTATGTCCCCAATCAAGCACGCGCCATGAAGATCGATACCGTGTTATCCAATTCGTTCGGCTTCGGCGGGACAAACGGTTCATTGTTGTTTAAACGTCTGTCATGATGCATTGCCCGTGGTGAGTTACCTTGACAGCCAACGGGTTTATTCTGCTTTTCAGTGGACTCATACAACATGCGGGCTAAGCCACTTCCCGATCATTTGAGCCATGGCTCCGGTTCTGGTCAACGGTCAGCGTGACGACTCGCTATCCGTCCACGACCGCGGCCTGCATTATGGGGATGGAGTCTTTGAAACGATTGCCGTGTCAAATGGACAGGCACTATGTTGGGAACAGCATATCAGGCGTCTGACTCTGGGATGTGAAACACTTGGAATACACTGCCCGTCTGCTGCCCTGTTAAAGGAAGAGGCGGACAGACTTTGCCTGCACAGCCATAAGCGGGTAGTTAAGATAATTATTTCGCGTGGACCGGGAGGAAGGGGTTACCGGCCACCGCATCCTTGCGAACCGACCCGCATTATTGCCCTGTATGACTGGCCGGATTATCCCTCCCGCTATTGGACGGACGGCATTACCGCCGCAGTCTGCCAAATCAGGCTGGGACACAATCCCTTGCTGGCCGGGATAAAACACCTGAACCGGCTGGAACAGGTACTATTGCGGAATGAACTTGCTTTACAGGACAGCCCTGAAGGGATCGTCCTGGATATTACAGACCACGTCATAGAAGGGACGATGAGCAATATTTTCTGGGTCAAGGATAATGTGCTTTATACCCCCGATCTGGGGCAATGCGGCATAGCCGGCATCATACGCGCCATGATTCTGGAGATTGCAGCCGATCTGCCACTACAAACACACGTCGATACACTGACTCTGGAGCATATTTATGACGCCACAGAGGTGTTCTTCTGCAACAGCATCATAGGGCTCTGGCCTGTCATACAGATCGAACGGAAAAGGTTTCAACCGGGTGAGTGCACAGACAGACTCAGGCAACGGCTGCTTTCAAACGGTGCGATTATCGCATCATGAAAAAGACAATCCTGTTGATATTTCCGGGGATCATTATTATTGGGGTCGCTGCGGCCTGGTGGCTCGCCACTGATATACAACGGCAGTTACAGCTGCCGCTTGCCCTGTATACCCCGACGATCCTTAAAATTAAACCCGGAACAAGCCTCACCGCATTGACCAATGAAATTGTATCAAGAGGCTGGTTGCCGCATCCCTATTATCTGATTTTTGAAGGGCGGCGCCGGGGACTGGCCACATCAATCAAGGCGGGTGAATATGAACTCAAGCCAGGCATTACCCCTATGGCGCTTCTGGATCGCGTTGTCGCAGGTAAGGTCATCCAGTACTCCCTTACGATTCCGGAAGGCTGGACATTCAAGCAAATCATCGACTTTGTAGAGAACAGCGATGAGCTGGAACGGACTCTTGGCTCGCTAAAACCGGAGTACATCATGCAGGAAATCGGTGCCACAGGCCAGCTTCCCGAAGGGCGTTTTTTCCCGGAAACCTACCATTTCCCGGCAGGGACCACAGACGTACAATTCCTGCGCCGTGCTTACGAAACCATGCAAAGCACATTAATGGAGGAGTGGCGGCATCGTGTCATAACTCTGCCTTATCGAACCCCCTATGAGGCCTTGATCATGGCGTCCATCATCGAAAAGGAGACGGCGCTGCCTGAAGAACGCGGAAAAATCGCAGGCGTGTTCGTACGCCGGCTGCAACGGGGGATCAAACTGCAAACCGATCCAACCGTCATTTATGCCATGGGGGCAACGTTTGATGGCAATATTCGTCAACAGGACCTGTCCATCGATTCGCCCTATAATACCTATCTCATCAAGGGCCTGCCGCCAACACCGATCGCCGCACCCGGCCGCGCCTCGATCAGAGCGGCTTTACACCCGGAAGAGGGGAGTGCGCTATATTTTGTCGCTACGGGAGATGGCAGGCATCATTTCTCAAATACCCTGCCGGAGCACAAGCGCGCGGTGGCAAAATACCAGTTGAAAACCAGATAAAATTATAAAGTAAAAAGTGAAAATAGAGATTGTTTTATACAATGATGAATGCGGGTTTATTTATTACGCTGGAAGGCATTGAAGGGGTAGGTAAAAGCACCCACGCCGAATTTGTCAGGGATCTACTCGAACAAAATGGCCATCATGTAACCCTTACCCGGGAGCCCGGGGGAACGGCTGCCGGCGAAGCGATCCGGGATCTTCTGCTCAATCATCATGAGCGGCAACTATCCGACGAGACCGAGCTGCTGTTAATCTTCAGCGCACGCGCGCAACATTTGCAAGAGGTTGTACGGCCTGCCTTATCGAGAAATGAGTTGGTAATCTGCGATCGATTTACCGATGCCACCTACGCCTATCAGGGTGGCGGCAGAGGCATCGGGTATGATCGCATCAGTGTCCTGGAGAGATGGGTTCAGGCGGGATTGAAACCGGACTTTACCCTGTTGTTCGATGCCCCCGTCGCGACGGGATTGGCTCGTGCGGAAAGACGTGGGGCTGCAGACCGTTTTGAATCGGAGACGATCCCCTTTTTTGAAAAGGTGCGCAGCGCCTATCTGGATATCGCTGCAATGGAACCGGATCGCGTCCATGTAATCGACGCCTCGCAATCACTACAAAAGGTGCAACAGGCGATCCGCAGTTTGTTGCAAAGAAAAAAATTATGTTAACACCTTACCCGTGGCAGGCGTCACAATGGCAACGGTTGCTCACTGTCATTTCGCATGGGAAGCTGCCCCATGCACTGTTGCTGACCGGCATGGAAGGTATCGGCCTTGGGCATTTTGCTGATTGTCTGTCAGCAAGACTGCTGTGCTTACAGCCGCAGGCTACGGGCATTGCCTGCGGTAGTTGTAAATCCTGTATCCTCTTCAAGGCAGGCAATCATCCTGATCGGATCCGGATCGAACCCGAGGAAAAGGGTAAACAGATAAAAGTAGAATCAATTCGGGACTTGATTGAGTACACGCACCTGAGTAGCCAGTATGGCAGGCATAAGATAGCCGTTATTGACCCGGCCGAGGCGATGAACCGGAGTTCCGCCAACGGCCTGTTGAAAACACTGGAGGAACCACCGGCGTCCACCCTCATCCTGGTATCGCATCTACCATCATTGTTGCCGGTCACTGTACGCAGCCGTTGTCAGAGGCTGAATTTCCATTGTATGGAGGATGCAGCAACCGTGGAGTGGCTCAGGTCCCGTCTTGACGGTGAAGAGTCCGACATCAGGGAGTTGCTTGCCATGACCCGGGGCGCGCCCTTGAAAGCCCTGCGACTTCTGAAGATGGATGCACTGCCCCAGATACGGGCAGTGTTGCAGGATTTACAGGCAATGCGGGCCGATGAGGCCGATCCCGTCAACCTTGCAAAAAAATGGCAGGATTTTGGTCCCACAGAGGTATTACAATGGTTGTTACTGTTTTTTAACCGCATGGTAAGGCTGAAACTGGGCGATACGGGCAAAAATACCCCTGATTCCCGTACTACCTATCGTTTGCAAGAGCTGGCAAATGGATTAGACTTGGCACAACTGGTTACCTGCCATGATCGGGTGCTTGAAAACTATCATGCCGTGACAGGTCCTTTTAATTTGAATAAGCTAGGCTTGCTGGAAGATATTATCATTTACTGGCAATCCATAGGGTATCAACAACGGGGGTAAGTGCAGGTGAGTGCAGCAGGTGGCCGGGATCCAAGACAGGGCATCTTGTCATTAACCATTCGTGATAAGAGTGCCTTATATGCTTCCTACATGCCGTTTATCAAGAACGGGGGGCTGTTCATTCCCACCGCAAAACCCTATAAGTTGGGGGACGAAGTATTCATGTTGCTGACCCTGACAGACAGCAAGGAGAAATTGCCTGTTGCCGGCCGTGTCGTCTGGATTACGCCTAAAGGGGCGCAGGGAAACAAAACGGCCGGTATCGGTGTCCAGTTCAGCGAGTTGGACAAGGGCGCTACCCGGAACAAGATAGAAACCCAGCTTGCCGGCGCCCTCAAGTCTGATCGCGCTACACATACTATTTGAGTAAAAAGTATGG
>JBHHYN010000056.1:0-17575 GCA_046757565.1 Gammaproteobacteria bacterium | reverse complement strand
TCATTAGTCACTGGTCATTAGACTAAAGAACAACTGACAAAGAACAACTGACAAATGACCCTAATCAATGAGTCGCCGCATAAAAAAACTCACCCCCGGCCCCACCGAAGCAAGTATTGAATCCCTGTCCCACGAAGGGCGTGGTATGGTACATATTGCGGGCAAGGCGGTGTTTATTGACGGGGCGCTTCCCGGGGAGAAAGTGCTGTTTCGCTATACGCGCCGCCACTCACGCTACGACGAAGGTATCGTGACCGAGGTATGCATCCCGGCAGAAAAACGGGTCGAAGCAAAATGCCCTCATTTCGGGCAATGTGGTGGTTGCAGCCTGCAGCACTTGCTGCCGCAGGAACAGATCCAGCACAAGCAACGGGTGCTGCTTGACCAGTTAAAGCATATTGGTGGAGTACAACCGGAGATCACCCTGCCTGCTGTGACCGGGCCGCTTTGGGGCTATCGCCACAAGGCCAGGCTGGGGGTTAAATATGTGATGAAGAAAGAGAAATTGCTGGTAGGGTTCCGGGAGAAGCAAAGTCGCTTTATGGCCGGGCTGTCGGGGTGCCAGGTGTTGAATCCCCGTGTGGGGACGAGAATCCCTGCGTTGCAGGAGTTGATCAGGAACCTGAGCATATATGACCGCATCCCGCAGATAGAAGTCGCTGTCGGAGATCGAGGCACGGCCCTGGTGTTGCGTCATCTGCAGTCAATGACGGAAGCCGATCTGCAGAAATTAAAGATATTTCAGACGGATTCCGGAATCTCACTGTTTCTGCAGGCCAAAGGTCCCGACTCGGTTGTCCCGCTGGATGAAACAACCGATACGTATTTGAGTTACCGTCTGGACAGGTACGATCTTGTTTTCCGCTTTTACCCCACGGATTTCACACAGATAAATTTCGCGATCAATCGGTTCATGATCGATCGGGTTATGGAACTGCTTGAACCGGAGGAACGTGACAGCATACTCGATCTGTTCTGTGGCTTGGGTAATTTTTCCTTGCCCCTGGCGAAGCATTCCAGGCAGGTAACGGGTATCGACAGCGCAGAAGGACTGCTGGAGCGGGCCAGACAAAACGCGCATGACAATAATATCGGCAATGTTACATTCCATGGCGTTGATCTCATGCAAAAAAACGGTATCGAAGCAGATTTCTTGAATAATCCTTACCGGAAGATCCTGCTGGATCCGCCACGCAGCGGCGCACGGGAGATCCTTGGCAGGTTGGATCTGGATAGTGCCGAGAACATCGTCTACGTCTCCTGCAACCCGTCCACCTTGGCAAGGGACGCCGGTTTTCTGGTCAATGCAAGGGGTTTCAGGTTGAAACAGGCGGGGGTGATGGACATGTTCCCCCACACTGCTCATATTGAATCCATAGCCTCGTTCCAGCGATAACCCGCATTTTTATCTCCTTCACTATCGATATATTAAAGTCCGCATCCTGAGTCTACACTGTTGCATGTGAAATACCTGATGTTAATAACCCTCTGTCTGTTCTCTGCCTGTTCAACACAGGTGCCCGATTCGATTCGATTCGGGTTAAGCACAGCACCCTCCACACTGGATCCGCGCTATGCTACCGACGCCGCCTCGACGCGGATCAACAGGCTCATTTACCGGCGCCTGGTAGACTTTGATGAACACGCCCGTCCGCTCCCTTCCCTGGCGAGGTGGGAAGTCGTGACGCCCCGGCACTACCGTTTTATTCTGGGTGACAAGGGACGCCTGTTCCACAATGGCAAAAATTTGACTGCGGAAGATGTCAAGGCGACCTACGATTATGTGCTGGATCCCGACAATGCCTCGCCACACCGGGGTTCAGTGGCTGTTATCGAAAAAATAGAAGTGGTGAACGATGACACCGTTGATTTTTTCCTGAAAACCCCCGATCCCCTGTTTCCCGGCAGGTTAGTGCTCGGTATTTTGCCTGAGGATTTAATCCGTAAAAACCATCCATTCAATCATGCACCTGTCGGCAGCGGGCCAATAAAATTTATCCAGTGGTCGTCCGAAGAGAGGTTGATACTGGAGCGTATTCGCGATCGGCAGATAATTAGCTTTATTACGGTCAAGGACCCGACTGTCAGGATATTAAAACTGCTGCGTGGTGAACTCGATCTGATCCAGGGTGAACTGCCGTTTGAGATGATAAATTGGCTGCGGAAAAAAGACGAAGTGGATGTTGAGAAGGTTCATGGTGATAATTTCAGCTATATAGGATTTAATTTGCAGGATCCGGATACAGGCAATCTACTGATACGCCGTGCCATCGCCCGGGGCATTGACCGTGATGCCATCATCCGCTACGCATTGGGCGCTGCGGCGCGTAAAGCGGAATCGATTTTTCCTCCCGGGCATTGGGCCGCAGACCCGCAATTGCACGGTTATGGATACGACCCACAAGCTTCCAGAAGAGTGTTGCTTAAAGCGGGATATGATCAGGAACACCCTTTAAGGTTAACTTACACGACCTCTACCAATCCCCTCAGCATTCGTCTCGCCGCCATCATGCAACAGCAGTTAAAACAGGTAGGGGTTGAACTGGATATCCGCAGCTACGACTGGGGCACTTTCTATGGTGATATCAAGGCCGGCCGGTTTCAGATGTACAGCCTCTCCTGGGTGGGACTGAAAATGCCTGATGCGTTCCGCTATATTTTTCACAGTCACTCTATGCCACCGTCCGGGGCCAACAGGGGCGGGTTTCGTGATCGGCAAGTGGATGCCCTGATCGAAAAGGCGGAGAAGACAACAGACCTGAACGAACAGACCGGTCTTTATCGCAGTATCCAGCAACGCCTGCGTGAGCAGTTGCCCTATATTCCCTTGTGGTATGAGGATAATGTACTGGTCAAGCGCAGGCAGATTGCCGGCTATGCACTCTCCATGGACGGGAACTACGATGGATTGATCAATACCTATCGCATAAGAGAGGCAGGTGTCAGAAAAAGCGTATCATCTGGATATTAACCTCAAAAGGCAGATACTTGCCCTGAAATCCGGTGACATGGTCATCAAGGAATACTCTGTTTCCACGGCAAAGAACGGGCCGGGAGAGCGTCTGGACAGCGAGTGTACCCCGAGAGGCAGACATACGATCGCCGGAAAGATCGGTGCTGGATGTAAGGTCAACACCGTATTCGTTGGCCGCGAAGCGACAGGTGAGATCTATACACCAGAAATGCGCAGGCAAAAGCCCGGCCGCGACTGGATCCTCACGCGTATACTCTGGTTACAGGGAACGGAACCCGGGTTCAATCAGGGCGGAGACGTGGATTCTTATTCTCGCTTCATCTACATCCACGGCGCCCCGGAAGATGTGGAAATAGGGCAGCCCGGCTCGAGGGGATGCATCCGCATGCGCAACGGGGATGTGATGGAACTGTTCGATAAGGTTGAGTGTGGTGATGTGGTCATGATTAATGAGTAATCCAAGTGTTTAGCCAAGAGATGGAAGGTTATGTCCTTGCAAGAGTGGTCCATGTCGTCTGTGTCGTGCTCTGGATTGGTGGTGTGGCGATGCTGACGACCGTGTTATTACCGGCCATAAGGAAATTGAAACCGGGGGATGAGCAGATACTGTTATTTGAGAAGATGGAATCGCGTTTCTCCCTGCAGGCAAAGGTGACAACGCTGTTAACCGGCTTGTCTGGTTTCTATATGTTGTATTTCCTGCATGCATGGCATCGCTATACCGAACCGTCATTCTGGTGGGTCCATGCCATGACCCTGGTGTGGCTGGTTTTTACCCTGGTGCTTTTTGTGCTGGAACCCCTGTTTCTGCAGCGGATGTTCAAACAGCACGCAAAAAGGGATCCGGCCGGAACTTTTGCACTTGTGCACCGTCTGCACTGGTTATTACTGGTTCTGAGTCTTTTGACTATTGCCGCCGCCGTTGCCGGAAGTCACGGCTGGTTCTGGTTTTAATTATGAAGCGCATTGCTATGAGTCACCGGACCGTTTCAGACCTCAAATAGATGCCTTTGCCGGGTACTTCCAGGCATTCATATTTTCTGCTTTTTATCAAAACTGTGACACAGTTCACGCTTTTTACGACCCAGTCCGCAGTTTCCTGTCAACCGAACCGCATAGAAACCGTTATCCCATATGAAGCAAAATTTAATTTATCCCTCAGGAGGATTGACACATGAACGATTACATAGTGAAAACTGGCAGATTGGCAGCAATTGCCCTGTTGAGTACCTGGCTGGTAATGCCGACGATGGCTGACGAAAGCGAAGACGATGCGCAGTTATCCCTGCAAAACCACCGTGCTGATGTACAGGAGCACCGGCAGGAACACCGGGAATATGCTCAGGAGCACCGGCAGGCGCACCGGGCAAACGTAGAGGAGCGCCGTGAGGAACACCGGGAGCACGCTCAGGAGCGCCGTGAGGAACGCCGGGGGAACGAGCAGGACAGGCATGAACATCGGGCGGACAGGCGTCAGGACAGGCATGAACATCGGGCGGACAGGCGTCAGGACAGGCGTGAACATCGGGCGGACCGGCGTCAGGACAGGCGTGAACATCGGGCGGACCGGCGTCAGGACAGACGTGAAGATTATCGGGATCATCGGCAACATCGATCAGACCGGCGTGAAGGTTACCGGGACCGTAGAGGAGATCGCGCTGAGCGGCAACGGCCGGGCCGGCAATTTGACCGTCCTGCACAACGCCACGTCCGGCAGTTTAATCGTAGTGAATTTCGCCCGAATGCTGCAGGCAATAATCGGGGAATTCGTGCCAGTAGAGGTATTGCAAATAGGGGTGGAAATGCCAGATCGGGCCGCCGCGGCAGAAGGTAATAACATCAACGTTAACCGGGTCAGCCGATCATTTTTAATATGACCGGCTGATTTGCCTGAGATAAGATGACATTTCGTCCTTATAACCCCTTGAGGAGCACACACTGGAAAACATCCAGGTCCTGGACAGGTTTCTTGCCGGTATTGAGCAGCGCGCCTTCCGTATGGCCCAAATCGCGACGGGCAGCCGTGAAGATGCCCTGGATATCGTACAGGATGCGATGTTCAAACTGGTTGAAAAGTATGCTTCGCGCGATGAAAGTGAGTGGGGGCCGCTGTTTCACCGGATTCTCCAGAGCAGGATTAATGATTGGTATCGGCGCAATGCAGTGCGCAAACGGTTTCGTATCTGGTTCGGTATGGGCAGTAACGATGACGTTACCGATCCGATACACACCTTTGCGGACATTCAGCAACGAAGCCCTGAGCAACAGCTCCAAAGCGAACGCCGCATTGATAAATTGGAAGAAGCGCTGTATGAATTGCCTGTACGGCAGCAACAGGCGTTTCTGTTACGTATCTGGCAGGGGCTCGATGTCAGGCAGACAGCCAGGGCCATGTCCTGCTCCCAGGGCAGCGTCAAGACCCATTATTCACGGGCCTTACAGACACTGCGCCGGCGTTTAGGTGATCATTGGTCATGATCGAGCAAGCGAGTGAGCAGGAATTTCTTGAGGGCATCAAACAGGACCTCGACCGGAGTGTCCGGGATATTGATGGGTCGACGTTATCGCGTCTTACCCGGATGCGTAAACAGGCCCTGGACAACATGGCAGGTAGAGGGCTCAATAGGCCTTATTGGTTGCCGGTTGGTGCCTTTACCATGGCCTGTCTTGTCTTTGCAATCGTTGCCTATTTACCGGAACAACAAACGGAGCAGGCCGATATGGTAGATGACATTGAACTGATCTCATCGTCTGAAGACCTGGAGTTTTTTGAAGACCTCGAATTCTATGAGTGGCTGGAGGACCATGAATTACCGACTTAGCCTGATGATCGTCATGACTCTTTTTTTCTCTGTGCTTCATGCCGAAGATAATGATGTGGAGGGTGCGCCCAGTGTCGATCTGCTTGAGTTTCTGGGCGAATGGGAGACGGCAGATGGCAAGTGGGTGGACCCGGATGACTTTGGAGATGATGTGTATGCGGGGTTGCCGGAGCAGGAGCAGGAGGAATCGAGGGATGAATAAGTCTCTTCCTGTCATCAGCCTGGTTTTTGCTATGGCAATTATCCCGTTTGCTGTCTTCGCTGAAGAAGGTGTTCCATGGGATGCCCTTTCTGCAGAACAGCAGCAGGTATTAAAGGGAGTGAGAGGGAAATGGGGGCAACTCCCCCCACAACGGCAGCAACGCCTGTTGAAAGGGGCGGACCGCTGGCAGCATCTGACGCCTGCGCAACGGCAGCAGGCAAAACAGAGATACCGGCAATGGAAAGCAAAAAGCCCGGAACAACGCAAACACATCCGGGAGCGCTTTAAAAGGTTCAGAAAACTGCCGCCGGAGCAACAACAGCGGTTACGGAACAGGCAGAAATGGTTCCGACAACTGCCGGAGGAGGAACGCCGTGCCTTACGGGAACGTTACCGGAAGATGTCTCCCGAAGAGCGCAAGAGTCTGCGCGAGAAAATGGGTACACTCCCGCAGGCGAAACGCGAACAGTTACGCGATCGGGTGACGCATATTCCCCCTGATAAGCGGCGGGCCATACGGGAAAAATTACGGAATATGTCACCGGATGAACGGCGGCGGTTTATCAATCAACAGGGGCAAAAGCATGGGGCCGGGCAGCGTGCGCCGCAGCAGTATCGACGGCGTAATGTCGATAGTGATCGCAGGCGCACTCCCGCTAAGGAACACCGGCCAGGCAGCGTGAGAGATTTTCGGGGCTTAAACAGGCCAGGGCAAAGGAGAACGGTGAATGGCATGGGTCGCAGATCCGGTAATCGGTCCCATCCGGGTAGATGACGGTTTCTCCAGGACAACGCCGTATCAAGCGGGTATGTCAATGGTTCTGTAACAACGTCCCGTTTTTGCAAAGCCTGATAGACTGCCAGGCTGGACCTTCGGGGGCGGGAACCTCCGGCGCGCTGAGACCTCACTGGGCGTTGCTCGAAACGGCATTGCAGCAGGTAAAGACGGCCAATGGCGATGCCTGGTCAGCCAATACAATCTAACCCGTATATTACGCCAAGGCGCTATGATAATCAGCGAATAGCTTACCTGGTAATGGTTTCAACGATTTTGTCTCGTACACAGTTTGTACCGGACGCCGCTAATCGCGCCCTCGCTTGTTCTGGTCCCGCAAAACGCACATACTCCCTCAACCATATAAATAACTATGCTTTCGGTCGTGAGCACGTTTTGCCGGGGCCGGCCCGTCTTTCGCGAGGCGTGGCACAGGGATGTGCCGTTTACAGAGCGAAGGATGCATCTTCGCGATTCCTTGGTGCAATATACGGGCGAGGTTCTTCTCTTACAGCTTGTCACGCCCCTGACTCATCCCTTTCCTTTTCCATGGCCGTTTCAGCGACTATCCTTTTTCCTCTCGCCGCATACACTACCAGTTTCCCGCCTGTTCTGATCGCGGAGAAGGCGATCATGGAGATAAAGAGTAGCAGCATGAGGGCAATTATCCAGGCGGAGAAATAAGAGAGTCTGAAATTGCTCTCTCTCCCGGGTGCTGTTTCATCAGTGGGCGCCAGGGCCTTGTCGATATTCGAACCCCGCTCGATGGCGATAGCCAGCGTCTCAATTTTTACCGGATCGCGATAGAGTTGCAGGGCCTCCAGCAGGACATGGCTGCCTGCCCAGAGACCGAAAAAGAGCAGTAACACAGCCGCTGATCTGGCAGAGGTATTTAACCAGTCCTGCCCGGCAGGGATCCGCAGCCGTTGCTTCGTCAGCTCTTCCCTCTCCTCCTGGAAGTCGAACATATATTTGTTTTTCAAGGCCTTTTTACGCTGTATCTCCTGTGGCATAGTGATGATGTTTTTCATTAGTATTAATAACGGCATAACAACGAATTTATTTATGGTGAAATCGGCTTAAATGCTCCGCTATCTGCTGCTTCGTATCATGACCGCCCTGCTGGTGGTGCTGGGAGTTACCACTATAGTCTTTTTCCTGCTGCATGTAGTGCCGGGCGATCCGGTTGAGGTCATGCTGGGCGAGACCGTCCATGCCGCAGATCGGGAGTCCTTAAGAATAGCCCTGGGCCTGGATCAGCCCATCTGGGTGCAGTGGTGGAGATACCTGAACAATCTGCTGCACCTGGACCTGGGTACGTCGATCCATAGTCATCGCGCGATCGCTGATCTACTCTCCGAGCGCATCCCTGTGACGGCTTATATGGCCTGTTCAGCATTGATGGTGGCTATGCTCATCGCGTTCCCCCTGGGCGTTGTTGCCGCCTTGCGCCGCAACAGCGTTATCGACCACGGCGCCATGGTGTTCGCCATGCTGGGGGTATCGATTCCGAATTTCTGGCTGGGACCGGTTTTGATACTGGTTTTTTCCTACTGGGCGGGTCTGTTTCCCGTCAGCGGCATGCAGGGCGTGGGGTCTGTGGTGTTACCTGCCTTCACACTGGGAACGGCGCTGGCTGCGCTGCAGTCCCGCATGCTACGTGCAGCATTGTTGGAAATTCTGAATGAGGACTATATCCGTGCGGCCCGGGCGAGAGGGATAAAGGAAGTATCGGTAATCATCCATCACGCCGTCCGTAATGCCCTGTTGCCAGTCATTACGGTGTTGGGTGTGCAACTGGGAGCACTGCTTACCGGGTCGGTGGTGACGGAATATATCTTTGACTGGCCAGGAGTCGGTCAGTTATTGATCGACGCCATTCAAAAACGCGATTATCCGGTTGTACAGGCATGTGTGTTGCTGATCAGTGTCACCTATGTGGTGGTGAATCTGCTCACGGACATGGTCTATTCATGGCTCGATCCACGTATCCGTCTGGAGCAGTGACATGCTGAGCCGGGGACCTCTTCTCTTTATTGGCCTGTGGTGCCTGAGCAGCCTGTCAGTCATGCTCTTTTCATTCGATTACCAGACTATCTATCTGGACAGGATCCTGCAAGCCCCTGGCTGGGGGGCCTGGCTGGGGTATGATGAACTTGGTAGAGCGATTGTCGATCGGCTTATTGTCGGGGCTCATACTTCCTTTATTATTGCGGTATCTGTGGTCGTGATTTCATTTGTCGGAGGCACGGCCATCGGCATCATGAGCGCCTGGCTGGGCGGCTGGTATGATCGCATTATTGTCATGCTCATCGACCTGTTTATGGCCTTTCCCGGGTTATTGCTGGCGATTGCGCTGGCCGGCTTACTGGGACCGGGATTATCCAATGCCGTGATTGCCTTGACCGTGGTTGGGTGGGTGGGTTTTGCACGCCTTGCTCGTGCCCAAACCTTATCGGTAAGGGAGCGGCAACATGTGCAGGCGGCTCATGCGCTGGGATCCGGAACGGTGTATATCGCCAGCCGGCATATCTTTCCTCTGGTACTGGCGCCGTTAATTGTACAAGCGACCTTTGAACTGGCGGGTACTGTCATCGCGGAATCGACACTTTCCTTTCTGGGTATCGGCGTACAGGCGCCCGCTGCTTCCTGGGGCAGTATGATCCGTGACGGCATGCGTTATATGCTTATCGCTCCACACGTTGTCATGGCGCCGGGGGCCGCTATCTTTCTGGTGGTTATGTCGATTAACATGTTCGGGGATCGACTCCGGGATAAAATGGATGTGCATTTGAATGATCAAGCGAGGGGGAAAACATGTCATTAGGTCCCATCATGCTGGATCTGCGTGGTCAGGTACTGGAAAATGACGAGTGTGAATTACTCCGCCATCCCCTTGTGGGTGGGGTTATCCTGTTCTCCCGCAACTATGCGGGGCCGGAACAAGTCAGGGAGCTGTGTACACGAATACATGCATTACGCCATCCTCCCCTGCTTATCGCCGTCGATCATGAAGGCGGCCGTGTACAACGTTTTCGCGAGAAATTTATACCACTACCTGCATGCCGCCGCTATGGCGAGAAATATGATGAAAACAGTGTAGAGGGGCTGCGCCTGGCTGAGAAAGCAGGGTGGCTGATGGCCAGTGAGTTGCGCGCTGTGGGTGTGGATTTCAGTTTTGCCCCGGTGCTTGATCTGGCAAAGGGGATCAGTCAGGTCATCGGTGATCGGTCGTTTCACCGTAAAGCGGATGTTGCAACCATGCTGGCAAAACGTTTTATGCACGGTATGAATGATGCCGGGATGGCGGCAGTGGGTAAGCATTTTCCGGGCCATGGCAGCGTGAAGGAAGATTCGCATCATGGTATACCTGTTGATAAACGGCGTTTTGAAGATATTGCCATGAGTGATCTTCTCCCTTTCGAACGATTGATCGATGCGGGGTTACCTGCAATTATGCCGGCACATGTTATCTATCCGTTTGTGGATGACAAACCGGCGGGTTATTCAGACAAATGGTTGCTGGAGATATTACGGCGGCAATTCGGGTTTCAGGGGGTCATATTCAGTGACGATATCAGTATGGCGGCTGCCGGAGTTGCCGGCAATTATCTGGAGAGGGCCAGGGCCTCTCTGAATGCCGGTTGCGACATGGTACTAATCTGTGATAATCAGGAAAGTGCTATAGAGGTATTGGAAGGGCTTGATCTGCAGCCGAATCCCGCTTCTCAGGCGAGGCTGATGCGCATGCACGGGCGAGGCCCTGAAATATCCCTTGCCGGTTTACATGAGAACAAAAAATGGCAGTCTGTAGCTACGGCCATTGCCAGGCTTGATGCATCACCTGAATTAGGACTTGGGGATGATGGAATCAAATCATAAATTATTTTGCCTGGGTTTACTGGGCCTGTTGTTCTGTTCCCATGCCTGGTCCGATACATTTGTCTCACCGGAATGCAGACCCCTTGAGGTTGATAAGCAAATCTATGAAGGGCCTACGCAATACAACAAGGGTTTGCTGTGGAAGGTGGGCAAGGCGGGTACGCAGCCAAGCTATCTGTTTGGCACCATTCACGTGGCGGATGACAGGATACTTAATCTACCGGCTGAGGTGAATGATGCCATTCATAACAGCAGTATATTCGTCATGGAGGCATTGCCTGATCCTGAACAGGCATTAACGCTTATCAACATGATGTATTTTAATAACAGGCAATCGCTACATACAATGTTGTCCAAACCGCTGTTTGACAGGGCAGTGGAAATTCTCGGCAGCATCTACCATCTGCCCGAGCAGTCCATATCCATGATGAAGCCGTGGGCGGCATTCCTTATTATGAATTATCCTCCCGAAACGGGTACAGTACTTGATGTTGAATTGCTGCAAATTGCCCAGGCGGGTGGTGCTGAATTATCCGGGCTGGAGACCCTGGAGGAACAGGGCCGTGTACTGAATGACTTGACGATTGATGCGCAGATCAGATTGTTAACGGACACTATCTGTCATTATGATGTCATGTCGGAAGATTTTGAGAAGATGAAGTCTTTTTATCTGGCTCGCGACTTGAAGGGACTGTTTGAATATAGCCACAGATATTCGATATCGAATGATGCGGTTTATGAAGAACTCCTGGGAAAGTTATTGACCCAACGTAATTATCGAATGACAAAGCGTATGCAATCAACATTACAAAAGGGCAACGCCTTTATCGCGATTGGCGCAATGCATCTGCCCGGCAAGGATGGGGTGCTTAATTTGTTGAAACAACGCCATTATGACATTTCACTGGTATATTGATACGGTCGAAGAGGTATAACGATGGATTATGACTATTTTTTATCAGAGTTATTGAAATTCTTTGGTACGGAATCCTGGATCATCCAGGTATTCATCGTGGTTTTTGTTACACTTTTTTTTGATTGGCTGCAAAAACGGGTCTTTAAAAAGCTCTATGCAAAGCTGGAGAAGACAAGGACCTACTGGGATGATGCCATTGTCGGCGCCATGGGCCGACCGTTATCTGCGTTAATCTGGATCGTCGGTCTTACTTTTGCTGCGGAGATAGTCAAACAGGAGTCCGGCGCCGCTATTTTTGAGGCAATTAATCCCATCAGGGATGTGGGCGTTGTTGTTGTGATCACCTGGTTTATGGTCCGCTTTATTACACGTGCTGAGCGGAACATTATCAGCAGCCGTATCGACGCCGGTGAACCATTTGATCGCACCACTGCGGACGCGATTGCAAAGTTGCTGCGTTTCTCCGTCATCATTACCGCATTCCTGGTTGCGTTACAGACACTGGGCTACAGCATTTCAGGCGTGCTTGCATTTGGAGGTATCGGTGGTATTGCGATTGGTTTTGCCGCAAAGGACCTGTTGGCTAATTTCTTTGGGGGCCTGATGATCTATATGGACCGTCCCTTTGATGTAGGTGATTGGATCCGTTCCCCTGACAAGGAGATCGAAGGCACGGTCGAGAATATCGGTTGGCGCCTGACGCGGATCCGCACATTCGATAAGCGCCCGTTATATATTCCAAATTCAGTCTTTGCCAATATCAGTGTTGAGAACCCGTCACGCATGACCAACCGGCGTATTTATGAAACTATTGGCATCCGCTATGAAGACGCCGGCAAGATGGATAAGATCGTGGCGGATGTAAAGACCATGTTGAGAGAACATCCGGAGATCGATGTCAATCAAACACTGATTGTAAACTTCAACAAGTTTGCGCCTTCTTCACTGGATTTCTTTATCTATACGTTTACCAGGACGACGGAGTGGATAAGATACCATGAGATTAAACAGGATGTAATGTTGAAAATCATCGATATCATAGAAAGGCATGGCGCGGAGTGTGCTTTTCCAACATCGACGTTGCATATTGCGACAGGGAACCTGGTTCCTGATCGCTCAAATTAGGATCTATCTTAAATGCCGCTGTCACGGCCACGCGTAATTTTTAGACAGGTTCCGGTTATCGATTTGTTTGATATTTAAAAAAAGTCCGGGTCATTGGTAAACCTTTATAGCCTTCTTGTTATAAAGCAAATTCCAGTGTCCTAACCCTTCCAAATGCAAACAACTCATTGTAACCTGTTGGTGTTATGGAACTGGAATTTACAAAGATGCACGGCCTGGGTAATGACTTTGTTATCTTTAATGGCCTCGAACGGGCCATTGAGCTTGTGCCTGATCAAATACGCGCGATTGCTGATCGGCATTTCGGCATTGGTTGCGATCAGGTACTGATTATACAACCCAGTAGTGATCCCGGGTTGGATATACGCTATCGTATTTTTAATGCTGACGGAGGAGAAGTGGAACAATGCGGGAACGGCGCCCGTTGTGTTGCCGATTATCTAGTGCGGCGTAAATACGTCTCCGGCAAGTCCATCACGGCAGAAACCATGAATGGTACTATTACCGTCTATATTGAGGATGAAGACCGTTTCCGGGTGAACATGGGGATTCCGCGTTTTGAACCGGCTGATATCCCGATGGATGCCGGGCAGAGGCGAACATGCTATAGCGTCGATCTCTCCTGCGGTACGACCAGACTGTTGGCATTATCCATGGGAAATCCTCATGCCGTGTTGCAGGTAGCTGACGTCATGCAGGCGCCGGTTACTACCCTGGGACCGGAGATACAGGAAAACGCCCTGTTTCCACAGGGCGTGAATGTTGGATTCATGCAGGTGCTTGATCCGGCCCATGTCCGATTGCGTGTTTATGAACGAGGCGCGGGGGAAACGCTGGCCTGTGGCAGCGGCGCCTGCGCGGCGGTCGTTGCAGGATATCTCGATAATAAACTTGAAAATGAGGTCGATGTCGGGTTAAAAGGTGGACATCTTCTTGTGCGATGGGCCGGTGAAGGTGAACCAGTCTGGATGACGGGCCCGGCAACAACGGTTTATGAAGGTCAAATTAGCTTATGAATGCACCAACAGAATCGGAACAAAATACAAATACTATTACAGCGCAAGAGATAGCGGAGTATCTGCGCAAGCATCCCGGTTTTTTTAATGATTATCCGGAGTTGCTGGCTGATATCCAGGTCCCTCATGCAAGTGGCAGTGCGGTGTCTCTCGTGGAAAAACAGGTGGCCATACTGCGTGAAAAGAATGAACGGACGCACAAACAGATTCATGATCTGATTGAAATTGCCAGGCAGAATGAAGAATTGGCCAGGCGCATGCATAAACTGGCCCTGATCCTGATGGATGCCACAGACACCGGCGAGATCTTCTCGACTTTATATGAAAACCTGCGTAGTAATTTCAACGCGGATCGTGTTATTGTTAGAGTGTTTGCCGAACCGGCATTTATAGATACTTATGCGGGTGAGGAATTTGCCGGCCGGGATATCCAGGAACGAAGCCTGTTCAAATCGATTATCGAAAAACGAATACCAATCAGCGGCCGTCTCAAGCGCCAACAACAGGCCTTTCTTTTTGGAGAAGAAGGCGATGATATCTCATCTGCTGTTATTGTCCCTTTACATGGACCGGACTGGGGCGGCGTGCTTGTTATTGGCAGCACTAATCCGGAAAAGTTCCAGGAAACAATGGGTGTCGAGTTGCTGGCCAATCTGGGGGAAATATTGAGTTTTATTATCAAACCATGGGTTGCTGAAAAATAGCTATTTGTTTATTAAGGAACCTCTGACTTAATCAGAGGTTCTTTAACGTTCATCATGGATTAGTAAGTTGTTGGAACGAGGTATTTGTGTATTTCATTGTGTTACTTTTATTTCCGGATTATTGTGATGCAGCAAGGTGAGGCCTCAAAGATCGAAGAGTTTCTGGGGACATTGCATCACCTGTCTCCGCATACCCACATGGCTTATGAACGTGATCTGAAGGTATTGCTGGAGCATTGCCGGGAGCAGGAGATACGGAAATGGGACGACCTGAATGGCCGCCAGCTTCGCAGCTTTATTGCCAAACGCCACTGCCGAGGGATAAGTGGACGTAGCTTACAACGCCACATGTCTGCTATCCGCGCCTTTTACCGGTATCTGATGCGCGCTGGAATTGCATCGCAGAACCCGGCGCTGGGCATTATCACACCCGCGACCCCACACAAACTGCCAAAGACACTGGATGCAGATCAGGCGAATCGGCTGGTCGAAATAAAAACATCCGGACCGCTGGCGGTGCGGGACAAGGCAATTTTCGAACTTATGTATTCATCGGGATTACGCCTTTCCGAGTTGGTGGAACTTGATCTGGATAGTATTGATTTCGCAGACGCTATCGTTACTGTAACGGGTAAGGGTAAAAAAACACGCAACATTCCTGTTGGAAGATATGCTGTAAATGCAATTAAAGCATGGCTGAGTCAGCGTTCAAATTTTGCTAACAGTGATCAATCTGCACTGTTTGTCAGTAACCGGGGTAAACGTATCAGCACACGGACAATCCAGCAGCGCCTGCGTGACTGGGCTGTAAAGCAGGGTTTGGCGACCCGTGTCCACCCGCATATGCTTCGCCATTCATTCGCTACCCATATTCTCGAATCAAGCAGTGACCTGCGGGCCGTTCAGGAATTACTGGGGCATGCCAATATCAGTACGACACAGGTGTATACGCACCTGGATTTTCAGCATCTTGCCCGGATTTATGACAAGTCGCATCCCAGGGCCAAGAAATCCTGAACCAGCCGTTCAAGGTTCAACGTTCCTGGTTCCCTAGTTCTTAAACTAAGAACCCTGAGCCATGAACCTTGAACCTTGGACCTTGAACCTTGAACCTTGAGCATTGAGCCTTGATATTGGTGTAGAATCCCGCTTCCACATAAAAAATACTTTAAGGAGTAGATCGTTGCAAGCATTCAGAGGCACAACCATCCTGTCCGTGCGCAAGAATAACCATGTTGTACTGGGGGGTGACGGCCAGGTATCTGTCGGCGATACGGTAATGAAAGGCAATGCGCGGAAGGTGCGCCGCCTTTTTCAGGATCAGATTATTGCCGGGTTTGCCGGTGGCACGGCAGATGCCTTTACCCTGTTTGAACGTTTTGAAGGCAAACTTGACAAGCACCAGGGGAATCTGATGCGCGCAGCGGTGGAACTGGCCAAGGACTGGCGAACTGATCGTATGTTGCGGCGCCTGGAAGCATTGCTTTGTGTAGCCGATAAATCCACATCATTTATTATTTCAGGTAATGGTGATGTCATTGAGCCGGAGGACCATATCATGGCGATTGGATCCGGTGGAGCCTATGCCAAGGCCGCTGCCCGTGCCTTAATGGAAAATACTGATCTGGATGCCCGGCAAATTGTGGAGAAGGCGCTTACCATCGCAGCAGATATCTGTATTTATACAAACCATTCCCTGATTATCGAGGAATTGAAATGACACTGATTATTTGGCAACGATTTATATGAAAGCATTAACCCCTAAACAGATTGTCGATGAACTGGATAAGCACATTATCGGCCAGGATGCTGCAAAGCGGGCCGTTGCCATCGCCTTGCGCAACCGTTGGCGGCGGCTCCACGTCGATGAGGATTTACGTAATGAAATAACTCCTAAAAATATCCTCATGATCGGTCCGACTGGTGTCGGTAAAACAGAAATAGCCAGGCGCCTGGCAAGGCTGGCTAATGCCCCGTTTATCAAGATCGAGGCGACGAAATTCACCGAAGTCGGATATGTGGGGCGTGATGTGGAATCAATTATCCGTGATATTTCGGATGTGGCTGTCAAAATGAATCGCGAGATTGAACTGGAAAAGGTCAGGAACAGGGCGGAGCAGGCAGCAGAGGAGCGTGTACTTGATATATTGCTGCCAATGCCGAAGACATTTGGTGATGATGAGGATGATGATAAGGCAAACAAAACGAGAGAAAAATTCCGCGATATGCTGCGCGGAGGAAAATTGGCAGACAAGGAAATCGAGGTTGAACTCAGTATGCCTGCAATCGGCGTTGAAATCATGGCGCCCCCCGGCATGGAAGAGATGACAGGCCAGTTACAGAACATGTTTCAAAACCTGGGCTCCGGCAAAAAACGTACGCGGAAGTTGAAAATCAAGGAAGCATTAAAACTGCTTACTGAGGAGGAAGCGTCAAAGCTTATTAATGAGGACGATATCAAGATGCGTGCTCTGGATAATGTGGAACAGAATGGACTCGTTTTTCTGGATGAAATCGATAAGGTAACACGCCGTTCTGAAACCAGTGGTCCAGACGTGTCCCGTGAGGGTGTGCAGCGGGACTTGTTACCTCTGGTGGAAGGTTGTACGGTATCAACACGATACGGTATGGTTAAAACAGATCATATCCTGTTTATCGCCTCAGGTTCATTTCACCTGGCCAAACCGTCCGATCTGATCCCGGAATTACAGGGCCGCTTGCCCATCCGGGTTGAGCTTGATGCGCTCGGGGTCGAGGATTTTACGCGGATATTGACAGAACCGGATGCTTCCCTGACTGAACAATATACTGCTTTAATGAAGATAGAAGGTGTTGATCTGGAATTCAGTAATGATGGTGTTGCCAGGATCGCCGAGATTGCCTGGCAAATAAACGAATCCACGGAAAATATAGGGGCAAGGCGGTTATATACTGTCATGGAACGCCTGCTCGAGACACTATCTTTCGAGGCACCGGAAAAACCGGGGGAAAAAGCGGTTATCAATGCTGCCTATGTTGATGCACATCTTAAAGATTTACTCAAGGATGATGACTTAACCCGGTACATACTCTGAACGTGACTTATCATTTAAGGAAGCTCTGATTAATCCGTCCTTGAATTATCAGAGCACGAAAAACAAAAAGTGTGATTTTTGTTTT
>JBHHYN010000055.1:0-17885 GCA_046757565.1 Gammaproteobacteria bacterium | reverse complement strand
TGCTCGGCCTGATGGCCGTTGGCGAGATTGATTCGGAAAGCGTCGAGCGCGGCATTCACTATCTGCTCCGCAGCGCTGAAGGAGAAGCAGGATGGCAGGAAGCCCCCTATACCGGGACCGGCTTCCCGCGCGTCTTCTATCTGCGCTACCACGGCTACAGTCACTATTTCCCGTTGTGGGCGCTGGGTGTGTATCGTTCCATGAAGCATGACCTGTCTACCAGAGAGTACCAGGTGCGTGATCGTGGTCCGATTGATTTAGGACCATTGCCCATACTCAAAAAGCACGGGTAAACCTCATCAGGCAATGGGCTGAATTATCTGTGCTAGAATTGGGTTAGTATATATCAAAGCCCAGAGCGTTTTCCGGAAATCCACTGTGTCGTTAAACAAACCCGTAACCGCCTTCGTGTGTCAGGACGCATAGCACCCCCACCGTATAATTCCTGTCCAGAACGAGATAACATGCCTGCTGAGGTTTCGAACGGTACAAAACAAATCATCAGTGGGGAGGAGCGTATTTACTATGATGGTTACTGGATTCGATACTACGACGTCCCCACTAACCTCGCCTATAAAAAACAGTTAATCGATCAACTCAAACGGCGCGTTTTCCACCACACGGAACCGGGTATCAATACACCCGGCGAACGCCTCGAGGAAGTACGCGCCGCCTACAACAAGACCAACGATCCTGCCAATAAACGTGTATTAGCCGCCATGCTGGCGGGAGCCTTGTTAAACAGGGGTTCAGATATTCTGACAAAGGTCGTAGAACTCGAAGAAATCGGCATAACCATCAAATCAAATAATGAACTTTTGAGAGAATGCGGCCGCTGTTTTATGGGCGCGCTTGAATATGGAAAATATATCCGCCCTCTTAAAGGAGAGGAAGAACTCGATGAACTCTGGGGAGAGCCTTTCAAGGCATTCACCATGACGGTCGATCAATTCCTGGAAACTCGCTATATAAAAATAGCCCAGGCAATGCATGATATCGATGCAATCTCGGGATCATTAATAAGATTATTTGAATCCACGGAATCCGCAGACATGTTTGCCGGTATTCCCGATCTGCTCAGAGAGCTTGCAAGCAGCGCCAAGCAGGCAATTGAAACGTTGCGCAGCGATCCGGCCATTATTGATATTTGGCCAAGGTTGGTCGGCACCGCAGATAAATTTACGGCCTTCACACCAATAATTCCCGAGGGATCGCCTCAACGTATCCATACAATGGGGAAACGGGGTGTACAAATTCTCCATGATGGAACGGCACTCATCGTTGACCTGGCCAATATAAGGGTGGCAAAGCCCAAAAGTACCACGGATTTACTTCACCGTTGCGATGAATTTTCAAAGAAGTATCTCACGAAGTTAAAAAAAGCAGGGTGAAACAGTCTGGCATATTGATTATCCTTTCAAAATTGATGTAACAAGGGCCTATTCTTTATTTGAAACCTCTGTGTAACTGGTGCCTCGTGGTGGGTAGGAAGTTTTGCAGCGACATATCTATGCACAACAGGCTGCGGAGAGTAAGCCCTTAATGATTCTATAAAAACCAGCGATGCGAGCATGACCTCATATTCTGCCCCCACCAAAGACATGGCTTTTGTCATTAACGAGCTGGCGGAACTTCCTGCAATCAATCAACTTCCCGGCTTTGAAGATGCCACAGCAGATCTGGTAGCAGCGGTGCTGGATGAAGCCGCGCGTCTGGCAAGTGAGGTGCTTGCTCCCCTTAATCAAAGCGGAGACATGTCCGGCTCAAGGATTGAAGGAGGTGAAGTACGTACTCCGGAAGGCTTCAAGGAAGCATATCAAACATTCGTTGAGGCCGGTTGGCAGGGACTGGCGTTCGATCCGGTTCATGGAGGACAGGGTCTGCCCCAGACTGTCGCTACAGCCGTTAACGAAATGTGGCAATCGGCCAACCTGGCCTGGTCCTTGTGCCCAATGCTGTCAGAAGGGGCCATTATCGCCCTCGAATCACATGCATCAGAAGCGCTCAAGGAGCAATATCTGGCAAAGATGATATCAGGCGAATGGGCCGCAACAATGAACCTGACCGAACCTCAGGCAGGTTCGGATCTCGCCGCAATCAAGACCCGGGCCGAACGAAGCGGAGATCATTATTTGATCACAGGCCAGAAGATCTTCATCACCTGGGGCGATCAGGATTTCAGTGAGAATATTATCCACCTTGTTCTGGCAAGAATACCGGATGCCCCACCCGGCATTAAAGGCATCTCTCTATTTCTTGTACCCAAATATCTTACAGCCCCGAACGGTACTCCGGGGGAAAGAAATGACGTACACCCTGTCTCCATCGAACACAAGCTCGGCATCCATGCGAGTCCCACCTGTGTAATGAGCTATGGCGACAGGGGGGGTGCGGTGGGGTATCTGGTAGGAAAAGAACATAACGGCATCGCATGCATGTTCACCATGATGAATCATGCCCGTCTGGCGGTCGGCCTGCAGGGATTGAGTATCAGCGAACGCGCCTACCAGCAGGCCCTGGGTTTTGCCAGGGAGCGTGTACAGGGACGCATTGCCAAAAAGAAAGAGCGTGTAACGATCATTCATCATCCGGATGTGCGCCGCATGCTGATGATGATGAAAGCCGGGACGGAAGCCATGCGCGCACTCTGCTACGTAACCGCATCCTCGCTCGATTATTCCCACCATGCCATAGATAAAGCGTTAGCACAAAAACATTCAGAACTGTTCTTATTATTAACCCCCGTAGTAAAGGGCTGGTGTAGTGAACTGGCCCAGGAACTGACCTCACTGGGCGTACAGATACATGGGGGCACAGGTTATATCGAAGAAACCGGTGCTGCGCAACACTTCCGTGATGCCAGGATCACGACCATCTATGAAGGCACCACCGGGATCCAGGCCATGGATCTGATAGGAAGAAAGATTATCAATGACGAAGGCAAAGTGTTGAAAGCGTTGATTGCGGATATGCGCGAAACTGCCAGGGCCCTGCCGCGGACCGGCCATGAAAGCCTTGCAGCAATTCATGGCCACTACCTGGCAGGTATTGAAGCATTGGAAAAAGCGACCTCCTGGTTACTGGAGAATTATCGGAACGATCCCAACGCTCCCGGTTCAGTTGCCTTTTTGTTTCTGATGTTAACAGGCACAGTCTGCGGTGGCTGGCAGATGGCACGGGCCGCACTGATTGCAGATGAGAGACTCAATGAAGGGGCAGCTGAAGAATCATTTTACAAGAGCAAGATAGTAACCTCCTGTTTTTATGCCGAGCATTTTTTACCACGCGCACAAGCCTTTCTGGAATCGATCACGGCAGGCAGTGAAACTGTTATGGCGCTTGATAACGAACAATTCTGAGCTAAATCAGGATTTATTATACAGCTAAGGAACCTCTGATTAAGTCAGAGGTTCCCTGAAATAATATTATTCAGTTGGGAGAATAAACATGTTAGTCAAAGATATCATGTCCAGGAATGTGATAACGGTAACATTGAATGACACAGCGAATGATGTAAAAAAGATATTTGATAACATAAAAATACATCATGTCGTTGTCATTGAGGAAAAAAAACTATTAGGAATCATATCCGACAGGGACATACTTAGATGTATCAGTCCTTATCTGGATACCCCGGCAGAAACCCCAAGAGACCACTTTACATTGAACAAGCGGGTCCAGCAGATAATGACCAGTGATCTGATTACGGTTCAGGAGTCCAGTCCACTCAAGGAGGCAGCCCGGTTAATGCTGGAAAACGAAATAAGCTGTTTGCCGGTCTTGAACGAGGAAAACATGATGACAGGTATCCTCAGCTGGAAGGATATATTAAGGAATGTATACGAAGAATAAACTGCCCCGAGCAAGCTGCGGGGAATTAAACTCAAAGAGATTAAAAAAGCACATATCCGGGAAACGGTTATGACGACTCAGTTACAGATAACACTACTTTCCCTTGAAGTCCGGTTTACGTTTTTCCAGGAATGCCAACGCGCCCTCACGGTAATCATGTGTACGTCCGGCAATACGTTGCAACTCCTCTTCCAGATCCAGTTGTTCATCCAATGAATTCGCCGTGGAGGCACGCAGCGCCTGTTTAATCAGTGCCAGTCCCTTCGTGGGTTGTGTCTCAAAATGCCTGGCCATGACAAGTGTCTCTTCCATGAGCTTGTCATCATCGACGCATTTCCAGATCATTCCCCATTGCTGGGCCTGATCCGCCGGGATCCGCTCCCCCAGTAACGCCAGACCCCTGGCCCGAGGCAAGCCCACAAGTCTGGGCAAACTCCAGCTTCCGCCTGAATCCGGGATCAAACCTATTTTACAGAATGCCTGTACAAAGCTGGCGGATCGCGCCGCTAACACTATGTCACAGGCCAATGCTATATTCGCCCCCGCGCCGGCTGCCACACCGTTTACCGCACAGATGACGGGCATTTCCAGAGTTGTAATGGTGCGGATCAGGGGATTGTAGTTTTGTGCAAGGGATTCGCCCAGGTCCGGACGGACCACTTTACTGAATTTTCGATCATTCAGATCCTGACCGGCACAGAATCCGCGCCCCTTGCCGGTCATCACCAGACAACGCAGGGATGGATTATTTTCGATTTCCTGAAAGACTTCCCTGATTTCTGCATGCATCGTTTCATTAAAACAGTTCAGTTGATCCGGTCTGTTCAGTGTTACTATCGCCACGCCACCGTCAACAGAAAATTCGATTGTGCTATAACGCATTTGACAAAAGCCCTTTAATAAACTTCACATCAAGCCTTAACCATACCACAGAAAGATCCCCATCATTAAGGGAATGAATTTTATTGATAACATAAAGTCGTTTATCCTTATCCATTCCATTTGATTTCGGGGACCATTAACATGCCAATATACAGTATTGACGGGATGACTCCCGTGGTGCATCCCACCGCTTATGTTCATCCCACTGCGATCCTCATCGGCGATGTCATTATCGGTCCCGGCTGTTATATCGGACCCGCTGCATCATTGCGTGGTGATTTGGGCCGTCTGCTCGTGGAAGCCGGCGCTAATATCCAGGATACCTGCGTCCTGCACAGCTTTCCGGGCGCCGATATGATAGTTGAGCAAGAGGGTCACGTAGGCCATGGCGCCGTGCTGCATGGTTGCACTGTCAAACACAACGCCATGATCGGCATCAATGCAGTCGTTATGGATGGCGCTGTCATTGGCGAGGCATCTATTGTTGCCGCTGCCGCGTTTATCAAGACCGGCTTCAACTGCCCGCCACGCAGCCTGGTGATCGGGAGTCCCGGTAAAGTGACACGCGAACTCACCGATAACGAGATCGCATGGAAATCCGAGGGCACTTCCGAATACAAGCGGATCGCTATCCGCAGTCTCAAGAGTATGCAGCAGGTTGAAGCCCTGACGGAAGTGGAACCTGATCGTAAACGCTTTACCTCGGACAGTTTCTTCACCCTGGACGAGGCCCGCAGGAGAGAGTGACCCCCATCGCACTACAGACAGATCCATTGTATAATCCGGCCATGCCGTCTGTCCGCCTGGCATCATCCGTTATATTGACCCGTGGCCCCGAGAAGGAACCGGAAATTTTTCTTGTCCGGCGTGCGCCGCAACTGCGTTTCATGGGAGGGTATTGGGCCTTTCCGGGTGGCACCATCATGCAGGAAGATTATCTGACCGGCAATGACCCGATAGACATGGCCTTCGCCCACTGTGCATTAAGGGAATTGTTTGAAGAAACAGGGGTATTGGCCGGGGATCTGAATGAACATCTTGATAGCAGGGAAAGGACCCGGCTGAGAAAGGCACTCCTTGGTTCATCCTCACTCCATGACTGGCTGCAACTGTTGCTTGCGGCGCCTGCCGCCTTTGAGGCAATGACACCGGTTTGTAACATTACCACGCCGCCTTTCTCGCCTGTTTTATACCGGACACGCTTCATGCATGCGCCATTACCCGATGGCGAAGAGCCTGCTATCGAACCGGGAGAACTTGTAGAGGGGCGTTTCTACAAACCTGCCGAAGCAGTCGGCTCCTGGAAACGCGGAGAGATGTTAATCGCCCCCCCGAACCTGTTCCTGTTACAACTGATGGCAAGACACGATCTGTCTACCTTCAAAAAAGAAGCTGATATTGCGGCAAAACGATTTGCCGGGGGGGCCTTGCACCCTGTCTATTTCTCGCCGGGAATTTTTATGGCGCCACTCAAAACGCCTACCCTGCCACCGGCCACGACTACGAACACACTCATCATTGGAACGGACACTCTTTATGTGATTGAACCTGCCACGCCCGAGGAGGATGAACAGGCCGCACTCTTTGCAAAGATGGACGAGCTTATCGGGGAAGGGAAGAGATTTGAGGCCATCCTGTTGACGCATCACCATATCGATCATGTTGGCGCCGTCAACGCCGTGAGCCAGCGCTACAATCTACCGGTGCGTGCCCACCCTCTCACCTATGACCGTATCTCCGAAGGTTTTCACCATGGGGAGCCGTTACATGATGGCGACACGATCGAACTCGGCACTGCACCGGATGGGTGCCCCGATTGGCACCTGAGCGTAATCCATACGCCAGGCCACGCCGTGGACCATTTATGCTATTACGACAGTCACTATCAATCGGCAATCGTCGGCGACATGCTGTCAACCGTGTCAACCATTCTTATCGATCCTCCTGACGGACATATGCGCACTTATCTGGATAGCCTGAAGCGGCTGGGTGATTACCCCATCAAGACGCTTTATCCCTCCCATGGCCCTGTCCATAATGACGGGCAAACACTCGTTCAGGAATTTCTCGAACACAGGCAACAACGCGAAAACAGAGTTATCGAGGCCCTCGATCGGGAACCACAAACGCTGGATGAACTGCTGCCGAAGGTCTACTCCGATGTCCCGGACGCCGCCTTACCGATTGCCTCACGCTCCCTGCTGGCCGGACTCATCAAACTTGAGGAAGACGGCCTATGTGAAAAGAGCCGGCATGGCTGGCTCTTACATCAATGAATATCTGTATGATTTCCCTGCTCAGGAGATAATCCGCCTGTTCACGGAATGACTACAGCAACTGGTCTTCAATCTGGACGGTTGGTTCCAGGTTTGTAAAATTGGGGATATCGCCCATGATCTCTTCCGCATGGGGACCAAAGGAGTTTTCAAAGGCCTCGACGCTATCGAAAAACAGACTGGCTGCAGTAACGTAGGGCTCCGGTCCACCACCGGCGCCGGCCACTCCCTTGTAGACTTCAACCCGTTTCAAAACGTCCCCCAGCTTCTCCCTGACCATGGGGATATGGGTACCCAGGTAATAATCGTAATCGAAATTTCCACCCTCCTGCCTGGGATAAAAAACATTGACTCGAATCATTATATTGTTCTCCTTAGATCGAGGAATCCTTTGAATGAAACAGAGGATCCATGAAAGTTAACACACCAGGCCGCTGCTGCCCTGATGCGCCGGTCATTATATCATGATTATTCCGGTAAAAGGCTTGCAGGCATCACAACGATATGGATTGACTCATCAGGCAAATCACTGCGCCCTTGGAAACGCTCAGTCAACCGGCTGCTGCAGATAGCCTATCCCTCGGGGAGCTGGCTGAAAATCTTGTCCGGCATTTGCCGTCTCTCTTTAGCCTTGGCGATAACATCCAGAGGAATATCAAATTTCAACGCATTATCCGGACCGATCCCCTCTTCACGCAGACACGCAGGAATATCGTCATCGCTCCGTTTAAACCCGGCACGTTCATTGAATTCCCACTCATTCTGGAGGCATTGCCAGCCCAGATCGGCTATCTGTTCACGTGAAATTTCTTCACCCAGATAGAGACCGTAGAAATTCCGTATCTCATCGAGGTTCGCTGACAGAAACATACAAAATCCGGAAGAGTCGACAACGGCGTTGATGATCTGGCTGAACTGGGATGCAATAACCGCTTCTTCACCGCCTATCTTGGGATTAATGACAAGACCGGCAGTATGATCGGCGCCCATGGCACTGGTTGCGTACGTTACCCCGGCGGCCTTTAATGGACGGGGGTCCCAGGCCGGGACAGCCTGGCCCTTGATAACCGGGATGCGGTGGTGATTGCGGCTTGTGCCTATAGAGAGCGCCCCGTTAGCGACAGTTTTACCAAGCTCTGTGCCATTGGCCACGTCCTGTATCAACAGATTTTTGGCGGCCTCGGCATCGCCCCACTCCATGCCACCGGAATCCATTAAAACAGCAATTGCCGCACCGGTCTCAATGGTATCCATGCCCAGTTCGTCGCAGAGCCTGTCCAGCTCGGCAACGTCTTCCCAGTTGTTAATTGCGCAGCAGGAACCTAACAATGTTAACGTCTCGAATTCAAGGGCGGACGTTAAATAGTTCCCGTCCTTGTCATGCACGATGTTTGAGCACTTCACGATGCAACCGGTCATGCAGTTATGCATTTGCCCACCACGTGACTTGAACGATTCCAGGATGCGCGCGCCATCCAGTTTCTCCACTTCCGGGTTACGCCCTTGTGTGCGGTTTTTATAGGGAAAAGTATTCAGCATGTTTGCAACCGGCACAACAGCGCTGGTGCCGTTCTTAAACGTATTATGCCTGCCCCCGGTAAGGTAATCCTTGCTAAAGGACTTGTTGAATGCGGCAAAACCCTTGGCATCGGCGGCCTTTCGCGTCTTGGCCCTGCCCGGATCAATGGCAATCCATTTCAGGCATTTCGATCCCATGACTGCACCTACGCCACCCCGTGCCGCATGCCTGGCAGGGCGGCGATCCTTGTCTTTATCGGTTGCTGCAACTGATGCCGACTTGAGCATCATCTCACCCGCAGGGCCAATGGAGATGGCTGAGGCAGTCCTTGGGTAATTGGCCAGTAATTTTTCGCAACCGGCGTAATTCCATAGTCCCTTGTATTCATCAGCCTCGACCAGCCTTACATCATCAACGGTAATTTCAAGACCCCAGCGTTTTTCCCGATGTGCGGGTTGTCCGCTAACGATAACAGCCCGAAATCCCAGCTTCATCAGGTCCTGGCCGGGATTCCCTCCAACATTGGCTTCCTTTATTCCACCCGTCAAAGGACTTTTACATCCAACCGACAAGCGCCCGGATGTGGGCGCGGATGTTCCCGAAAGAAGACCCGGAGCAAACACCAGTCTGTTATCCGGACCCAAGGGATCGCAAGTCGGCTCACATTCGTTCAGTAATACCCTGGAGGAAAGCGCGCGGCCTCCCAACAGTTTCCACTCAGATGGAAAGTCTTCGATAGAAACCGTCAGTTTGGTCATATCGACCCGAATGATTTTGTCGTTACCTGTGCTCGCCATGACTCGTTCCACCCCGCCCTTACTCAAGGTCAGCCGTTAAATACGGAGACTATACCAATCGGAAAATAATATCAGGCTGGTATACCTCATGTTTTTATTGTGCCGGAGAACTTGTTATCTTAACGTATAATGGCAAGCTTATACAATAACGGAAATACACTATGTAATTGATCTCCTGATGATATTCCATCAGTCTTCTGGAGAATTATGAACAACTCGGCCGCAAGCGACCGAGTTTCAGTGTAATGGTTATCCATAATCTATTATCGCTGTCTAACTCGGGGGCATGCCCTCGAGATTTTCGTTAGTTGTTTTTAACTTTAATTCTCTCTGTGTACTGGTCCATAACTACATAAGCACACATCCATGTGTAATATCTGTGCCTCGGCCTCCGTTCCAGACTGGGCTCTACCACCTACGTCCATGTAGGCGTCTGTGGTTAATCAAATTTTAAAACCCGCATATTGAATGAGGTGGCGAGATCGTTGCTCTCGGCCCGTAAGGCCCGTAGAAGTTAGTGTGGCATTACATGCTGTAACTTTTTATAAGCGTCTCAACATCACGGGTCACATGATCACATTTACTTAAAGAATAAAAAATTTCATACTTCAAGGATGGATTAATTTTACGGTTCTCGGCCATCCTTGCCGCCATTCTGTTCAGCGGGCTGCATGCATCGATAATCTTTTCTTCAGCATTCATTAACCGAGAGTACTGATCATTATCTTCTGATTCGGCGTCGAGTTGTAACATGATGATTTCACTGCTTGCGTGATTCTGGCGTCTGAATACCTGTTCTGCATAGGCCCTGAACTCTTCCAGACTGCGCGTCTCGGGTTTCCCATCCGGTGTATAGGTGGTCACTGTTGAACAGGATGAGGAGAGTAATACTATATTGAGGAACAGAAGTGTTCTGCCTAATACCGCAAAAGGAAACCTGATTTCTTTGACTCTTATGACACGTTTTAAACAAACTCCAACCATATCAAGCGCCTCATTTCAATCGCTTTTCTTATGCACATCCCGTTTATGGAATGCTGCATAACAGAAACAATCGCCTCTCCATGAATATCGTCAATTAATGTCTTTGCTTAACCTGTTAGACTTGAAAAAACAGGATTAGTTAACACTAAAAAAACAAAAAAAGGATCGAAATTTGCGTGAAAATCAATTAGGGTAAACAGGTATCAAAATTCAGGATGCGGACTTTTGTCACACATCTATTGACATGTTGGGATCAGTGCCCCGTATATCCATTTAACCATGCAAATAAGGAACACCGAAGGCAGGTATGGGCTGTTCAGCAAGTTGTTACACTGGCTGATTGCCATATTCATCATTGGCTTGATATGGCTGGGTTGGTATATGGTCGATTTGGATTATTTTAACCGGTGGTTTAACACTTCAAGGGAATGGCACCGGTCCTTAGGTATGTTGACGCTTGTCCTTGCCCTCATAAAGATTGGTTGGCAGTTTTACTCACCGGTCCCCGGACCGGCCGCGCATCTGAAACACTGGGAAAGTAACGGGGCAAACATCATGCACAAGCTGTTACTGATTGCAATGATAGCAATCCCTGTTACGGGTTATTTGATATCAACCTCCGGTGGCGAAACCTTCTCCTTCCTCGACTGGTTCGATATCCCCGCCCTCTTCCACCTCAATTCAAGCATCAGGGATTGGACCATAGATCTGCATTTCTACCTGTCCTACGGCACCGGATTATTGTTAATCGGCCACATTGGAGCCGCTTTGAAGCATGCATTCATCGACAAGGACGATACATTAAAACGGATACTCTGGGATTAACCCGGATTATTTCAACTTTCGTTTCCCTTCAATGAACAGATCAAATTCCATTGTCTCCGACGCCGGACCAAGATTATGAGTGATACCAAAGTCCGCCCGGCGCAGAGAGGTCGTTGCCTCGAAACCGGCCCGGTATCCCCCCCAGGGATCCGGTCCCTCGCCTATCGCTTTTACCTCCAGGGTCATCGGTTTGCTCACCCCGTGCAGCGTCAGTACGCCCTCCAATGTACCTCCCCTGGCATCACCTGCATAGCGGGTGCTTTTAAATGTTGCAGTAGGATATTTTTCGGAATCAAGAAACTCATCGCCGCGTAAATGCTTGTCCCGTTCGGCCCAATTGGAATCAACACTGGCTGTATCGATCGTTACCTCAATTGTCGAGGCAGCCGGGTTTTCCCTGTCCCAATTAAGCCGTCCGGAGAACTTGTTGAATCGACCACTCAGAATACTGACTCCCATATGCGAAATCCGAAACTGAATGGCTGAGTGGCTCAAGTCGACTTCATATCCGGCAGCCTGTGTGGGCAAACTCAGAGTAGTGATAAACAAGCCCAGGACAAGGGCCGGAACAGCCCTGGATAAAAATGCACATTTCATCGGCGTACTCCTCATCTATAATCAGATTGATTAATCCTGAAGTTAGTAGCGGACAACAATTTAAAAGTTCATTCGTCGCCGTTTCCAACAGGCTTTATTGATAATATCGATATGATCCTGTGCATCCGATAAGTTTGATACCGGATGAAGGGTAACCTGTTTGCAGCCCCGCAAATCCTGGCATGTTATACTACAGTAAAATTCTGAATGTTAACAATATGCGGTAATCCAGATCACCCGGAGATACGACTGTTTTGTTGGCTGAAAGTCTCCAAATGTTTTCTTAATTGATCCGGTATCTTCGTCTTCCTGCCCTGTTCATAATCAAAATAGACAAGTAAGCCGTTACCTTCTGCGGCCACCCTATTCAGTTTTTCACTATAGATGGCGTACTGCATTAAAAAACTCTCCTCCTCAATATCGGTTATATGTGTTCCGATCAGTATGGAATCCGGATAGGAGAGAGGGGCCTTGAATTTACATTGGGTTGAGGCGAGTATGGGACCAATGTTGTGTTTTTTCATATACTCCATAAAACCGGATTCCATGAACAGTTCCATCCTGATGCGTTCAAAATAGCGCAAATAAACCGTATTATTCACATGCTTAAAAGCATCCATGTCTGCCCATTCCACCCTGGCTTCCATAATATAACAATATGCCTCTTTGAAATTCTTCATACTCTTATGGTTTCAATGATTATGGTTGTGTAAGAATTCTGCGTTGGTAACCCTACGATTGCAACGCCTTCAGGTCCTTGAATAATTCAAGGGCCTGGGGATTGGCCAATGCCTCTTTATTCCTCACCGGTTGATTGTGTACGACATTTCTCACCGCCAGTTCAACCGTCTTGCCGCTCCTGGTCCGGGGAATATCACTCACCTGAATGATTCTGGCCGGAACATGGCGCGCCGTGGTATTACGGCGGATGCGCTGCTTGATCCGCTCAATGAGGCCATCATCAAGCATCACGCCGTCGCGTAATCTGACAAACAGAATAACACGCACATCACCCTGCCACTCCTGCCCAATCGCCAGACTTTCCACCACCTCATCCAGTGCTTCCACCTGCCGGTAGATCTCCGCTGTTCCAATGCGCACGCCGCCGGGATTGAGCACAGTGTCTGAACGGCCGTAGATGATGAGGCCGCCATGCCCGGTCAATGCAACGTAATCACCATGGCACCAAACCCCCGGATACCTCTCAAAATAGGCCGCCCTGTACTTGTTCTTTTCGGGATCGTCCCAGAACCCTACCGGCATGGATGGAAACGGTGCCGTGCACACAAGTTCACCCTTCTCTCCAGTCACCGCCTTGCCCTCTTTAGAAAATACCTCAACCTTCATACCCAGTCCCCGGCATTGCAGTTCACCACGCCATACCGGTAACACGGGATTACCCAGCGCAAAACAGGAAATGATATCGGTGCCACCGGAGATCGATGACAGGCAGACATCATCCTTGATGCTTTGATAGACGAAATCGAAACTTTCCGGCGCCAACGGGGATCCTGTCGAGAGGATGGTTCTCAGTGATGCAAGTGAATGTGTATCGATTGGTTCCAGACCGGCCTTATGCACGGCATCGATGAATTTGGCCGAGGTCCCCAGATGGGTGATCCCCACGGCGTCGATATAGTCGAAGAGTACATTCCCGTCCGGGTAAAAAGGGGAACCGTCATAGAGTACGATTGTCGCCTCCGAGGCCAGTGCGGAGACCAGCCAGTTCCACATCATCCAGCCACAAGTAGTAAAATAGAACAGTCGATCACCCGGCCTGATATCTGTATGCAGCTGGTGCTCCTTTAAATGTTGCAAAAGCGTCCCGCCAGCGCTATGTACAATACATTTGGGGACTCCCGTAGTTCCGGAAGAAAACAGAATGAACAAGGGATGATCAAATGGAAGCCGCGTAAACCGGATATCGGTTTCGTCATAGTCCCGGATGAATTCACTTAAAAGCGTTGTGTGACGGAGATCCCCGGACAATTCCGGCGCTGTCGGGTCATAAGGAGCGATAATGATCCGCTGTAAAGAAGGCAATCCCGCGGCAATCTGCTCCACCACAGGCAGGGAACTGTGCCACTTCCCGTTATAGGTGTAGCCATCCGCGCTAAAAAGCACTTTTGGCCGGATCTGGCCAAAACGATCCAGTACACCGGCGGCACCGAAATCCGGTGAACAGGAAGACCATATAGCACCGAGACTGGCCGTTGCCAGCATGGCCATCACGGACTCAGGCATATTCGGCATGAATCCCGCAACCCGGTCACCTTTTCCAATACCCATATCGCTCAGAGCCCGGGCAAGTCTGGATACCTGGGCATAAAGTTTGTTCCTGGTCACGCTCCGCCGTATCCTGTCTTCCCCCCAAAAGAGTATGGCCGGGGTATCATCGCGATGACGCAGCAGGTTCTCGGCGTAATTGAGCCGAGCCTGGGGAAACCATTTCGCCTCCAGCATCTGTTCCCCGTTTTCGAGGACGACATCACCGCAGCTTGCGGCAATGACACCGGTAAATTTCCAGATCGACTGCCAGAATTGTGCGGGTTGGGCGATGGACCAGGCATACAACGCGGGATAATCAGGACTATCTATCCCCCACTCTTTTTCAACCTGTTGCCGGAAGGCGGTTAGATTAGCTTGCTCGATGCGTTCCGTTGAAGGGATCCAAATCGCCTCCACCATGTTCACTGAATTCATTATGCGGGACTCAACCGGGCTTTATACAAATCAGGGGCGTGATCTTCATCCCCGTGCAGAGGCAAGTCAAGGTGAAGGAGAGCGGCAGATGCGCCAACAGGAAACCGGGACAGTTGCGATGCCATAATCATACTTTTCACACACCATTATTGAAAGGGGCCGGCAAACATTTCATAAATACGTGCTGTATTGGCCAGTAGCGATTCGCGGCAACCTGACTCATCCCTGCCTGTAACCAGCGCTGTGATGAGTGGATTCCCTTTAAAAATGATTGAGCCTGAACGGGGGATATCCGCGATACGTGGAAACCCGTGTTCGTTGATCCAGTCCCCGTTCTCTGTCAAATCCGGTGCATGCAAATCACGGGGCGCAAACAGAATTGCCTTGCCAATCATTGTTTCGGGCTGCACCGCCCGGAAAGCAGGCATGTTGCCCGTACATCCCTGAATATGCATGGCAATAACGGGCAATCCGGTTGCCAACTCGATGACTTCCACAGAGGCTGTGTAACGCGGGTTTACCTCGATCGGGATTATCCTGCCGGCGTCAGCGATGGCATCGACGCCAAACAGTCCGCGCACACCAAACTCGCCCGTCAGGGCCTCGCCAATCTTTATCCATTGTTGTTTTTCATCTGAATTGACCGCTAACGGTCCGATACTGCCGCAGTAGGCATATGGTGGCGCATACCATTCCCCTTCACCCACCAGTTGCCGGGTGACTCCGAGCAGGCGGGCGTCCCGACCATTACTGATGTAAACTGCCGAACGGCCCTCTCCCTCTATAAACTGTTGCAGGTAATGGTCTTTCCGCAATGGACGCCCGGCAAGGTAATCCGTGATGCCAAACCCGCCGGCACTGTGCACGGGTTTTATCAAATACCTGCAATTGTCAATCGCTGTCTTGTCGGGGGATGGCATCCCGGGCCTTGGAATGGCAGCACGATCATAACAGGCGGCGACTCTTTGCGGATCACGAATTATTTTACACACATTCCGATCATTTCCCATAAGCGGGCGCAGATCCGCAATCCGTTCAAGCACAGTGAGATGGTTCTCCATGGCGCCCGTATAGATCCATGGTGCTTGCGGCGCATCATCTGCGCGCGCAATCAGGCCTGCAGGATAGTCTGCCGCGTCCACCATAGCACCATCATACCCGGCAAGATCGTAATCCCCATACCGATCTATCCAGTAAGGTTTAAATCCTGCCCGGGCCGCGGACCAGGCTGCCGCACGGGCGCTGGCACCGATGATAAGAACAGTTTTCTCTTGCATGATCTGTTTTACTGGCGTTATCGTTTATATTATCCCGATGTCCAGCAAAAAAAGAAGAAGTATACATTTACCGGAAAAATAAAAAATTTATGGAAAAACTAAAGCTGCCCATGCAGCGAATTATCATATTTTCCGACAACAACGGTTGGCATGAAGAACGGCTGATCAAGGCGTTTGCAACGCATCGCATAACACCCACTCTGGTCTCATTAAAGGATTGCCGTATTGGATTCGGCAGTAGCAGACTGGGTCTCGAAATCCCTGGATTTTCGCACGATCTTCCCGATGCCGTGCTGGTCAGGGCGGTTCCCGGCGGTAGTTTCGAAGAGGTAACGTTCCGGCTTGATGTCCTGCATGCGCTCAAGGATCTGGGCGTCATGGTCTATAACGATGCACGTATTATTGAACAAACCGTGGATAAGGGTATGGCAAGTTTCCTGCTTGCCCGTGCGGACATAGCCGCGCCTCCCGTGTGGGTGTGTGAATCGCATAAGGAAGCGCTTGAGATCGTAAAACGTGAAACACTCGCCGGCAGGAAACTGGTACTCAAACCCCTGTTCGGAAACTGTGGCAGGGGTCTGTTGCTGCTCGATTCTGCACAGGGGTTACCCCCGGCTGAAGGGGTTGGCGGGATTTACTATTTGCAATCTTATATTGCCCAAAAAAATCAATCCGGAAGGGACTGGCGTGTGCTTGTTGTCGGTGGCAGGGCCGTTGCTGCGATGGAAAGGGTCTCCGAGCACTGGATAACCAATCGTGCCCGCGGCGGGAAGTGCCTGCCTGCCGTGCTGACGGACGGTCTGCGCCGCCTGGCGGAAGATGCAACGCGGGCCACCAACGCCTGTTATGCCGGCGTCGATATCATCACAGATGCAGAACAACGCTATCTGGTGCTTGAAGTTAACAGCGTCCCTGCCTGGCGGGGGCTGCAATCCGTGTGCCCGGACGATATAGCCAAGCTGCTGGTCGATGACTTTTTACAGCAGTTGACCAGCTACCAACTGGATTCTGTAGCCGGCTGAGCCGGCGCATATTATTTATGGTCAGAACAGATATCGTTTCCAGTCCTTAAGTGTTAAGCAGCGCCAACGCTTTTTCATGCAGTCCGGCATTGGCCGCAGCGATAACATTACCACCGGACAATGCCGGGTTGCCGCGCCAATCCGTCACGATACCTCCTGCCGCCTCGATAATCGGGATAAGCGGGAGAATATCGTAGGGCTGGAGCCCCCCTTCAATGACAAGATCGATAAAGCCGTGGGCCAGCAGACAATAGGAATAGCAATCGCCGCCATAACGCATTAACCGGCAACTTGCCGCAACCTTGCTGAATGCCTTGAAATCATTCTTTGAAGTAAACATGTCAGGATGAGTGCAGTACAGCGTTGCCTCAACCAGACTCTGTGTCCGTGCAGTAGCGATCGGATGTTTGCCCCCCTCTTTTTCAATAAACGCGCCTGCACGGCTTCCAGAGAAGGTCTCCTGAAGATAGGGCTGGTGCATCAGACCCAGCAGGCACGCATCACCCTGCATCAGACCGAGCAGGATCCCCCACATGGGTGACCCGGAAATAAAGGCCCTGGTGCCGTCGATGGGATCGATGATCCATCGGAAGTCATCCGTTCCTTCACTGATGCCGTGCTCTTCGCCCACTATGGAGTGCCCGGGACAGGCTTCAGTAATCCTCCTGCGTAGGTACGACTCGATATCCCTATCGGCCTCGGTCACCGGATCGAAGTCATCCGTTGCCGTTTTATCCTCCACCGCAACCGGTAGACGAAAATAGTTCAGCGCGATTTCACCCGCCCCCTCTACCAGTTCCCGGGCAAAATCCAGATAATTTTCTTGCAGTTTGCCTGACACCGCTCTTTACCCAAAGGGTACAGGATTATGCATCATAATGTTTCATGCTTCACGATTATAACGTCAAGGGGCATAGCTGGAACCGGTTTCTTGCGTATGGCAAAGCAGTAGTTTGCTTTGCTCATGGAGAAACGGAATAATCGGCCTGAAAAGCGCCTCGATTAACCTGTGCCCTGCGAGATCCTGTCCGCCAGACCATATCAGTGCTCTGAATACCCGAATCTGCCAGACTATTATGGATCGTTCAGACCTTATAAAACGGCTCTTCAGCAGAATCTGTGGGTTAACAAGAAAGACTTTTGAATAAAAA
>JBHHYN010000054.1:0-18138 GCA_046757565.1 Gammaproteobacteria bacterium | reverse complement strand
GAATGACGGGCTACTGTTTATATATCAACCCACAGATTCTGCTGAAGACCCAATTATTTCAGTGTGAATAAAAATCTTCAGAAGCGGAACTCTGATTTTGCTAATCGTGTCATATATATTGCAGATGCATACAGAAACAAAAAAGAATCATGAGTTTTAAAACCGAACCAAGCGGATATGAAAAAACCGCAATCTCGGATCTTCAAGGGTCGTGGATCAATTTGAGAGATGCAGTGGTGGAAAACTTCGGGTTTTCTGATTCCGACAAGCTGCTTTTCCATATAGACGAAGCCATGAGTTGGGAGTCTGTAAGAAATCTCGGACAAATGAAATCAACATTATTGTTGATCCAAAATATCATCATGCAAACTGATGCGCCGGAAGAAGTCATTGAGTGGCTAAAAGATGTAAGGAAAAATTTAAAGGGCGCATTTGAAGCAATCGCAGAAGGTAAGGCCAAATGAGTAAATGCAAGGTTAGGTAAAATCGATAAATAAATCTGCCCCCCTTTTCTGGAGGGTCGTTTAGTGGTTTTTCACATCAACAACCTGTGCTTGCTCCCATAGCCCAGGATTTGATGGAAGCCGCACGAGACTCCCAAAACTTTTTACTCCAATAGATCGAAAGTCGGCTCTCATTGTCATTGATCGGCTCAACTATTACTGCAAGCCAGACATTCGATCCGGAGACCGCCCCGTTTGACAACACTGCGACCTCTGCTGAATTACTTCTTTTTACCGAATACGCCTTATTAATATTGAGCACGACGCATTCCGAGACCGCCTTCGACAGATTTGCATAGGCATCATCGAATGGAAGTGGGACGACAACAGTTCTCATTGGTTCTCGGTTGCGTACCTGCTTCATAGACGTAAACGCGCTTCCACAGCCTGCTAATAATGTGACAAGAATGACTAAAAGTATGTCCTGAATTCGTATCATAAGCGCATAACCTCTGACTGTAACTGGCAGCAATATACCTGTTAACAGGGACAGGACCCAGGTGTAGAGTAAACAGTGAGCAGACCCTTTACGGATGCTACAAATGAACTATAAACACCTGAGTCTTGAGTGAAGATATTATATCGAAGTTGAACGAAAAATGGGCACCTCAATGAATAAAATAGCAAGTGCTCTGGGGCGTGCATCAAGCACTTTGTCACGGGAATTGGCACGCAATACCGGGCAGAGAGAATACCGGCATCAACAGGCGGGTCACTTGGCCAGGCACGGCATAAACATAAGCCAAAGGCGCACAAGTTGACAGAGGAAATCAAGCGACTTATTCATCAGTATCTTGAGCAGGACTGGAGTCCCGAGTAAATCACCGGACGCCTCGAATGGGGATCCTTCAGAGTCAGATTCGTTGTATAATATTCAAATGGTTTATAGACGATGGGGTCAGATTAGTTGAGGTGAGTTGAGGCAATCGGGAGGACAGGGCACGGTTTTACCATTCCGTAAGGAAATTGTTTATCAAATGTCATTTAACCGTAGTCTGTCCCTGACAGATCCCCACAAAAGTTTATTGCTTTCATTGTTGTAATGCGTCTATCTGAATGAGTTTTATCGCAATTCTTAATATCACGGAACGCTTCCTCAATTTGCATGCGTGTCCGATACAATTGTATTACCTGGTTTGCATTCACATGCTCCCCTGTTTTATTGTAGAAACCATGATGATGTGCTTATCTTATTACTATGGCAACAGAAATAGATCACGAAAAGCGTTCACAGCAAGTAGCCGATTCAACCCGTAGATATCTGATTGGAGTGAATACTGGAGGAATTGGTGTAACGGTATTGTTAGCTGCAAATCTTGTTGAGAGTGGGACAGGACCACAATGGATTGTAGGCCCCGTATCTGCATTCACACTCGGATTGGTTTTTGTAGGAGTCAGTTTATTTCTTGCGAAACATCGTTCAGTTAAAAGAAGCACTGCCAAAGAAGGTGAGTATGACTTTTCTAAATATAAAAAGTGGTATTGGCGCAGTTTTACCTGGGATATTGCATCAGGGATCACTTTTATCTTAGCGGTATGGTGTGGACTCATGAACGTGGCAGGTATGAGTTAGGAAAATACCCTATGTTTTGAGGGATAATAGTGGTTTTGAATTAAGAAATCACTGGGTTACACGAGTAAGCCAAGAGGAACAGAAAGGATCTGTCCTGGCGATTCTAATCGACGGCATTTTGCGTTCATTATCACCCCTTCCTTTCTTATTAGCACTATACGATTCGAGTTCTTTCTTAGGCACGTTTGCCTGCCTGATCAGCCAGGGCTCAAAGACTACTCATTGAAAAAGCTTTTTATCTGATCCGCCATACTTTCACAGGCATGGGCCTTGACACGCGCCAGCAGGGGAATGGGTATGATCACAGCAGGCAGGTAAGAGGTCCCTTGCGTCTCGGCGCTGATATTCCCGGACAGGGAGAGATTTTTGAAATCCCATACGCTGGCTTCGTAGTTGGATTTATCGTCCCAGGTAGCAAATCCAAAACAACCGCCACCGCCCGGCCCTATTGCGCAGGAGATGGAACCACTGCTATTGGTCCGTACCGTGGAGCCGTCGATCCAGACAAAATAGCGAATGTGGAAGTTAGAGAATTTTGCGGCCACAACAGGGTTTTGTATCAGGTTGTTGAGGTTTTTCACATCCATGGGCGCGGTACTTGTCTCAAAATAGGGATACATGCTGTCAACGAACTGTTTTTCCGGGATCACATTAATCCCATGTTCGCTGCTGGCGAGAGATTTGCCCACACAGGTAATAAAGTCGTGCTCGGTTTCGTGATCACCGCTTTGCCGGCGGCCGAGCACGACGATGGAATCATCCTTATTCAGGCTGGTAGGGGCATCACGGCGCTGGTCGATAACAGTGGTGCTTTGACATCCGCTCAACAGCAGAGCAAGGACTACCTGAAACCATATCGCCTGGTTTATCATATCTTCGCGGGGGTTTTAACAAACACCGTTGCTATGATTGTGGCATTCGCCAAGCGAAGTGGCCAACCATTGTTTGACGCCGCCGACGTTGGGAAATCCGATTGCCAGTTTTGCGCCGGCGTCCCGGAGCGCCAGTTCGATTGCAGCCCGCAGGCCCTTGTCCCGGCTCTTCAGAAATTCTGTCGTTGTTTTGCCATAGGCTGTAAGTGGCCACTCCGCAATAACTGAGCCGTCATTGCTGTAGAGAGTTATCTTGTATTTTATCCAGGCTTCATAGAGTTTGAGTTTTGTTTCCCTCGGCAGGGAAAATTGCATCTCTTCGATGGAGGGCGACAGTATGGCGTCAACGCCCGTGTCAGCCCCTGATTCCGGTAGCGAGGTAACAGGTTTTACCTCCCTGAACATGGATGACAGGATCCGGTTAAACAACGCAACTTGTGATGCGCCGCTCTCTATGTCCCAGTTTTTCCGGTCCGATGAGTTCTCCTTATAGGAATAATGACGGAATTGATCGTCATAGTAAACGCCCATGGTGAGGGGTATTTTGGTCAATAAGGGTGCCGGCACGCTACTTTCGACCTTAAGGGCCATGGATTGTTCGCATCCCGAGACAATAGAAGATAACAGGATGATAAATGCAAATTGAATTTTTACATTTGCCATTTTCGGCGGATTTCGCTTCTTCATAATCGACAGCTTTTCATAGTATTTATTTACGAAAATCATTAAGTCCGACAAAGGTACCACCATTGCGATGGGTCAGTTCACGCATCAGTGTCGCAAAGCGTATGCCGGTAAACTGTAATTGCCTGGGGTTGGCAAACTGTGTTGGAAACCCGACAGCATGAATGCGGATTCTTGGAGAGCCCTTTGCATCCTTGGGGTTTATGCGTTCAACCGTGTCGATTACCTCTTTTATCGAGCGCCCTGTAAATTCATCTCCATACACATACAGGCTGATTTTCTTGTCCTGGCTGTAATAGGTCCGGATGGCCTGGGTGATCCCTTCAACGGGGCTGCTGTTGCTGAAAGGATTCCAGTGGCGCAGGCGTTCAATCATTACCTTGCGCCGGCCGGGTGTATCGGGTATCCATCTACCCCGGTATTCAGAGAACATGTATTCACCCATATCACTCATGATCTGTATACCTTTTACCTTTGGATAAACATCCAGCGTTGACACCAGCTCGTCGATCATCTTGTTCCACGCATAGTGGAACATACTGCCCGAGGTATCGATGATGAAGATAATATATTCGCTGTCAACCGGAATGCCGCCGATGAACTGGGTTTTCTTCTCCTTTTGCTGGCTGAGCAATCGCCGCATCTCGTCGGTCAGTGTTTGCAAGGCCAGTTCCAGTTTACCCTTGATAATTGTGTTGACCGAGGCCTCGTTTTCAATGCTGGTATAACGGTCCTTGATGTTCGCCAGTTGTTGCTGGAGCCTGGCGACCTTTTCCTTCCAGACGGATAACTGCTCCCTTTTTGCATTGAGGTCGCGGTTCAGCAGTTTTGCTTCTCCCCGTGTTTCGAAAAGCTGCGCCTGCAGGTCTCTGATGGTTCCATCCAGGGGTTTGCTGGAGGCTTCCAGGACGGCCGGTTCGCCCGCCTTGGCAATCATCAGCAACAGAATAATGGCCCCGAAGCCACAGGTAATGACATCAAGGAACGAAATACTGAAGACCTCGTTTTCCCGGCGTTTGTGTCTCATGGCCAATCCTCGGTGGGACTGATAAATGAGCCTTCCGTAAACTGGGCCAGTTGCCAGAATGCAGAGGCCGCCATCGGATCACCTTCCATTGGCAGCAGGATGACATTGACCGGTATGCCTTGTGGCAGATTTTTCAGGGCCCTTTCAAATAATTTTAGACGCTGTTTGCCGGAAATGGTGGTGCCACGCGGTTTTTTTTTGCCCCGTGTCGGCAGACCATCGGTAATGAGGTAGATATTGTCCGGTAAAGGCCGGAGTTTTTTAACGGATGCAAATGCCGTTTCCAGGTTGGTGCCACCTCCGGGGATAATCTTTTTCATGGATTTTACCAGATTATCGAGCTGGTCCTTGTCTTTTACCTTCAACCACTGGCCCTGACTGTCCGTCACTACCGGTTTTGTGTCTGTGTTGAATGTGTAGACCTGGTAGCCGCTGCTGATCGGGAAGCGGGTGCTCAACCAGTCTACTGTCTTCAATGCCTGTTGCCATTTTTGTGAATTGCGCTTGCGTTCATCCGGCATATTCCGGCGGCGGATAATATTAACGATGGTCTTATCCAGCATACTGGCAGACGTATCCAGCAGTATCATTATGCGTTTCCCGCCGAGCTTCAATCCTGTCAGATATTCACGGTTGCCTTCGCCAATAAAGCTGCGGGTGTCCTTGCCGGTTTCGGTGGTCTCCTGCTCGAGGCGTTGTTTCTGCTCCTCGAGTTTCTTTATGTCGGTCTTGAGTCTTTCTACTTCGCTATCCTCAGCGGCGGCCTTTGATGCTTCCGTTTCCCCGGCAGTCTCTTTTTTCCTGATTTCTTCAGTGATGCGGCGCGCCAGGCCCTGGGCTGTGACCGTCTGCATGTCGATCTCCGCAACGGTGTTGCGCAACTTTGCCCGGCCTTCCTTCCCTTCCCGGACCTCTTCTTCCAGAAGTTTTACCTCGGAAGTCAGATCCGGAGTGGTTTTCGCACTGGGTACATTGGCATTGACATTGTGTTTGATGATCAGGAAAAGCAATACAACGGCCCCGAATCCACAGGACATGATGTCCAGAAAAGAGAGATTGAAGGCTGACAATTGCCGGCGTTTATGGGCCATTGCGTTCCAGTACATCTATAAATGTATAGCTTGCCTCTGAATCTGCAAAAGTAACGACATCGCCAGGCCGTAATTGAGCGGTCCGGTTGACAGCCTGACCGTTCAGGAATACCGGCGCCCCGGTTTCAGTGTGCAGTACGGGATGGTTGTTTTGTAATACAACCGAACAGGGGCAATGCGGATCTTTGGCAGCGACGACCGCACCCTCTTTCGACAGGTAACTCGGCTGTTTCCCCAGAGGGTAGGCACGATGCCCATGAAGCACATGGGTTACCGTGTCCGTGCCCTGTGCAACGGATTTTGCCGGTTCGGGCAGCTGTGTGGCCGTGGAGACAGTGGGATTGGCCGGGGCCGGGAGTACGGTAACGAAATTAAGCGCCGGACCCGATGATCGGATCTGCTGTATATGTTCCTCACAGCCCCGGAATAGAGTCTCCGGTTTCAATACCTCATGTTCGTGCAGTAATTCCACAAGCCCCGGCAAGGCGGCCAGGCGATCACCGACCAGGCAGGAGTGCGCAGTAGAGAGACGTTGAGTGATTTTCCGATACACGGGATCCAGACTTTCCAGGAGAGTATCCCTATGCAGCTTTGCCTGATGGGTCGTACCCCTGTACTGGATCTCAAGGGGTACTTCCCGGTTATCGTGCAACGTCCTTAAACACCGGGGTAACTGGTCATACAGCGCCTGTTCCGTCTCCGCGTTGTGTTGGGGATCAAAACGGGATTGCTGGATGAACAGGTCCGCAATCAGGCCGGCCACTGTACTGTACAGGGTATTCAGCCCTGTATCGGCGATCACCTCAACAGAGCGCCGCCTGACCTGTCCGGCAACATCCAGCTGGGTGAGCACGGTCTGGTGAAGATAGATCTCAATATGCTGGTAGGTCCCGGTATCCGCTACAGCTGCTGTACTGGCCACGGCGGAATCGACCAGGCCTATGGCTGTAAACGGACAGGCCCCGACAATTCCCAACAACAGTGATAACTGTTCACTGGAATAGCTGCCCGGCACCGCAAACAGGAGTTGTTCCGGCTTACCCGCCTGTTCATGCATCATAAGCAGATGCGCATGGGCAAGGTCGGCATTGTGCCGGTACAGTTTTGTCGGTGTCTGCAACGCATCCTGGCTTAAATTGTCCCAGAAGCGGTTGTACGTTGCCCTGGGATTCAGATGGGCCAGCTTCAGTGCTGCATCGCCAAGCTGGATTTTGTCCTTGTCGATAACCGCGTAGCCGGGACTGCGAAGCACGATCTTTGAACCCCTGCCCAAGCGGATTTCGATATCGTTCAGTTCAATAGTACAAAATGACATCTTATCTTCAACTCGTAGCGGTTAACTGTGAATTCCAGGTTTAACGTGTCTTTAAATGCCGGATCAGGTTGACATCGCAGTAGGATTTCGTATCGAGGACCAGGCGCTCCTGTAGCAACTGTAACTGGTGCATTAAAAACATGATGAAAATACTGATCACCAGGGCGATGAATGTCGAATTAAATGCAATACCAAGGCTGACCGTAACTCCGACGATGTCGCCTTCAACGGCGCGGTGTGCCTCACCCAATGCCTCGCCGATGCCGCGAACCGTGCCGATGAACCCAATCGACGGTATTGCCCAAATGAGATAACGGACCATGGATAACTCGGAATCGAGCCGGTCCGATTCCGTTTCACATACCTCATTTACGGCAGATGAGACGTTCTGTATGTTTTGCGTGGAGCCAAAGCGCTGTAAGGCAGTCAACAGGGCGCGGGGCAGCAGGTATTCACGTTCCTCCGGCGGCAAGGCCTGCAGTGGGCGTGAGTATTCGCGCGTGTCTTCCGGCAGGATACTGGTCCCCGGGGCCACTTCCAGCAGGGACTGCTTCAGCAGCTTTCGCTCATGCAGAGCAACTTTTGCCTTTAATCCCATAATAGCGACGGCCCAGATTGCCAGGATAAAACAGGATTCCTGCTCGTAATCTTTTACCACGATATAGGCGGAGCGCTTTACCTCATAGGAACCCCCTGCCAACTGCGCCGCCCTCTGTTCTGCAAGGATGGCGTTGGCGTTGGGACGAATGACGATGACATAGATGGCATGGACGAAAATCACCGCCAGAAACAGGGCGAATAGTTGATAGATAAAGTCGGAGAGAGGATTATGTTTCATAAAAGGTCCTTAAATATCTACAGGAAAGGAAACCGACAGATCTTCGGAAATCTCCTCACTGGGTTTAAACGTATCAGGCGTTGCCGGTGTTGCCTGCTGTTTTGCAGGTTTATTGCCGCCCGCCTGATTCTGTTGCACGGTGGTGTTGCCATTTTTGGACGTATCTTTAGTACTTTTTTCCTCTGCAGTGGCCGTCAACATGACCGACAGGATCATAAAACAGATCAAATGGGAAATGATGCGTCTCATTTTTCTACTCCATATAACGCGCCAGCCTGAATCCTACGTCGTCGCGGGCCTTGTTTCCATAATCACGGTATGACAATCGCAATTCCGTTATTGACCCGTGGGCCCAACTGGAACCCCGGATGACGTGATTTTCCCCGGTCTCCGGGCCCATTGGGTCTTTTTCAAAGGCATTGCTGCGCCCGATGGCAATGTCGTAAAAGTCATTGGTCCATTCCGCTACATTTCCGCCCATATCGAACAGGCCTTTGCTGTTGGCGGCAAAACTGCCTACCGGCGCCGTGGTGGCGTAGCCATCATTATACCTTCCGATGATCCGTCCCAGCAGTTGAGCTGCAGACGTATCTGCGTAATTTCCACTTACGGCCTTCGGTGGGAACTTGCTTCCCCAGGGAAATTTCAACATTTGTTGCTTGCCCGTGGTCCTTGCGGCCCAGGCCCATTCCGCCTCGGTAGGCAGGCGGTAGCCGATGGCATTGCGGTCAAACCCGGTCACTTTATTACCCTTTACCTGATAGAAGGGGGGCAACGATTCCTGCCGGCTGAGCCAGTTACAGTATAATGCCGCCTGTTCCCAACTTATTTTGACAACCGGTTGCCGGTTTCCGTTCAGGCTGTTTCCCTGTACGTTGCCCGATGAGTGAGACCGGTCAAATGCCCGGTACTCGGCATTAGTAACCTCTCTCAGGGAGAGGTAAAATGGCCGTGTCAGAGCTATATTTCTCAATGTTTCATTGGCGCGGCGGCCCGCTTCACGCCGCGATGCCCCCATGGTGAATTTCCCCGGGTAAAAAAGCTTCATGATCTGATTCGCCGGGGTTTTAATGATCGGTTTTATCGATTCCAGTCTTGCCTGCCGCAGTGTTTTCAGTTTTACTCTAAGCTGTTGCGCTACACCCGTCCGCGGTATGATGGTGGTCCTGTAGGGAACGTAACCCTCCTTGAGGATTTCTATCTGATGGGATCTGGTTGATAGTTGCAGTGTCTGCATTGGATGACCGCGCAGCACACCATCCACATAGAGTCTGGCGTCCGCCGGTTCGACAGCGAACAAGACAGGCATTAATTCAGGCTTTAATTCGACACGCAGGCGCCGTTTTTCACCGGACTTAAGCGTTAATTTCCTGCTGGCCTTCTGGTAGCCTTCCTTGAAAAAATGGATATCAGCCGGTTTCCCGGGTGCCAGCGCTACCTCCACGGGTGTCTGACCTTTATATTGACCGGCAACGGTAATATCCACCTTGGCGGGCCGGGTCTCAATGAACAGGAGCGCATCAGCAACCTTCAGTTTAATCTCTGACAGGTTCAAAGGTTCATTGGCGGTAATCCTGAGGCTCTCTTGCCAGACCTTGTAACCCGGGAGTTTGATGCGGACATCATGTTTTCCCTGCATGACTTCTGCCGTGACAGGGGTTTGTCCAACCGGACTGTTATCAATATATACCTGCGCTCCCGGCGGTTGTGAAGAGAGTGTTACATCCGCCCAGGCAGGGACCAGATTAACGCTAAGTATCTGTTCGTGACCCAGTCCTTCTATCTCTACCGTACCTTCGTAAGGCAGGTATCTTTCCGCAGCTATTTTTAGGGTATGTGTTCCGGGCGAAAGATTAGAGACCGTCATGGGGGTCCTGCCTTTTAGCGCATCGTCTATCCAAATCTCTGCCCCGGTTACAGGTGATGAACTGAGATTAAGGTGGCCTGGCAATCGTTGTAACGCAAATGCAAAGTGTTGTTCCTGGTCATTATCGATCACCAAAGCCTGATCTAAAGGGAAGTAGCCCGGGGCATTCGCCGATATCCGGTATTTGCCGGAGTGGATTAGATAATGCCGGGCAAGTTTTATTTTAATGCCACCTTGAATAGCGACGATTGCATCAGGAGGATCCGTTTCGATATAGATTGATTTTGCCGTGAACACAAACCAGACAACAGTTGCGCAGAGTAACAGCACGATACCTGTAAGCAGCACACCCATGCGCGGCCGTTTGCCGGTGCGGGCGGTTGCCGCGGAAACGGGGGTGAAAGCGGCCGGCTTTATGGTTTTATCTGTATTGAACCGGGCCGGTTCGATTGGATTATTGTTATTATTCATCAAGATAAGTTTTGTTTACAAGTTCTGTAAATTTGTCATATTTTGCCCTGTAAACATATGGTTATCTAAAGCACGGTTTCTTTACATTGGACAATGACGGGTTGCATTGGTTTGTTTGAGTTGACGTCGAATTCAACCCGGACATCGCGGTATCCTTCCCGTTTCCCGACGGCAACATAATGGCCCGGCCGCAGCGATAACTCCTTTTCCTTGAATTGACCAAGCACTCCAACTTTATATAAGTTGACCTCAGTGCGTTCGTTTGAGTGGAATGTCACACGCACGGGAGTAATGGCCTGTGTCAACAGGCGCGCAAGATAAGTCATCTGCTTTTTAAGTTCAGCGCCGGGCCTGGCAACAGATCTGGCTTCATCAAGCAACGCCTTTGCTTCGTTAAAGACGGCCTTGTTGGACAGGCGTTCCGGTTTGGCAATGGTTACTAACAGGCGTTTGTTTAAACCGGCCCGCCACGAGGCGTATCGTTTGCCTTGTTGGGCCGATGCCAGGTTGGCGTCCAGCGCCAGGGCCTGATCGTAGATGACTATTGCCTGCGACCAGCGTTCCTCCTGTTCCAATTGCCTCGCTGAAGTTAATAACGCATTAATTTTGCGGGAAGTGATTCGGGTCTTTGTCTGATGCAATGCACTTTGCGCTTCCGTCGCGCCGGGTTTGATTTTCATCGCCTGCATAAACGCCTTGCGCGCCTGCTTCAATTCATCGTGTTCCAGGGCCACATAGCCACGGGACATGGCCCGTGTAAATTCACGATCTATGATCTTCTGTTTTACGATTTTCAGTTGATTGGCTGCCTGTTTTGCATAACGGTCCAGTGACAGGGCCTGCTGATAGCTTTTTTTGGCATCATCTAACTGACCATTTCGAAGATAATCATTGCCCTTGGTGGTCAAGGCGAGGACTTCATCCAGTGTTTCAGCGCGTTTACTTCCCCTGATTGCCAGTGGAGCGCCGGGTTTAAGCAACAGGGCTCTCTGGAAAGCCTCTTCTGCTGTTTTAGAATCACCTTCGTCAATTGCCTGATTGCCCCGTTCCATCGCCTCCCTGAAATAAGTGTCTATCCGATCAAGAAGAGCGTTAAATCCGTCCAGGGCCAGTTGATATTGCTCCTTTGCCTGCTCAAATTCACGCTCGCGATAGGCGGCATCACCTGATTTGGCAAGGTCCATGGCCTGGGTATATTCCTTGTCGGCCCACTGCTGGACACTCCTCTTTTCCAGCGCCCTTTGTGCTTCCAGCATTCGCGACAATATCTCCTGGGACTCTTTCCGCAGTTTTGCCAATTGCGCCTCTGTCCAGGGAGATTCAGCCTGTCTGCCTGCCGTTGCCGGAGCCGCGGTAACGCTATGACTGCCGGTGGTATTGCTTTGCAGAGGTGCTTTTGTCGCCGTAGTCGCGGGGGGAGCTGACCAGTCGGGTAGCAGAAAGATTACGACAAGCATGAAGATCAACAGAACACACAGCCCTGCGCCGATTAGAAATGGCCGCCAGGATTTAACCCTTGATGGAACAGACTTGTCCGAACCGGTTGCCGGGGTAAGAGTGATGTTTGCCGGTTTGATCCGAGGTGGCTCTTCCCGGGTCTTGTCCTCGTGTTTGCTATTCATATCGTATATGAAAACCTGTTGGAAAATAGGCCATTACACTTACTGTGGTCTGATCTTCCTTAACAATAAGGATATATTTCAGAAAGACAAGGGTATACGGCGAACGCAGAATTTAAAATGCCGGGGAACCCCGCCAGTATCGCAGGGCTTGTTTATCGGTCGGTCCCTAATTCGTAACGGGCCCGGTTTGGCCGGTTTCGGTCCGGTAGATATCTTTGAGGATCTGACGCCACTGGGCGTATTGATCATCTACAGTCCCCGACAGCGTCACAGTACGGTCTTCAAGTGTAATGGTGTGAGGTTGAACCTCTGCGTTTAAGGATGACCCCAGTTCCTTCAGGGCCTCAATATGGATTTTGGACTCTTCCTTTTTATCCAGGCCGCTTTTTATCATATAGGTGCCGGCGCCTATTCCGACGACACCGGCGGTGCTGGCAACAGCATTGTCACTGGCGGCACCGAGAATGCCTGCCACGATTGCCAGAACGCCCCCCGCTATGCGGTTTCTGGATTGCTGTTTCAGTTCACGCAGGTCGACTGTTTCCTGGTAGCTTTCCTTACGCCACGAACGGTAAGGTCCGGCCATCTGTCGCGCGAAAGCGCCGTAATAATCCTGTAAAGTATCGACGAACATGTAATCACGCTCACGTATACGCATAACACGTTGCATAATCGGGTCATTGTCGGCAGGCAGGCGTTTGACTTTATAATGCCCGCGCCCGTCCTGCTGCAGGTAATCGGAATAGGCCTCCGGGGCGAAGCGCTGCGCAAATTTCAATTTTGTAATGGTTTGGATGTTTGTTATGTCACTGGGGTTTAATTGCCTGCGGAACCTGATCATGTCATTGGCAATACGGTTGTACAGACCCTGGAAGGGATCCTGTCTGGCGTTCCGCAAGTCGTCATAGGCATACTTGCTGGCAACTTCCTTGTAGTTTTTTGTGTACCAGACCTTACCCGAGGCATCCTCGACCTTTATCTTTAATTCCAGTGTCTCACCGTCCGATTTCAGTATTTCACCATCCACCCACAAGTCCATTTCACTCTGCCTGTCCGGAATGACCCGGACGACGCCCCAGTTACCGGTCTTTTGCAGGGTTTCCGTCAGCTTGAATGGCATGTAACGGGCCTCTGCCTCTCTGACTTGCGGAAAGACCCCTTCCTCTTCCTTGCTGATAGCATCGACACCGGGATTAAAAATACCCACACCAACATCGAGCAACTGGTCTTCCGGGATCTGTTCGGGTTCCTGAATCGCCGGTGTCTGGTCTGTGGTTTTTATTGTCGTGGTACTACACGCAGTAACGACCAGGCCCAGCAATAATAAAGGGATTGCTTGCAGCATTCGTAATATCATCGTTTACTTACGACTCCTTTTTTATATTTGCGGTATTCATCCCATAGTTTTTTTCTCAACACAGGGTCGGTTTCTTTCATCGCGGCTTCCCGAAGCTGGCCTGCCACCACATCATCGTCGCTGCCATCGGGTATGTCCGGGGGTATCTCAGTCTGTGTGGGGCTATGTTTGAATATACCCTTTCGATTGGTACCCGGTGCATTGGGCAGATGTCCTCCACCGGAAGCGCTGGTGCCACCTGTACCATGCAGCATTGCCGTTTGTTGCGGGGAGGTTTCCGACCCTGCACCTTCGTCCATATCACCACCGGCTTCCCCATAACCTGATTGGCTCCCTTGCTCATTCTCTTCTTGCCGTACGGCTTCTCTTTCACTCAGGATCGCGCTGTCAAACTGTGAAAGTGATTTGTCGAGTTGTCCGCTCAGTACAAGAATGCGTTCCGCATCTGTCATCGCTCCTGGAGTCCCGGTACCGGTCCCACCTCCAAAACCAGGTTCCTCCGTGGACCCCTGTTTATCGTTGCCCCCACCAACGATGACAACCTGCTGCCCGGATATATCGCTGTCACCCGTTTGCAGATTCCGATCACCGGGATGGCCGGTAATTCCTGCGGCACCATAAACGTTTTGACCCTTCTTGCTGGCGCTGTCTCCACCGGCGCCGTTTCCCTGTTGCTCAGAGGAGGGGGGGAATATCCCGGTGGTGCCATAAACAGTTTGTCCGGTATTTCTGCTGCCAGTTCCCTTATCCGTGCCCCCAGCCGGTGCAGGAGGAGAGGTTGCAGCAGTCACCGCCGTGGATAGTGACCCGGCCGCATCTCCAGTTTCTGGCCCGGCGCCGGCTTGGGCGGTAGAGGTTGAGGCACCATGTTGGTTGCCTGTAGTAGATGTTTGCATCGATTGACTGCGATCCCCGGCAGGATGATCCTGGGCAGGCGTGCCGGGTCCACCTTGACTCTCTCCCTCTATACCGGAGGCCTGCATATTTTTGTCAAACGCCTTAAGGGCTTCGGCCAGGATTTCATCATCTGTTTTCTGCCCGCTCGATCTACCTGGTGATTCGCCAGCCTGTACGCCAGTGGCTGGTGATGGAGCAGTAGACGGACTTTGTGTGGCGGCGGCGGCCTGCTGTGCCTGACGGGCGGCCTGTTGCGCCAGGCTGGCGGCTTGCTGCGCCTGACTGGCCGCTTGCTGTGCCTGGTTGGCCGCTTGCTGTGCCTGGCTGGAAGACGGCCGGTCTGGACTGGCCGCTTGTTGTGCCTGGTTGGCCGCTTGCTGCGCCTGACTGGATAACTGCTGGCCTGGACTCCGTGCCTGTTGGCCTTGGCTGGCGGCTTGTTGTGCCTGACTGGCCGCTTGCTGTGCCTGACTGGCCGCTTGCTGTGCCTGGTTGGCCGCTTGCTGCGCCTGGTTGGCGGCCTGCTGTGCCTGGCTGGAAGACGGCCGGTCTGGACTGGCCGCTTGTTGTGCCTGGTTGGCCGCTTGCTGCGCCTGACTGGCCGCTTGCTGTGCCTGGTTGGCGGCCTGCTGCGCCTGACTGGCCGCTTGCTGTGCCTGGTTGGCGGCCTGCTGTGCCTGACTGTCTGTCTGTTGTGCCTGACTGTCTGTCTGTTGTGCCTGACTCGATGACTTTGATGCAGACTGGCTACTCTTACTGCTTGAAGAGGGTGATGACGAACTCGATTGGGATGGTGAGGTGCTGGATGGCGTTGGCAGCGACTTCGAAGTTTCGGTTTTGCATGCCGCTAGCATGAACAGCACGCCGCTTATCAATAAAAGATTTGAAATAATTCTGAACCGGATCATAATGTGCCTGTCTCTATCACTCTTCAAATATATAACGGATATTAAAATCTTCAGTCGCTACCGGTTGACCGTTCTCGAACCGGGGTCTAAATCGTGTAGCTCTGATCGTTTTCTTTGCCCGGCGCCGGAGCGAAGTGCTGTTTGCAGGTTTTGCCTCGATAATATGGATATTCCTTGGCTGGCCGGATTTGGTGACCACCAGAGAGGCCAGAACATAGCTTTTATCCTTATCGGATTTCGATTTGTATGGTAAGGGCAGATTGTAGGCCGGTAAGCTCCTTGGCCGTGAGAATAACCTGTTTATCTTATCCCTGTCTATGCCACTTCCGTCCAGCAAGGTAAAGGCCTTTCCATAGTTCCGCATGGCGCTATTTCTTTTGTTAAACAACAAATACCAATCACCAAGGTGGACCCTCGCCAGGGCGTGGGAGTCGGGGGGCAGTTGCGGATTGTGCTCGAAGACATCCAGAATCCGGTTCATCGCTTTTTTCCCTTTGATATAACTGTCATGGATTGCCTCCTGCCTGGCCTGTTGTTCTTCTTGCAGGCGCTGTGCCCGGCTGCTGCTGGCGGTAGTGAAGCGGATCCCCTCGAACTTATCGGCGCTACTCGCATAGACTGCTATCTGATAATTGGTCAATACCCCTCCGTAAAGTGGATCGATCAAGCGCGGGTCAGTCGGACCGTAATTTTGTTCTATGATTTCGATGGCATGAGAATAGAGATTATCAGCACTTGCCAGGTGCTGGAAGGGCCTATCATCGACACCCATCTGATAGGCGTTAAGGTGCCATAGCCCGACTCTGTCGATGACCGGTAACAGGCGTGGATCATCATCACCATAAGCGCGGCGATAAACCCAGTACAGGTAATGGTAATTTTGATCGAGTGCCTTCCAGTCCGACAGTGCTGTATTGCTTTCGATGATCAGTTCCAGGATGGGTAACTGATTAGGGTTGGACAAACCCTGGTTGATGCGGGTGATATACAGGGCCCTGTCGAACGCCTTGACGGCCTCAGCATCCTGTCCCAGATCCCGCCGGGCCAGGCCCAGACCCAACAGCTCTTCGCTTATTTGATTGTCGTAGGCCCCATGAGCTATTTCCGTAGCATGGATCTGTTGTTGGTATCGTTCGATGGCATACCTGGCCTCGGCAGGAGAGAGGGAGCCGGTACGGGTCCCGGGCCCGGAAGCCGGAACTTCGGGTTCGTTGTTTCCGGATCCCGCCGGGGTCTGGCCGGCAGCCATGCCCGGCTTGATCGCTACATCGGCCGCATAAGCCGTGGAGAGCAATACCAGCGCAACTAGCGGTAATGTATAAATTACCATCGGTTTGATCACAACCTTTATTATCCTAACTTGCTAATTTTTTACAATATTTGGATTCATATTATCCATAATTGTTCCTTATTTCATGAATTATGACAGGCCGTTACCGGGGTTTGTTCGCATCTCGTCAGGGGCGGTTTTAGCCGGCCATGCCATTATTTCAGTTTGAGTCTCTATACAATCAAGTATAGGTTTTTTCCGGAGTTTATGAGCAGATTTCCGGGCCGGTAGCTCATCCTGCGCCTATTGCCTCGATGCCCGGTTGATAGTCGTAACCCAGGTCCCGTGCTACCGCTGCATTGGTAATCCGCCCTTTATGTATATTCAGTCCATTAAGCAAGTGATGGTCCTCCTGCATAGCCGGCTTGTACCCTTGATTGGCCAGCGCCAGAATAAAGGGTAAGGTGGCATTGTTCAGCGCAAAGGTAGATGTGCGCGGCACTGCACCCGGCATGTTGCTGACGCAATAGTGGACAATGCCATGTTTCACGTAGGTGGGCTCCAGATGGGTTGTTGGCCGGGACGTTTCCGCGCATCCGCCCTGATCGATCGCTACATCGATGAATACAGAGCCCTTTGACATACGCTTTATGACATCCTCGGTTAGCAGTTTTGGCGCCGCCGCACCCGGATTCAGTACGGCGCCGACAACCAGATCCGCCTTGAGTGCATACTGTTCGATAGACTCGGCCGTGGAATAGACACATTTAACCCGGCCGGAAAATTCAGCATCGAGTTGGCGTAACCGGGGCAGGGACCTGTCCAGCAGCGTTACATCGGTCTCCATGCCGATCGCCATCGCTGCGGCATTTTCACCCACCGTGCCACCTCCGATGATCAATACCTTTGCCGGTGCGACACCGGGCACGCCACCGATCAAAACACCTTTCCCTCCCTGGCCTTTTTCCAGGCAGTGGGCCCCTGCCTGAATGGAGAGTCTGCCCGCTACTTCACTCATGGGCGCCAGCAGCGGCAGTGTGTGGTTGGGTCCCGTAACCGTCTCATAGGCAATTGCCACAATTCCGGCATCTATCAGGTTCCTGGTTAATCCAGGTGAGGGCGCCAGGTGAAAGTATGTGAATACAATCTGGTCTTCACGGAGCATCCGGCATTCCTCCGGCTGTGGTTCTTTTACTTTCACGATCATTTCACTTCGGGCAAAGATATTGGTACCGGTTTCCGTAATCGTGGCGCCGGCATCACGGTAGTCGTCATCGGTCATACCGATGCCTTCACCAGTCGTGCTTTCCACCAGGACCTGATGGTTATAATGGACCAGCTCGCGCACACTCGCAGGAGTCAAGCCGGCCCGGTACTCATGTGTTTTAATCTCTTTGGGGACACCAATCAGCATTAATATTCTCCTCAACTCGCCGGGAACTCTCCGTTGCCATGGCCTGCGAGCCTGTTTCCTGTTATAAAACCACCGGTTCGCCAGTTAAGGCTTAAGAAAACTCTGATCAATTACATCCTTAGCGCTGTAAACGGTGCATTATACACCACGCCTCAGAGCTTCCTTAATTTAAGGCTCTTCAGCAGAATCTGTGGGTTAACAAGAAAGACTTTTGAATAAAAACTGATTAAATAGAGAGGCGGATTCAAGTCATAAATACCGTCATTCCCGTGAAAACGGGAATCCAGTAGATAAGGCTACTCAATAATGGTTTAAATAGATGAAATAACCTCCAGGTTTGAATAGATTATTGTCAAGATAATGTAGAAAATCTAGTAACTATTCAGCGTATTAATTGAAAAAAAGTGAAAAAAAGCTTGACAGGTTTTT
>JBHHYN010000053.1:0-18191 GCA_046757565.1 Gammaproteobacteria bacterium | reverse complement strand
CGGATAACCGCTTTGCGGTTTCCGGCATGACGTAAGATGTTAACGGGACAGCCGTTATACTTCATCAGTGTTTGTGCGCTGACCAATGTGATCCTTGAAATAAGTATGGACTAATGAATGCATGACCACAATGCTCAGGGTATCCATAGGGAGAAATTGTGTTAAGTACAGAACAATGGATATCACGATTGAAGTGTGGATAAAATGCTGCGGGAATCTTGACGGGAACCATCCTTACATACACAACCGATAAACAGAAATGAGAAGAGGATTTCTTTCATGAAAAAAATAATCGCGATTATACTTGGCATACTCCTGTTGCCGATCTTTGTGGAAAGCATCGCGCAAACCGTGCCACCGAGGGAAAAGTTTTTTCACTCCAATGAAGTGCCAACGCATGACCTGTGGAATGGTGCCGTGAGGTTGCGCGCCTTTCAGGGTAATAATACCATGCTGGTATTGAACGAGATTGACAAGGGCGCCAGCGCGCCACGGCACAATCATCCAAACGAACAGATAACCTATGTGGTCAGGGGTAAATTGCAATTCTGGGTCGAAGACCGTGAATACCTGCTCGGGCCTGGCGATCTGCTTGTGATACCCTCTTATGTGGAACACGGTGGAAAGGCACTCGAGGACACTTTTACAATCGAATCGTTCAGTCCGATCCGGGCTGACTGGCAGAGCTTTGCGAAATAGAAGAGCATAAAGAGCGATGGGCAGGATTTCACGGCGGGGCTTTGTAAAAGGGGCGGCCATTGCCCCATTGACTTTCAAGGCCATGGCGCAGCAAACCCTGTCCGGCGCCGGGGAGCACTTCGATTTTGTGGTGGCCGGGGCCGGCCATAACAGTTTGATCTGCGCGGCTTACCTGGTAAAAGCCGGGTTCAGCGTTGTCGTGCTGGAGGGGCGGCCGACGATTGGCGGCGGCTGCAAGACAGCGGAAGTTTGTCTTCCGGGATTCAAGGAGGATCTCTGCTCGTCAGTGCATGGATTCATCCAGTCGAACCCGGTATTGCGCAACAATGAACTCAACCTGCGCGATTACGGGTTGGAATATATTGACCCGGATCCCGTCATGCACATTCAATTCCTTGACGGGGCGTCGATTACCGTGTGGAAAGATCCGCAGCGCACCTACGCCGAGTACGCCAAATTCTCCAGGAAAGATGCGGATACCTTCAAACGGTTGGTCGCAGAATACAAGGCCTACGTTGCATCCAGAGGATCGAATGCGCCGATGGGCCGGATCTGGCGCCGCCGTCTCGGCATGTCCGCCTATGATCTGGTCCATGAACTGTTTGAGAACGACTATATACGCACGTTCCATCTTGCCGTCGGCCGTTTCAGCAGTGTTCCAGGAGGGGATCCGGGCACAGGTAAGTTTGTTTTTTCACTGATGCGCCAACAACTGCATGGGCGTCCAATACCAGTTGGCGGATCGGGGATGCTGAGCGAATCCCTCGGGAGGGCGATTGAAGCAAACGGTGGTGTGATCCTGACAAACAAGCCGGTGGGAAGATTAATCATTGAGAACGGCAGGTGTACGGGCGTTGAATGTCATGACGGCAGCCGCTACCGTGCCGGCAAGGCCGTTGTCTCCACGATTCACATCAAACACCTCGTCGATATGGCATCACGCAGGCTCTGGGGCGATGAATTTCTTGAGAATGTCCGCCTGTTCCAGCCGGAACACGCCATGTTCGCTTTTCACTATGCCACCTCGGAACCGCCAAGGTATCCGCTCGCCGACGGTAGCACCCTCTCGCCCACTGAGACGGCGATCCTGTCCAATCCCGAACGCATCCTGCGGCTGGAGTATGACAATGCCCGCGGTGAGATAAATCTTCATGACCTGCCCTTGCAGGTCGTCTGCCCCAGCATTGCGGATCCCACGCGGGCGCCGGCCGGCTACCATACCCTGAAGATCGAAGGCAATCTGCCCTACGCACTGAAGGAGGGTCCTGCCCATTGGGATAACATCAAGGAACAGGTGGCCGATGAGATTCTTGCTTACTACCGGCGCTTCGCGCCCAACCTCACCCCTGACAAGTTCCTGGCAAGGTTTCTGGAGAGTCCCATAGATATCGAACGCATGAACCCGGCAATGTGGCGTGGTAGCGCCCATGCCGGTGAGTACGGTCCGGCCCAGTCCGGAGACATGCGTCCGGTACCCGGGTGGGACCATTACCGCATGCCGATTTCCGGCCTGTATCAAACTGGCGCCTGTACGGCGCCGGGCGGATCCATCACCGGTAAACCGGGGCGTAATGCCGCAGCGGTAATCCTTAAAGATTTCGGTAGCAGCATTGAAGAAGTAGTAACCCGATCGGCCCATGCCAAAACCTAGCAACATAGCCCGGGCAACGGTGAAAAGCGCGCTGGGTGTGGCAGTGCTTCTCCTGTTTATGGCCGTAGCCGAGGCGGCCCAACAGTTCACACATACTCCGGAGCAGGAAGTGCCCGATAATATTGCGCCCCACCCTGCCCCGGTGCAGCCGGTGCCCTACAGTCACAAATTACACCTGGCGCAGGGGTTGCAATGCCAATTCTGTCATACCAATCCCGCTCCGGGGAAAAAGATGGCGTTTCCTCCCAAAGTCATCTGTTCTTCCTGTCATAACACTATTGTAAAAAACAAACCTGCCCTGGTGACGCTGGACAGATTGACAAACTCTGACCAGCCCATCCCGTGGGTGCGGGTTTACCGGATCACACCTGGTGTCAACTGGAGTCACCGGGTGCACCTGCAGGCCGGCATGCAGTGCATCATGTGTCACGGCGACGTCAGCCGGCTCGAGGCGATGGCCAAGACCACCGCCGTCACGTCGATGGCAAGTTGTATCGGTTGTCACCAATCACATAACGCCGGCTCAACATGCAATACGTGCCACGCGTGGCCGGCGGACACAGCTTTGGGTTTGAAAACCAGCCACGGCAAAGAGTCAGGGTCCCCGAAACAACGGCAAATCGGTGAACAGTAAATTAAGGCTTTGACCGGCTTGCAACCGGGCCTGGTGTCGCCACTGCCAGTGGGCATTTGAGACATGGAAAACCGGATTTTGCTGCTTCGTTTTTCGACCCTGAAAATGCCGTGGATAATTTTTTCGGAGGATCCTTTATTTATTAATGAGAGGAGAGCGGGATGGTTGAGCCTTATTATGAAACTTGGGCCGCAACCGTAGCGGCAAAGGGCGTATATGTATCGGATTTACCGGACTGGGTGCGAAACTGGATGACCTGGATGCGCTTCGCCTACGCCTCCTCGTTCTGGTTTGCCTGGTCGCGGGTTGAGGCCCGCTGGGCGCTTACAGTTGGTATCTCAACGCTCTATGTTGCGACGGGCCTTGCCTATTTTGTCGGTTGGGGGTTGCTCTGGGGCAGCGTCCATATCCTCCTTTGGACGCCGTTGATGATCTACCTGTTTTTGAGACGTGGTGCGTTCAATATGAACGATGCATACAGCATCTGGCTGCATGGATTGATGACCACGATTTTTGTCAGTTTAATCTTCGACATTCGTGACGTGTTTCTTTACTTCAGCGCATAGACACTCAATCCGGCAATTGGCACGGGCACGGGCGCGGCCATCATCCCGGCCATCCGTCCGCCCTGGCACGACACCTTGACCAGAAAGATTCAAGCATGCACCAGGGCCGGTACAACCGAAGGATCGGCCTATTTCACTGAATCGCCCCGGATTTATGCAATATATTTTTTTGATTATGTTGTAAGATGCATTATATTTCTATATTTCATGACGACAACGATCAGCAACCCCATACGCATTAGATGACTGACTCCGATCCACAGCAACTGGAGAAGCCTGACATTACCGCCGAGGAGCTGGTAGACCAGGTGGGCATGCGTGTTCGCGCCATCCGTTCACGGCGCGGGTTGACCCGCAAAAACCTGGCCTTTCACTCCAATATTTCGGAACGCTACCTGGCTCAGGTAGAAGGAGGCACAGCCAATATCTCGTTGACCTTACTCAGCCGCATAGCCCGTGCGCTGGGAGTTCATGTTGGGTCACTGCTGCCGTTTCAGGCAGATATATTGAACAGGTATGAACCGCTGCATGATTTGATAAACACCTTGTCAGTGGAGCAACAGCATCAGGCCTACCAGGTATTACGGGATACATTTACAACTGACAGGGCCTCCCGTATGGGCGTAGCGCTGGTGGGCCTGCGCGGGGCCGGAAAGAGCACACTGGGATCACTGCTCGCCAAACACTTCAAGGCGCCGTTCGTACGGCTTGATGAAGTCATTGCACAACTCTCCGGCATGGACATGGGTGAATTGATCTCCCTGAGAGGACAGGACGTCTACAGACGGTTTGAACTTGAGGCCCTGCAACAAACCATCGCTGACTACCGGTTCGTGGTGGTAGAAACGGGTGGGAGCCTCATCTCCGAGGCAGAGACCTACCGCGTATTGCGGTCCCACTATTTTACTGTCTGGATCCGCGCCATACCAGAAGACCACATGCAGCGGGTCATTGCCCAGGGGGATTTGCGGCCCATCTCCGGAAATACCAAGGCCATGCAGGATCTGAAACTGATCCTGGAGGAACGCCAGGCCGATTATCGGCTGGCCGATCATGAACTGCTGACCTCGGCACGCAGTATAGAAGAGTGTATGGATGAATTGATAACAATCTGTACCCCCGTTTTACAAGGGCACAAGGATATACCGGCCTAGCTGGCGCACATTTATGTGCGACTGATACAAGCGATCAGTCCACCAGGATTATATCCGCCTCCCCTGTTGCCAGACAGGTTCCGTCTGTCGTGCAGGCCTGCAGGCCAACCTTAATCAGTTGCTCTCCGGGATTCGTCTCACCGATTGCCCTGGCAAAGAGGCGCAACGCCCCTTTCTCCAGCACTACGTGAAACAGGGGGAAATCATGGCCGATCCGGAATTTATCCAGCATGTTTAGCCCGTACTTACCATAAACCCAATTGCAGCCTCGCCTCTTCCGTCATGTATTCAGGGCGCCAGAAGGGTTCCCATACCAGTTCAATCTCGACCCTGGACACGCCATCCACCGTGTATAGCGCCCGTTCGACCCAGCCGGGAAGTTCTTCAGCGACAGGACAAGTGGGGGTGGTCAGCGTCATGATAACCTTGACGACGCCATCATCACTGATCCTCAGATCATAGATGAGGCCCAGTTCAAACACACTGACGGGGATCTCCGGGTCGTAGACAGTACGCAAAACCTCGACGATAGATGGTTCCAGGGGTGATGTTTCGGTCCCTACCATGTAGGGAACGGGCCTTGTTTCAGAATCTATCGTCATGGTTTCTGCCGGATTCATCGTAATCCCCCGGATCGAATAGATAAACGATACGATGTTTAAACATATTAAAGTATTATAATACTATAATATCTATTATGTTAATAATAATTTCATACTATAATTCCACATTGGTCCAGTTAAACAAAATAATGCGGCCGGGTTCTATTCACCCCTGCCGCTCAGACTCATGTGAAATATTATGGAAGAAACAGAGATTTACATGCTGATCCGTGAAGCGTCGCTGAATGATATTCATGCAGTTATCGAGATAGATACCGACATAACCGGCGAGGCCAAACCGCAGTACTGGCAGGATGCCTTCAATGAATACCAGAGTCATAAAGAGAGCCGGTTTATTCTGGTTGCAGAGCAAGGACAGCAGGTACTGGGATTTATTAACGGCGAGATCAGGGCCTGGGAATTCGGTTCCGCACCATGCGGCTGGGTCATTGCCATAGGCATCAGGCAAGACGAACGGTTAGGGGGTATTGGCTCAAAATTATTGGATAGCCTGTGCGGCTATTTTCACCGGGCCGGTGTCACCAAGGCGCGTACCATGATCACCCGGCAAAACCATGAGGTGCTGGCTTTTTTCCGCAGCCAGGGAATGATGGCCGGCCCCTACCTGCAACTGGAAAAGGAGTTAGAGTGATGCAGCCCGGACACGGCCCGTTACCATGAAACTACAAAGAGCAACGCTGCTCGGCCTGTATGCTGTTCTGGAACTGGCTGCACAACCTGATCAACAACTGTCGCGCATGGACATTGCCAGAAAATTCAAAGTATCAGGTAACCATCTTTCCAAGGTAATGCGCGAACTGGGCAAGGCGGGCCTGGTGGAATCAGTTCGTGGTGTCGGCGGTGGTTATCAATTTTGCGGCAATGCCAAGCGAACAACACTGATGGACGTGATCAACATCTTCGAATCATTCCAACTGGACAGTCCGGATCTGCGCGAACCGGGAAAGAATACGGACATCGGAAAGACCCTGGATGTGGTACTGGCAGAGATCAACGAAACCATCCATGCCACCCTTGATACCATCAGCATCAGCACCATGCTGATGCTCAAAGAGCGCATAAAGGGGCCGGAGTGATTTAATTTTGAACAGTTGTTAGCTGGCAACTAAAATGAAAACGTTTCCACCCTAAAGATTAACAAGCAAAAGGAGATTGCAATGCCGAGAAAGCCAAGGATGTACCTGCCTAATGTGCCTGCCCATATTGTGCAACGTGGGAATAATCGAGAACCGTGTTTTTTCGCTGAAGATGATTACCGATATTATTTAGATCGATTAGGTCGAGCGCTGAAACGATATCAAGTAAAGTTACATGCTTATGTGCTGATGACGAATCATGTACATTTATTAATGACACCAAGCGATGCTGAAGGAATATCAAAAGTAATGTCATTGTTAGGTCAGCATTATGTAACGTATATAAATCGGACCTATCGTCGTAGTGGTACACTATGGGAAGGACGTCACAAAGCAAGTATTGTGAATGCGGAGGAATATTTATTGATGTGCTATCGATATATTGAATTAAATCCGATAAGGGCAGGGATGGTAAAATCTCTTGAGGAATATCCATGGAGCAGTTACGGTCATCATGCCTGGATGAGGAGTAATGAGCTTATTAATGATCATGAAACCTATCTGGGCCTGGGCCAGACAGAAGAAGAAAGAAGTTATTTATATAGGAAATTATTTCAAGCGGAACTATCCGAACGGGACATCCATACCATTAGTCATTCGTTCCATTATAACTATCCCCTAGGAAATGAGCGATTTAAAGAAAAGATTGAAGAGACATTAAAAAGACAAGTAGGATATGCGAAGCACGGTAGACCAAAGCAACCGACAAATGGTTAAAATTAAATCACTCCGGCCCCTTTGCCGGGTGTGATCGGATAGGCCGCAACAAAACGGATTCCGCCTTTAACGGCGCCATAACCTGCAGCCTGGTTGCCGGTGATAATCCAGCGGTCAGCACCGTTACCCTCTCTGACGGGAAGCGGCCGCTTTTCGAACCCTGCTGCCGCCTGCCGGCCAAGGTCTACCGTTTCCATACTGGTTTGCAGGACCTGCTCACCTTTACCGGCCAGCTTCTCTTCCAACACCGTGCTTAGCGGTTGCTGTTCCATACCTATGATTTCAGCCACCGCACCCAGCGCGATCAGATTGGCGCGTCCTTTCTTTACCTTTTTAGCTAGGGCGGCAATCGGTAATTCACATACTTGCGCAGTGGATTTCGCGATGGCCTCCGGGATCTCACCTTCTCCCGGATCAGCAATGATGACACTGCCGGGGCCCAGCGGAAGTTCCGCGGCAAACCGATCGGCATTGTTCCAGTCCAACGCCAGTAAAATATCAAATTCATCGCTGTTGCCTGCAACCGGTTCCGCGCCCAGGCGCAACATGGCAGCGGCCTCCCCACCCCGGATCTGGGGACCTACGGATCGCGTCAACACCCCATAACAACCGGCCCTGGCCGAAGCCTCGAGCAACAGATTACCCGTCGTCAGGGCACCGGCGCCACCACTGCCTACGACGGCTATGGACACCGTACTCATATTATTCAACTCGTCCCACACTCCTAATTCAGGGTCATTTCCTCCATATCCAAAAAATATTCATTACCACGAATTAAAGAATAAATCTTTTTATAATCAAAAGGATAAAAAAATATTCAGCCGTACCCGTCAGCTCGGTCTGGGCCCTATAATCCAAGTATGCAGATAATTTCACTTGACCAAATAGTATTATAGTATTATTATACTTTAATATTAAATTAAATCCATTTATGTATACAATTATAAAGGCCACAAAAGAGAAGTTGTTTGATTTCAATCAAAGTTGTGATGGGTTTTGATAGAGGCAATGCATAGGATGCTGAAGCCGCCCTGATTAAACTTGGAGTACTGCGGAACAGACACCAAGCAGTTATGTGTGTTGGAGGACCAAATGACCAAGCAGATCATTGAGCGATGCCGGGTACTATCGGAAGATCTGAATTTCACGGCCGCCCGCGAATGGAAGGCCGCCGATCCCGAGCGCAAGGTCATCGGCTTTATGCCTATCTATGTGCCGCGTGAGATCATTCATGCTGCGGGCATGCTGCCACTGGGTATATTCGGCGGTGGCGATCAGCTCGAGGTGATCCAGGGCGACGCCTACTATCAAAGTTACATCTGCCGTATCCCGCGGTCGACTATTGAACTGTTCCTGACCGAACGTCTTGACTTTGTTGACGGCATGCTGTTTCCAAGTATTTGCGATGTGATCCGGAACCTGTCCGGCATGGTGAAGATGATCCGTCCGGAGATCTTTGCTCACTATTATGATATGCCGCAAAACTACAACGACAGTGTGGGTGGAGAATATTACATCAATGAATTACAAACGTTACGGCATGGCCTGGCTGATTTAAGCGGTCATGAAATCACCGGTACGGCCCTGCGGCATTCCATTGCAGTGTTTAACGAAAACCGCCGACTCATCAATCAATTTTATCAAATGCGTGCGCGGGAGCCGTGGAAGATACCGGCTACCGAGGCCTATCTGCTGACACGGGCGGGATTGATGATACCCATAGAAGAGCACAATCAGATGCTGATCGATTATATGGACGCGGCGGAAAAAACAGAACGGCCGAAACGGGACAACTGCCGTGTGGTCGTGACCGGGATGTTTTGCGAACAGCCACCACTGAACCTGATTAAATCACTCGAACTGTCCGGTTGTTATGTAGTGGATGACGACTTTATGCTGGTGAACCGCTGGTTGATGGAAGACGTAGAGACGGAAGGCGATCCGATTGAGAACCTGGCATCGGCATTTCTGCACCACTCTACAAAGACCTCTGCAACCTTTGAGCCGATTGAGGCAGACAAGGGCCTGTACCTGGTTGATGCGGTCCGGCGCAGCGGTGCAGAAGGTGTAATTTTTGCCGCGCCCAGTTTTTGCGACCCGGCCCTGCTCGAACGGCCCATGTTGCAGGATGCGCTGAACGACGCCGGCGTTCCCTATATCGCCTTCAAATATGCGGAGAACTCGGGACAGATGCAACCCATACGGGAACAGGCGGGGACGTTTGCCGATTCCATTAAACTTTGGGGGGAATAAAGCGATGAACGCAGCCACAGCGACGCAAAAGGCCGATCCTCACGATGCCAAGAAAGACCGTTCCATGGAAAAGCAAAAAGAGATGATCGCCATTAACTTTGATCGGCTTGCCAATGCTCACGATAGCGGTAAAAAAGTTTCGTATACATTCGTTCCCGGCAATATCAACGAACTGGTAATGTGTTTCGATCTGGTCGGTAATTATCCTGAAATCAACTCCCTACAACAGGGCATGCGCAAGAAGACCGGACAGTTCATCATGGAGGCCGAACGCAGCGGCCACTCTGAAGATGTCTGCACCTATGTCAAATCCGACATAGGCATGATGCGTAAAGGTAATATCGGACCGACCGGCCAGCCCCTGCCTGAACCCGATATCCTGCTGCTCTCCTATACCGGTTGTTTTACCTTTATGAAATGGTTCGAACTGCTGCGCCATGAATACAAATGTGAGACCGCCATGCTGCACGTGCCCTATCAGGGAGACGGTGAGATCACGGACAACATGCGTAACTACGTGGTGAAACAACTCAGGGAAGAGGTGATCCCGAAACTGGAGAAAATCAGTGGCGTCAAGTTCGACATAGACCGGTTGCGTGAATATTTGAAGGAATCCGCCAGGGCCGAAGAGGACCTGGTCTGGGTACTGCAATCGGCCCGAAACAGGCCCTCGCCCATCGACGGCTACTTCGGCGCCATCTATTACATCGGCCCGATCTTCTCGGCATTCCGCGGGACCAGGGATGCCAGCGAATACTATCAGATGTTACGTGGAGAGATCGGGGAACGCCTCGAGGCAGGCCTGGGTCCCGTCACGCCCGATGGCAATATGGGTGATGAAAAATACCGCCTCGTTGTTGAGGGACCGCCCAACTACACCCACATGCGTGAGTTCTGGAAGATGTTCTACGAAGAAGGGGCGGTAGTCGTCGCCAGCACCTATGCCAAGGTCGGCGGGGTCTATGACTTTGGTTTCCGCCATGATCCGGAGCGGCCGCTGGAATCCCTGGCGGAGTACTGCCTTGGCTGCTATACCAACCACAACCTGCCGGGGCGCGTCAGGATGATGGAGACCTACATCAACGACTACCAGGCGGACGGCCTGTTGATCAACTCTATCAAAAGTTGCAACAGTTTTTCCGCCGGCCAGTTGCTGATGATGCGCGAGGTGGAGAAGCGTACCGGGAAACCGGCGGCATTCATCGAGACTGACCTGGTCGATCCCCGTTATTTCTCGGCAGCAAATGTCAAAAACCGGCTGGAGAGTTACTTCCAGATGATCGATCAGAAACGGCTGGCCGCCTGAGCATTATAAGGAGTGATGGGATGAAGTGTTTCATTGGTATCGACCTGGGGTCCACCACTACCAAAGCCATCTTGATGGATGAGAACCGTGACATCCTGGGACGCGGGATCACCAATTCACGCTCTAACTATGATACCGCAGCCTCCGTATCGAAACAGGAGGCCTACATCGACTCCCGCTTTACCCTGCTGCGGCGCGAACTGGACCACAACTCAGGGATGGAGGGAAAAATCGAGGCGTTCCTGGGTGATCTGGAGCGCAATTTCCGCCGGGAACAGTTCCTGGAACAACTGGCCGATCTGGAAGCAACCTGCCATGCAAATATCAAGGGACCGCGTTTTAAAGGCCGGGAGCAGGCTGTCAAGGAGGCGCTGGAAGAGATATTTACCATCTTGCGTGACGAAGCGGGGCAACTGTTTGCCCCGGGCGCTGAACGTAAATCGGACTTTTTCCGTGATATTGCCGGCTCACGCTATCTGACGGTTGCCGAAGAGGTTGCCAGGCGTCTACAGGTTCCGTACGACCTGGTGATCAATATCTATGACAAGGCCATCATCGAGGTCGAAAACCGGCCCCCTGGTGAAGACCTGAAGGGGAAGATTTTACGTGGCCTGGAGAACCTTCTGTCGGAGTCTCATGACAGGGATCTCTCTCATGTGCAGTTTAAGCAGTCTGTGGACAGGGCGCTGGCTGTTGAGCTGGAAGAATCCTATGTCATCGGCACCGGTTATGGCCGGGTGCGGCTGCCCTTCTCCAAGGAGCATATTCGCTCAGAAATCCTGTGCCATGGCCTGGGTGCGCACGTCATGTATGAAGATACCCGCACGGTACTGGATATCGGCGGCCAGGATACCAAGGCCATTCAGGTCGATCCCCAGGGCATCGTCCAGAATTTCCAGATGAACGATCGCTGCGCGGCCGGCTGCGGCAGATATCTTGGCTATATCGCCGATGAGATGAAAATGGGGCTGCATGAACTGGGACCAATGGCCATGAAGTCAAAGAAGACCGTTCGCATCAACTCCACCTGTACGGTCTTTGCAGGCGCCGAGTTGCGTGACCGACTGGCGCTGGGTGAGGACCGCGCTGATATCCTCGCCGGCCTGCACCGTTCCATTATCCTGCGCGCCATGTCCATCATTGCCCGCTCCGGGGGGATCAGCGATCAATTTACCTTTACCGGCGGGGTGGCCAAGAACGAGGCGGCCGTGCGTGAACTGAAGAAACTGGTACAGGAAAATTATGGAGACGTAACCATCAATATTGACCCGGAATCGATCTATACCGGCTCCCTGGGGGCCGCCACGTTTGCCTACCGAACCGTAATGGAGCATTAATATGATTACCTCAGCAGGTATTGATATCGGCGCAGGCGCCGTCAAGGTCGTCCTCTTCCGCAACGATGGCAATCACACCGAATGGCTTGCGAGACGTACCGATCGGATCCGGCAACGGGACCCCTTCAAGCTGACCGAAAATGCCTATGATGAACTGCTCTCGGAAAATCATCTCGGCCGTGATGATATCGATTATTGCGCCACCACCGGTGAAGGAGAAAGCATCGCCTACAGCACCGGCCATTTCTACTCCATGACCACCCACGCCCGTGGCGCCATCTACCTGGAACCCCGGGCCCACGCGGTCCTCGACATCGGCGCCCTGCACGGACGCGCCATCAAGATCGATGAACGGGGCAAGGTCCTCAGCTACAAGATGACCAGCCAGTGCGCCTCCGGCTCGGGGCAGTTTCTGGAAAACATCGCCCGCTATCTGGGTGTCGCCCAGGACGAGGTCGGCGAACTGTCGCAACAGGCCGATGAGCCGGAAGTAGTGAGCAGCATCTGCGCAGTACTGGCGGAGACCGACGTCATCAATATGGTTTCCCGGGGCATCTCCGCCCCGAATATCCTCAAGGGCATCCATATCTCCATGGCCAACCGCCTGGCAAAACTGCTGAAATCAGTGAAGGCCGTGGACGGCGTAGTCATGACCACGGGCGGACTGGCCCTGGATACGGGACTCATCGCCGCCCTGAATGAATCGATGGAGAAACAGGGCATCCATTCCAGCGTAACATGCAGCCCTGACTCGATTTATGCCGGCGCCATCGGGGCGGCACTGTGGGGCGCCTTTCGTTATAAAAAACTCGCCGAACTGGAAAAACTCGCCAAGGCCTCCTGATCCTCTTAGGAGATTAGTCATGGCCCTGATGATCACCATAGACTAATGCTTCATCCCCAATCCCGACTGGCCGGAGACCCGGGAGGAGCTGCAGGAAAAATACACGATGCTGCATGGCTGACCTGCATACCCTGCGATACAATCCGTCACTGCCCTCTCTCCCTATCGGTTAACGATGGACGCCTGTTGCCTGTTTCGGCTATGCTTCATGGAGGATCGTACTCCACCGTATCGCTATGCGTATTTTTAACAGTATCGAAGAAATCGAAGATAAATTCGCAGAGCAGGCCTACATTGCCGATCATATGCTCGCGACGACCCTGTATCTCTCCGTTACCGTAGGGAAACCGGTTTTTCTCGAGGGGGAACCGGGTGTCGGCAAGACCGAGGTCGCCAAGGTACTGGCACAGGCACTCGATACCGAACTGATCCGCCTGCAATGCTACGAGGGTCTCGACTCCCACTCGGCCCTGTACGAATGGAATTATCCGCGGCAAATGCTGGAACTGCGCCTGCAAGAGGCCCGTGGTATAGACAAGGACAAGATCGGACGGAATATCTTCAGCGAAGAGTTTCTACTCAAACGGCCACTGCTCCGGGCCATCCAGACCCAAAGCGAACAGCCGCCGGTACTGTTAATCGATGAAATCGATCGTTCCGATGAAGAGTTTGAGGCGTTTCTGCTGGAGGTGTTGTCAGATTTTCAAATCACCGTTCCGGAACTGGGCACGATTAAGGCGAAGCAAGCGCCCATTGTTGTGTTGACATCCAACCGTACCCGGGAACTGCATGACGCCTTAAAAAGGCGCTGTCTGTTTCACTGGATCGACTATCCGGACCTGGAAAGAGAGATGCGTATCATTGCCACACGCGTCCCCGCTATTCAACAACAACTTTCTGCGCAGTTATGCAGGTTCATGCAGTGGATACGGGGACAAGACCTGTATAAGCGCCCCGGCATTGCGGAGACCATTGATTGGGCCGAAGCATTGCTGGCACTGGGGGTTGATGACCTGGATACGGATACTGTCGAGACCACACTCGGATGCATCCTCAAATACAAAGGTGATATAGAAAAGATTCAGGAACAGGGTTTGACCCAAATCGTTGAGCGGAGCAAACGGGAAGCCCCCCAGGAAACAGCCGTCGCCGGCGGTTAAATCCGACGGGTTACCTATGCAAGGGCGAGTTGATCCAGGAGAGCGGCATTTGCTGCGCCAGATTGTTACCTTTTCACGGAACCTGCATGACGCAGGCGTGGTGGTAAATTCAGCCAACCTCATCGATCTGTGCCGCTGTCTCGCTCATATCGACATCCGTAAGAGAGAGGATTTCCATGCCACCGCGCGCGCCACACTGGTATCAAACCAACACGATCTGGCCTGCTTCGATCAACTCTTCTCCGAGTTCTGGGACAAACAACACCATCCGCACAGTGATGAAAACAGGCGTAGTGATGAATCCGAAAAACCGGACAAACAGGAAGGGCTGGAGAAACGGTTTTCTACCGGTGATCCGGACATAGAAAACCCCGAGGATGGAAAAAAACCCTTGCCGGCGGCCTACAGCGCACATGAACGCTTGATGAAAAAAGATCTGGCAACGATGTCGGATCGTGAGATAGAGCAGGCACGCCGCCTGATTGTTGAACTGGTTGCCGTTCTCGCCAATTACAAAAGCCTTCGCCGTATTGCCGACAGGAGAGGGCTGGAACTGGATTTCCGTAAAATGCTGCGTCGTCATGTACTGTACGGTTGGGATGGAATGGAACTGGCTTTCCGCAAACGGCGCATCAGAAAGACCCGGCTGATGTTGCTTTGTGACGTAAGCGGCTCCATGGAGCGCTACAGCAGTTTTCTCATCCAGTTCATTTATGCATTGAACCAGCAGATTGCAAATCTTGAAATCGCCGTATTTTCGACACGGATGACGGTGATATCAGAGTACTTAAAGAGGAAAAGTGTCGAGGAATCACTCAATCAGGTCTCCGAAGCAGTCCATGACTGGGCCGGCGGTACGAATATCGGTGGTTGTATCCGCGAGTTTAACGACCGCTTCGCCCACGAGATGCTGCGCTCACGCACTGTTGTCATCATCCTGAGTGATGGCTGGGACCGGGGCGACGCCTACCTGATGCGTGAAGAGATGGAACATCTACGCCGGCGGGCGCATAAACTCCTGTGGATGAATCCGTTACTGGGCAGTTCCAACTACCAGCCCCTGTGCCGGGGTATGCAGACGGCGCTGCCGTATCTGGATTACTTTCTACCGGCCCATAACCTGGAAAGCCTGGCACGGTTGATACGCCAGCTGCGCAGCGTGTGGCAGTGAGGAACCCTGACTCCTGCCGCGCCCACCCTCTTATAGCAAGAGTTAACCGTTCCGATGGACACGGCGTAGTGCAACAGATATTTATTCATACAGCGCGTTGATTAATTGGAACAGATTATTTCCCAGGCGTTTTATGAAATCTAGCGACTGGTTAACTTGAGTTCTATGCGTCGATTACGTGCGTAGGCTTCTGGCGTGTCGGCAGTATCGACAGGGTGGTACTCTGCAAAGCCTGCTGCGGCCATACGTCCAGGAGGAATACCATTTTTTATCATTTCCCGAACAATACTAATTGCACGTGCCGAAGAGAGTTCCCAATTTGATCGGAAGCGGATGTTACTGATGGCACGTTTATCCGTATGACCATCAATACGCAGCACCCAATCAATATCATCAGGTATGATCTGTGCGACTTCTTTAAGTGTGTTTGCCAGTTTCCTAACCTGTTTTTGACCCGCCAAACCGAGTACATCTGAACCTGATTCAAACAGGAGTTCTGAAGGAAACACAAAACGATCACCTTCAATGCGTATATCGGGATAATCACTAAGTGCATCACGTAATCGACCAAAGAATTCCGAACGGTATTGTTGTAACATCTGCGCCTTGTTTGCCAATGCAGTATTCAAACGTGCGCCCAAGTCATTAATCGTTATTTGTTTCAGTGCTACATCTTTCTCTGTGATCTCCAGTGCATTCTCCAGGTCAGACAATTGTTGATGAAGTTCTACCAACTGCCGATTGAGCAATTCTATCTGAGCTGCGTTTTTCAGATTAAGTTTACTCTCTTCCTGTAGTTTTTGTTTAACAACATCATGTTCTGTGATTTCTTTTTCAAGTTCTCGTTGTAGTCGTTCGCGTAAGGCAGTCAGTGATGTAATATCGCTCTTGAGTGTTTTCATGATCCCGATCTGTTCAGAGATCGTACGTTCCTGTTCAGCAATCGTTGTTTCGTGTTTTGTCAGTAATGTGTTTTTCTCTTGAATGGTCTGGCGTTGCGATGATATTAATGTATTGGCTTTATTAAGATTTGCAGTTCGTACGGCCAAAAGTTGTTCAAGCCGTGTTGTCTCTGCCTGTTCCAACGAAAGTGTCTCAGCGAGTTTATTGATCCGGCTGCTGAGTCGCGCAAGCACTTCATCACGTCCGGTTAAAGCAGTACTGAGTACCAGGTGACCCAGGATGGCAAATAGCAAGGCGAAGACCACAACCATTAATAATGATGCTATCGCATCTACGAATGCCGGCCAGATATCGAAAGGACGTCTTCGACGTATTGCTGTCATGAACCGCCTCGAGAGGAGAGTGCGTTGGCTATTGTTTTGGTAAGCAGTCTTAATTCAGAACGGAGTTCTTCATTTGCCGGGGATTCCTGTATTTGATCAAATGTTGTTTTGAGCAGTCGGGTAATTTCATTCTGGGCTATGTTAAGTTGTTCAAACCGATCATTTTGTTTTCCCAATAGATCGTTAAAACGATCAAATGTCCCGCGCATATCACCCAATTGCCTGGCCATATACTCTCGTTGATTATCTTCAGATGCGCTGGCGCGTTGCATTTTTTCCAATGCATCGGCTGTTTTCTCCAGTAGTGCCTGAACATAGGCGGGCGCACCTAATGCACCACCTTCATCACCGATAATACCGCTTGATATACGGGTACTGCTGGAAAGCCATTCTTCAAGTTCATTTATAAATCGGTTTTGCGCATGGCCTGCCTGTAAATCAAGAAAACCGACTACCAGTGATCCTGCTAGCCCAAACAGGGACGATGAAAAGGCTACCCCCATTCCAGATAATGGTCCGGCCAGACTGTTTTTCAGGTTTTCAAAAATGGCTTCACCACTGCTTGCTTCAACAGACATTTCACTGATGAGATTACCGATAGTACTGACCGTCGCCATCAGTCCCCAAAATGTGCCAAGTAAACCAAGAAAAACCAGTACACCAATCATGTAACGCGACAGATCACGCGAATCTTCGATACGTGTGCGAATTGAATCAAGGATGGTACGCATCGAACCTGTTGATAGTACCAGATCTCCTTTACCGCTAAGCAGACGCGCCATCGACGAAAGTAGTCTGGGCTGATGACCGGCGCCCGCAGTGGTTGAATTGGTTTGATAGCGTTCTATCCAGGTTATCTCGGGATAAAGTTGAAATACCTGTCGAAAATTTATTGCTACGCCGATGCTTAATACACCCAGAATTATGGAGTTAAATACAACATTGGCTGAAAAAGCGTCATGTAAAGGTTCAGCCAGTAAAACACCTCCGGCGGCGATAATGGCCGTGAAAAGGCCCATCCATAGAAGAGTTCCGATTGGACGTGTCATAGTACATAATCCCTCATTGTTGATTACTTAAGGAAGCTCTGAATAAGTCCATCCGGGACTTATCAGAGCCCGGCAAAAGAAGCAGCAATTGCTCCCGGCAATTGCTCTGCATATACTCCGTCCGTGGAGATAAATGCGATTTCCTTTTACCTCACAAAATCAATTACATAAAGCAATTGATTTTGGTGGTGCATCCATGCACCACAGGAAACTCTGACTTAATCAGAGTTTGTGTTGTACCTTGCTCATCTGCCGTCAGGTCCTCCGGTCGTTTAGCAGCAGCCAGTGTGTTTTCGCCAGTATTATGGGCTCATAAGTTTTCTTTTTCAGCTGTTTTGCCTCCTGGGCGTGCACCTCGTCAATCGCTTTGCTCAGGTATGTCATGATCAGGAACCGGTCCCGGGTATAGAGAGCACCGACTGTCTTCCTGGACAATCCACCGGGCGGAGCGCATAAGCGAAAAATACCTGCAAACCGGCCAAGATAATCGACCCCGGCCAATTCACAGACTAATACAGGCAATTCAGAACAATCTATACCTGAGTTGTGAGTTCACGTTCAATTTTTTCATAATCACCCAAATGCGCCCGCATCAGGCTTTTCCA
>JBHHYN010000052.1:0-18196 GCA_046757565.1 Gammaproteobacteria bacterium | reverse complement strand
TAGCATCTGATGATAGGCACTTTGACGTCAGAAACCGCTGACTTAATCAAAGGTTCTTTAGATGATTCAATCTACTTTATCATAAATACTTGCTGCAGAATTGCTCTTAAACCCGGTGAAATCCGGTGCAAAAATTCTTGATTTAGATCAACTGATTAACACATACAGCTATATAAATCAGATGATTTGATTATAGATGCTGTTTTTCAGTTGCTATTATCAAGATATGAGCAGATTGTAATATAAATTGGCATCAACACATCTTTATTGTGAAAAACGGCAATAACAATAAACCGGAACGATGGTGGTTTGGATCACCCTTCAGCAACCTGATGATCGCGAAAAAGCTGCTGTTGGTGTTTCTATTGATCTCACTTTTGCCATTAATGCTTATCAATGTTATCGATTATCAGCATAGCATTAAGACCGTGAAGCAGGCGGTCATGTATCATCTCCGGGTTATCGCTGAAAATAAAGCCGGTCAAATCGAAGCTTATATCAAAGCACGGGATAGAAATATCGACATTCTGGCCGGTATTCCCGTTGTCACTCGTGCGCTCGAGGCATTCAGCAGCGTCTACCCCCAGGGGATTGAGACATCGGAATATCTGGCCGTTGATGATGTTTTTAGACAATTTCTGACCTTCTACAAGGAGACGTCCGGCTTCTATGACCTGTTCCTCATCTCTCCCGAAGGAGATGTGGTTTTTTCGGTGCTCCATGAAGATGATTTCGGAACGAATCTGATCCACGGAAAATACCGTGGCTCGGCATTGGCCACCTCTTTCATCAAGTCCCGGGAGGGAGCAAAAACAGAACTCTCGGACTTTTCCTATTACTCCCCTACACGGGCGCCCGCTGCCTTTCTCACCGCACCGGTTTTCAGGGGAGACGAAGTGGTTGGAGTCGTGGCCCTGCAATACCGGGCCGAAGAAATCTATACACTGGTTCAGGATTATACCGGGCTGGGTGAGACGGGGGACATAATTCTTGCCGCGCGCGAAGGAGGAGATGCTGTCATCCTGACCCCGCTTAGACATGATCCAGGTTCGGCCTTTCCCAGCAAGGCCCCACTGGACTCACCTGAAGATCTGCCCATCCAGAATGCCGTAAATGGAGGGAGAGGTGAGCGTGTCTATGTGGATCAACGGGGCAGGAAAGTGCTGGCCGCCTGGCTGTATTTACCCTCTTTGCGGTGGGGTGTGGTGGTTAAACAGGATCTCGATGAAATAGTTGCCTCGGTGCATGCCCAGGCGAAAATGAAACTGCTGTTTTCCCTGCTGCTCGGCCTTGTGGTGTTATTTGTGGTATTAAAGCTGTCGAAGTCCATCACCCGCCCGATCATCGCCTTAACCGAAACCACAAAAGATATCATTGCGGAAGGCAATCTGGATAAAAAGGTGAATGTGGAAACGGCTGATGAAATTGGCGTATTGGCACAGACATTCAACCAAATGGTTTCCGAGCGCAAGGCAGCGGAAGAAAAGCTACGCAATCTGTCTCTCGCGCTGGAACAGAGTGCCAGTATCCTGATGATCACAGACCGCGATGCGCATATCAATTATGTCAATAAACGATTTACCGAAGTCACCGGTTACACCCGGAAGGAAGTCATCGGAAAAAATCTGAAGATCTTACAGTCAGGTAAGACTCCACAGACGTATTACAAGAAGATGTGGGCCGCGATTACTGCTGGTTATGAATGGCGTGGAGAGGTCTGTAATCTGAAAAAGAATGGCGAACTGTACTGGGCCGCCAACATTACCACCCCTATCAAGGATAACGCCGGTGAGATAACCCATTTCCTCTACACCCAGGAAGACATCACCAGGCGTAAACAGGAGGAAGAGAAACGGGAACATCTTGAGCAGCAGCTTCGTCAAGCGCAGAGGATGGAAGCCGTGGGTCAACTGACTGGAGGGATTGCCCACGATTTTAACAATCTTCTGGGGGTGATACTGGGCAATCTGGAGCTGCTTAGAGAGGATCTGGGGGAGGATGTCAAGGCAGGTAACTATCTGGACAACTGCATTCAGTGCGTGCAACGCGGGGCGGCACTGACCGGGCGTCTGCTGGCTTTTTCCCGCAAGCAGATACTGGATCCCAAACCCTTTGTCATGAACACACTGATTCGGGAGATGGATGGACTGTTACGGCGTACACTGGGCGAGACCATTGAGATTGAGACCGTCTGTGCAGGGGGTCTGTGGACCTGCTGCGCCGACAAGCCCCAGGTAGAGAATGCCCTGCTTAATATGGCGATCAACGCCCGGGATGCGATGCCCAAAGGGGGTAAGCTCACCATCGAGACGGCCAATATCCACCTTGACGAGGCCTATGCCGAGAGCCATGTCGAACTCACTCCCGGACAATATGTGATGCTGGCGGTGACCGATACCGGTACGGGAATGTCGAAACAGGTAACAGAACGTGCCTTTGAACCGTTTTATACCACCAAGGGTATTGGTGAGGGTACGGGTCTGGGGTTGAGCATGATTTATGGTTTTGCCAAACAGTCGCACGGACATGTCAATATCTACAGTGAAGAGGGAAAAGGCACGACCATCAAGTTTTATTTGCCCCGCTATAGGGGAGAAGCGGTGAAAGAAGAGGTTGCGCAAGAGGGGAGAATGGGTACGCTGCATGAGGAATCCATTCTTGTGGTGGAAGATGAACATGCCCTGTTGGAGTTATATGTCATCGAGCTTGGAAGCCTGGGATATACGGTGTTGTCTGCCAAAGACGGTAAGACGGCCCTTGAGGTATTTGCAGAGAATGAGGGGATTGATCTACTGCTCACGGATGTGGTCCTGTCGGGTGGGATGAGTGGTCGTGATATCGCCGAGGAACTTCAGAAACAGAGTCCCAACCTGAAGGTAGTATACATGTCAGGGTATACGGAGAATGCCATCGTTCATAATGGCCGGCTTGGTGATAACGCTACACTGCTCAGAAAACCCTTTACTCTGGCTGATCTTGAGAGGAAGTTACAGGCCGTGTTGAGCAGTTGATATCCGGGGGAGATTTCGGACCTCACCGAAGCGAAAGAGATTTGCTGTGAATGCTCAAAAATTGATGGACAAGGATACGGAATTATCAGCCGGAACGGATTGATCCGGTGCGCCGAATTTACAGGTGAAGGAAGCAAAGAAATCATGCCGAATATTCCAACCCTATTACTCGTCGATGACGAACCCGAACTTCTTGAAATGTTGCAGAACATACTGGAGCCTAAGGGCTATCGTTGCCTGAGCGCCGGCAGCGGCCGTCTGGCCCTGGAGATCCTGGAACAAGAGACCATTGACCTGGTGCTTACCGACATTCACATGCCGGGGATGAGTGGATTGCAACTCTTGGAGGAGGTAACCGAGCGCTGGCCGAATACCGCAGGCATGGTGCTCACCGGACATGCGGACAAGGATAGCGCCGTCGATGCCATCAACCTGGGCCATGTCCAAGCCTACCTTGAGAAGCCTGTCCAATCTGCACATCTACTGCGTGAAGTAGGTGATGTGGTTCGGGGCAAGCGACTACGGGAGGAGGAGATTCGTCAGACTGAAGAGCGTATTAAATTAGTGGAAGCACAGCGCCAGCGAACTTTGGAATTGTTTTATGCCATCACCAACACAGCCCATGACGCCATCCTGATGGTGGACGGAGAGGGAAAGATCACCTATTGGAACCGGCAGGCTGAAATAATGTTTGATTATCCGATGATCGAAGCGGTAGGTAAAGAACTTCATTCCTTTTTCGCACCTGGGCGGGACAAGACGAATATTTTTCAGGGTTTAGAGCGTTTCACCCAGACCGGTCAGTGGCCGATAAGTAACAATGTGAAAGAGTTTAACGCATTGCGCCGTGATGGCACGGTATTTCCAGTTGAACTCTCGCTGAGTGCGGCAAATTCTGGCGAGAACTGGTTCACATTAGGATTTGTACGGGACATCACCGAACGCAAACAGGCAGAGGATGAACTACGCAGGTATGAAAATATTGTTTCCACCAGCACCGATTTTCTGTCGTTTATTGACAGGGATTATATTTATCGCGCGGTCAATGAGGCTTACCTGAAATTTTTCGACAAGAACAGGGACGAGATTATCGGGTGCCATGTCAATGATATTCTCGGAAAAGAAGTCTTTCAGAATATTATAAAACCAGATCTGGATCGCTGCCTGTCAGGTCATTATGTTAATTATGAGAGGTGGTTTGATTCAACAATGTGCGGGCGAATATTCCTTGATGTACGCTATGCTCCATTTATAGATGAGCACGGTACCGTTTCAGGGATCACTGTGAGTGCCCGTGATATTACGGACAAAAAGAAAATTGATGACGAATTACGGAAGTCAAGAGAACGCCTGCGCAATCTTTCGGTACGGTTACAGGCCGCAAGAGAAGAGGAGCGCAGTGTCATTGCCCGGGACATCCACGATCAACTGGGGCAAACACTGACCGGATTGAAGATGGACCTGTCCTGGTTTGCTGATAGGTTGCCAAAAAACTGGAAGAGACTACCTGCGCGGACCCGCACAATGATTGAACTGGTTGATTCGACGATTGATTTTGTGCGCAAACTGTCATCGGATCTGAGGCCGTCCATACTGGATGATCTGGGGCTCGAGACGGCGATTGACTGGCAGCTGCAGGAGTTTGCCACCCATAGCGGCTGCCATACTTCACTTGTCCTTGGCAACCAGGAACTCGGTTTGGATCGCGAGCGTAATACGGCAATTTTCCGTATCGTTCAAGAGACACTGACCAACGTAGCCCGTCATGCGAAAGCAACCCATGTAGACGTTGCCCTGGGGATTGCCAATGCCCAACTGATTCTGACAGTCAAGGATAATGGCATTGGCATCACTGAAGATAAAATAGTAAGCAGCGACTCGATCGGATTGATTGGGATGCAGGAACGCGCCGGTTCCTTTGGGGGACAGGTTACGATTGAGAAGCGCAAAAAGGGCGGCACCCTGGTAACACTCACTATGCCGCTTGCTACAGTACCGGCATGATCCGCCTGGTTATTGCCGACGACCACCCGGTCGTTCGAGAGGGACTGATACGCATTATTCAGGAGTGTGACGACATGGAGCTGGTGGGTGAGGCGGCAGACGGTAACGAGGCCCTCGCACAGTGCAGGGAGGACGCTGTGGATGTTTTGTTACTGGACATATCCATGCCGGGTCCGGGATATCTCGATATATTGCACCGGCTGCAGGCGCAGCATCCGAATATCCGCGTACTGGTCTTAAGTGTTCACGCAGAAGACCTTTATGCCGTGCGGGCGTTAAAAGCGGGGGCAGCAGGATATCTTACCAAAAGCCACTCACCCGAAGAATTGCTGCGCGCTATCCGGGAGATAGGCAAAGGGCGCGTCTATGTGACATCGGGACTGGCGGAAAGACTGGCCGCCCGGTTACGAAGCGGGAGGGAGGAGATACTGCCGCACGAAACCTTGTCGGATCGAGAATTCCAGGTGCTGCGTATGCTTGGAGCGGGGAAAGAGACAAATGAAATTGCATTGACGCTGGCATTGAGTCCGAAAACCGTCAGCACCTACCGGAGCAGAATCATGGATAAGATGAAACTGAGGACGAAGGGGGAATTAATTCGTTACGCAGTCGAACACGGGTTGGTGGAGTAGTTGCTGTAGGCAAAATACCTACGCATAGATCAGCTAACCGCTACAGAAAGATCCGAACGTTCCTACATCGTCATTATCGTTTAGCAACTAATATATCATTGGATTTTTCCGATTTTTCCATACTGTGATTGAGAAGAGACTCGTGCTGGTTTAATAGATATTGTGGAGAACACGTAATCATGATCAAAGTTTTAATCATCGACGATTCAGAGATAATCCGTGAACGATTATCGGAAATGCTCAGCAAAATCGAAAATGTTGAAATTATAGGTAAAGCCGGATTCGCCTTGGAAGGTCTCAATTTGGCCCGTTCTCATAAACCCAGGTTTGTAATTCTCGACATCAGGATGCCTGATATATCCGGTCTGGACATCCTCGGGGATATCAAGAAAATCGATCCGGCCCCCGTTATAGTAGCGTTGACGAACTATCCATATCCCTCCTATCGCAAACGTTGCATGAAACTGGGAGCGGATTATTTTTTCGATAAATCATCGGAATTCAGCAAGGTAAGGGCCGTTGTGATGGATCGAATGGCTGATGTTGGCGCAGCAGAGGTTATTGACTTATGAGGTATTGCAATGAAAAAAATACTGCTTGTTGAAGACAACCAAATGAATCTGGATATGCTGAGGAGGCACCTTGTTCGCGTGGGCTATGACATCATCGTTGCCGTTGACGGTGCAGAGGCACTTGAGACAGTGGCAGAAGAAACCCCGGATCTGATTCTGATGGACCTGAGTCTGCCGAATCTGGATGGCCGGGAAGCGACCCGGCGCCTGAAACAGGATGGTAATACAAAGCATATTCCGGTGATTGTATTAACGGCCCATGCATTGATGTCCGATCGCATGAGTGCTTTTGAAGCCGGTTGTGACGATTATGAGGTCAAGCCAATCGATTTTTCGCGGCTACTGGGAAAGATCGAGGCACAGCTTGCCAAACTGGAAACAGCATGAATATGGACAATGAAAACCTTGAACGATTTGTCAGGGAAAGGACCGAAGAACTTATGCAGGTCAATAATGCTCTGCGAAAGGAGCGGAGACGTTTTGAACATCTTTTAGGTTACAGCCCCGCAATTACGTATACCACCACTCCTGATGCGATACACGCCTGCAATTATGTAAGTGAAAATCTGCGTGAAATTTCAGGTTACAGCCCGGAAGAGATGACCAGTGATCCCGACTTCTGGATCAATCACGTCCACCCGGACGATAGACAGGGAATTCTGCACGAGATAGAACGAAACCTGCAACGGGATGGTGGTAGTGTTCAGTATCGTTTCCTTCACAGTGATGGAACATACCGGTGGATATATGATCAACATCGGGTGATACGGCAGGACAAAACACCAATTGAGATAATAGGTTCATGGACCGATATTACCGAACAACGCCAATTGAAAGAAGTGCTGGACTACAAGAGCAGTCATGATGAACTGACGGGACTTATTAATCGCAAGGAGTTTGAAATTCTCCTGCAGCAATTATTGGATAAGATGAGATCCGATGCAAATGAACATGTCCTGTGTTATATGGATCTCGACCAGTTCAAAGTCATCAATGACACCTATGGGCACGTCGCCGGTGATGAACTATTGCGGCAACTGAGTAAGGAGTTGCAGTCCAGATTGCGGAGGCGTGACATCCTTGCACGTCTGGGCGGTGATGAATTTGGCATATTACTGAAGTATTGCGCGTTGCAGGAGGCGCAGAGAGTTCTCAACATTATTCAGGAGGCAATACATGAATTCCGGTTTCTCTGGGACGGGAAACATTTTGTCATCACAGCCAGCACCGGCGTAGTCCCCATTAACCGGAATAGTGGCAATCCGGACAATATTCTGGGCCTGGCGGATAGCGCCTGTTATGCTGCCAAGGAAGCCGGTCGCGATCGGATACACATCTACACGGAATCGGATGAATCTCTGGGGCAACGGCGACAAGAGATGTTATGGGTTGAACGTATCAATCGGGCACTGGAAGAGGACCGCTTCTATCTGTACTACCAGCCTATCGTTGCCATTAATGACAACATACAGCATGAGCACTATGAGTTACTCATCCGGATGATGGATGAGGAGGGGGATCTCGTCCCTCCGGGTGCTTTTCTCCCTGCTGCCGAGCGCTATAACCTCTCAACCAAAATCGACCGTTGGGTAATACAAACAACTTTCTCCTGGCTTGAGGCTTATTCGGAGTTACTTGAATTCAGGTGCAGTTGGGGACTCAACCTGTCCGGTCAATCCCTGGCTGATGAAGGGCTTCTGGAGTTCGTGATTAAGGATTTAGCCCGCAAGAAGATCCCGGCGGAGAAAATCTACTTTGAGATTACCGAGACCGCGGCCATCGCGAATCTTAAGAATGCCACGCGATTTATCAGCGCCATGAAAGACCACGGCTGCCGCTTCGCACTGGATGATTTCGGCAGCGGTTTATCGTCGTTTGCCTATCTCAAAAACCTGCCGGTGGATTACCTCAAGATTGATGGCGCCTTTGTAAAAAACATAGTGAATGACAACACCGATTTTGTCATGGTAAAAGCGATTAACGATATCGGCCATGCGCTGGGCAAAACAACGATCGCGGAATTTGCCGAGAACAACGACATCATAATGAAGCTGAAGCATGTTGGTGTTGATTACGCACAAGGCTACGGGATCTGTAAACCGCATTCGTTAACCGAGTTCACCGACATAATGCGTTTACCGACTGTTTTGCCCGGAGTGGCCTGATAAAAATAGATGGTTAAGGTCCATATCAGTTCTGTATGGTGTTCCTACATAACGGCCTTGTTGCTGATCGCCGCGATGATCTTCTGGAGCAGCCTCTTGTTTGAAGAAAGCATCACTCAACACGAAAATGATACGCGTATTATTAATTTAAGTGGGCGTCAACGGATGTTGACTGAGAAAATAAGGCGACTGGCGCTGGAACTTGTCGTCGGTAAGGACGCAGAAGATCGGGCGGGATTACAACAGGATTTGTTGAATACCGTTCAGCGAATGAAGATCGCTCACAGGGAATTAAGTGGTAATTCCGTAACGCAATCACCGGCAGTGAATTCCTTCTTCTTTGGTAAGCCTCATGCACTCAATGATAAAGTACGCGCATATCTGACGGCGGCCCATTCAGTTGCCGCTGCATCGCCCTCTGATCTTGCATGGGACAACATTCATTTCCAGGCAATCCGGTTAAACAGTAGGGATCTCATATATGATCTGGATGATCTGGTCAGGCAGTTTCAGAACGAAAGTGAACGCAGGGTAAGTGATACCCGATTCATGGTCCATATCTCGCATGCTACGGAGTTATTGGTATTGTTGATAGCCGGTTTTTTTATATTCCGGCCAATGGAGAACCGTACTGTCCGGGATCACGAAAACCTTGAAAACTTCAACAATGACCTGAAAGCACAGGTGGGGGAACGGACCAGAGAACTGGAACGAAGTGAATTCCTGACACGAGTGATCATCAATGCTACAAACAACATCATGGCATTCATTGATCGTGACTATATATGGCGAAACGTAAATCAGCGCTTCCTCGATATCCATCAAAAAACCCGGGATGAAGTAATCGGCCACACTGTTGCAGATGTTATCGGTAAGGATGAATTTGAAAACCATTCAAAAGGGTTTCTCGATAGATGTCTGGCCGGTGAGAGTGTCAATTACAAGCGTTGGCTGAAGACGCAGGGATTTGGAGAACTTTATCTTGATGCTGACTACATCCCCTTCAGGGAAGAAGACGGCACTGTGGCCGGGGTGGTTTTATGCGTGCGTGACGTCACCGAAAGAAAGATGGTTGAAGAAGAACTCAAGTTATACAAACAGATGGTGAGCTCCAGCAGTGATTGCATGACCTACGTGGATCGGGATTACACCTATCAGGCGGTGAACCAGAGTTACCTCGATACCTTCAACAGAACGCGTGACGAGATCGTAGGCCATCCTGTGGTTGACATAGTGGGTACCGAATTCTTTGAACGATTTTCAAAGCCCCTTTACGAACGTGTATTTGCCGGCGAGCATGTGAACGACGAGACCTGGGTAGAGCGTCCCGGTCTCGGACGGCGCTGTTTCGACGTCTATTTCGACCCGTATCGTGGTTCGGATGGTCATGTGCAAGGCGTTGTCGTGAGCAGGCGCGACATTACCAAACGAAAAGTAGTAGAAGAGAGGTTGATTGCCGCAAAGGAGACCGCCGAGGCGGCGAACCTGGCCAAGAGCCGGTTCCTTGCTACTATAAGCCATGAGTTGTATACGCCGCTCAATCATGTTGTTGGCTACAGCGAGTTGCTCAGGGAAGCGGCCAGGGCTCAGCAGCGGACCCAGGATGCAGCCGATCTGGAGACTGTTCTCAACTCAGCGAAGCACCTGCAAGAACTCATTGATTACATCTTTACATTATCCCAGATCGAGTTTGGCAATATGTTACTGAATCCAGAGTCGTTTGATGTGGCGCAAATGGTCCGGGATGTGGCGTCTTCCATGCAAGGGACGATGGAGCAGAACGATAACAGGTTCATTGTGGGTTGCGACAAGGATGTTGGCAAGATGACGACAGATGTGACCAGAATACGCCAGTGCTTGCTAAGTCTGCTGCATAATTCTGCAAAGTTTACTAAAAGGGGGCAGGTTAATCTGTCGGTGTCGCGGGAGTGGAACAACGCTACTGAATACTTTGTTTTTCGGGTAAGTGATACGGGTATTGGCATGAGTGCAGAGCAGGTAAATAAAGTCTTTGAGATATTTACCCAAGTGGATGCCTCAACCACACGCCAGTACGGCGGGGCCGGACTGGGACTGTCCGTTACCCATCATCTCTGCCGGTTAATGGGGGGCGAGATCAACGTGGATAGTGAACTGGGGAAAGGGAGCACGTTTACTATAAGAATTCCAGTCGTGATGTTGTCAACGGGGGACGTAGACAACGAAGAACGAATCATAAATACTTATGGTTGATAACCTTGAATTCATTCAAGGTTGCTCGAGATATACGGCCACATGATTCACACTAATTGTTAATACGATCATGACGACACCTCGCAGTTCCTCAAAAAAGACAAGATTGCAACTCACGAAAGAGATATACGCCCTGCCACTGGATGCACAGCAGTTGCATACTTTATTAGAAGGTGCGCCAATCATGTTGTGGATGACAGATGAAAAAGGAGAGGTAAATTATTTCAACGAGAAATGGCTGGCATTTACGGGCCTCTCAAGGGACGATGCACTGGGAGATGCCTGGGTGAAGAGTCTGCATCCGGAGGACAAGCAACGTTGTCTGGATGATTATTCCGCAGCATTTAAGGCGCATCACACGATGGAAATGGAGTACCGAATAAAGCGTTTCGACGGCGAATACCGCTGGGTACTGGACAAGGGCGAGCCTTGCTTCTGTCGGGATGGCAGGTTTATGGGCTTTGCCGGCTGTACCCTGGACATCACTGAGCGTAAACAGGCCGAAGAGTCGCTTCGAATATCCCATGAAGAACTGACAAGAAGCAACCGGGACATTGCCATGCTGAGCGAGATGAACGATTATCTTCAGGCCTGCAATACGGTTGTTGAAACATATCCCGTGCTTTCACATTATGCCGGCAGGTTGTTTACCGACAACCCCGGCGCATTATCGATGATCAACGCGTCCCGTTCCCTGGTCGAAATCATCGTGGCCTGGGGCGGTACAGCAACAGGCGAGAAGGTGTTCACCCAAAGCGATTGTTGGGCGCTGCGGCACGGGAAGCTGCATCTGATGGATGACCCTGTTGATGGTCTTTTATGCATGCACCTGACGGAACGGCCCCAGTACGGGTATATGTGTGTACCCTTGATTGCTTATGGCGATGTGATGGGAATACTACACCTTCAATTCAGCGCCAACCGGACTGCCCGCTCCGATGCTGAAATGAAGAATAACATGAAGAGCACACGCCGGCTCGCGGTAACCGCTGCGGAACACCTGGCCCTCGCACTTGCTAATATAAAACTTAGAGAGGATTTACGTTTCCAGTCCGTACGTGATCCGCTTACCCGTCTGTACAACCGGCGTTATATGATGGCGTCGCTTGAAAGAGAGGTATGCCGGGCCAGGCGCCAGCAGACCAGTGTGGGTGTGGTCATGATCGATATCGATCATTTCAAACGTTATAACGACACCTATGGTCACGAGGCGGGCGATCTTGTCCTAAGCGAGCTGGGAACATTCCTGATGAAGCAGATCCGCGGGGATGATATCCCGTGCCGCTACGGCGGTGAAGAATTCATGCTGGTATTGCCGGAAGCGCCCATGGATATTCTCATTCAACGTGCGCAAGAACTGAGGCAGGGGGCGACGCTCATCAAGCTGGTTTATAAAGGTCAAAGGCTCGGGACCATTACCATCTCTTTGGGTGTAGCCTGCTTCCCTGTGCATGGGGTGACTGCGGAAGCACTTCTAAACGCAGCCGACACAGCACTCTACCGTGCAAAAAAAGAGGGCCGTGATCGCGTTATCGTAGCAGAACCGGTTAATGATCATTCAGATATCCAGGATCCCAAGCTGAGCGGATAAAAACGGATATGCACAACCAGCATGGGGATGGACAAGCGTTACGAATCCTGGACGGGTGACAGAGCAGAGATTATCGAAAAGGCCAATGCAACATTTGAAAGCAAATCGTCTTGCTCTGCATCATAGATGGAGGCATCAGGAAAACCTCTAATCTAATAGATCTTTAGCCTTAATTGGCGAAGGAGCTTACGGTATTTTTATGGCTGGTGACAGTACAACCCCCTCCCTGGGCGCCACTGGCGATAGCGGCGTCATCAGGTGGTTGTTGCCCCTGTTAATTATCGTCTGCCTGGTGGTTCTGGTGGCCAGTGTCAACGTCTACCAGGATTATCGTCAACAAGAGATAGTTGAAATAGTCAACAATCTTGAGGCCATCGCGCAGCTCAAGGCCGGTCAGATGGAAAACTGGCTTCAGGAGCGCCGCGGTGATGCCTGGACCCTTGCCAACGATCCCCTGCTTGCCCGGACGGTGGCTCAATTTCTGCAGGCCGGACCGGGCAGTGATGCGGGCCGTTTGCTTGTTCAACGCCTGACAGCCGTCAGGCAGGCCTATCATTACCTGACCATCCAGCTACTGGATAACGAGGCCCATCGCTTGCTCAGCGTCGGCGGAGCACAGGATCTTACTGCTCAGGAGCTGGAAAAAGTGGCGCAGGCGCTGACTACCCGCCAGACGGTGTTTTACCACCTGCACCAGGAAAAGGCGCTTGCGGGACAGCCCATTGAGCACGAAATCATCATCCCGTTGCTGCTTACAGACGGGCAGCGAACCGGACCCGTTGGGGTGCTCTATATCCATGTCGATGTATCGAATTTCCTGTTTCCCTTGATCCAGTCCTGGCCACTGCCCAGTGCCAGCGGCGAGAGCCTGCTGGTGCGGCGCGAAGGGGGTGACGTGGTCTTCATGAATAACCTACGCTTCAGGGCGGATGCGGCATTCAGACTGCGCTTGCCTCTGGCTCAACCCACCCTGTCTGCCACGGTTGCCTTGCGGGGGGCCGAAGGGATCATTGAAGGCAGGGATTACCGTGGTGTTGATGTGGTCGCCGCCGCAAGGAAGATAGCGGGCACGGACTGGATGCTGATCGCCAAAATCGATCACGAGGAGATCTATGCGCCCATCCGCGCACTCACCTTTAACGTCATCGCGGTGACCACGCTGTTACTGTTCAGTATCGTAGGAAGTTTTTATTACTGGCAAAAGAGCATCAATACAGGCTACCAACTGAAACAGCATCAGGCCGAGCTTAAACGACTCGCCCTGGTAAAGCATTTCGAGTACCTGATCCAATATGCCAATGACATCATCCTGCTTGCCAACGATGATGGTGTGATTATCGAGGCCAACAACAGGGCGCTTGAGTGTTATCAATTTACCCGGGAAGAATTGATAGGCAGGAATATCCTCGAACTCGATACCAATGAAAAGAGTTCCGGCAACGATGCAATGCTCTCCGAATCACAGATCGGACTCGTGTTCGAAAGCGTGCATAGAAGGAAGGATAACTCCGGTTTCCCGGTGGAGGTGAGCCTGCGCACCATCAATATTGAGAACCGAATCTATCAACAATTGATCATCCGTGACATCACCGAGCGCAAGGCGTTGGGCGAACGGATACGTCGAATGACCCGCGCCCTGCGTACCCTGAGCCGGGCAAACGAGATACTGGTACGCGCCGGCAGCGAGGCGGAACTACTCGATACACTCTGCGGGGTCATCGTCGATCAGGCCGGCTATGAGCTGGCGTGGGTGGGGTATGCGGAACATGACGCGAAAAAAACCATACGCCCGGCCGCGCAACAGGGTTATGCCACGGGCTATCTGGAGAGTCTGTTTATCAGCTGGTCGGATGAACTTCCCGAGGGACGGGGCCCCGCAGGGGAGGCCATCCGCAACAGGACTGTTGTCATTATCCACGATGTGCAAAACGATCCGCGCTTTTCGCATTGGCGCGAACATGCAGCGCAATATGGTTTTGCTTCTTCTATAGCATTGCCGCTGGAAATCGATGCAGACACTACTGCCGTGCTGAATATCTATGCCCGGGAGGATAATGCCTTCAATGATGATGAAATGGAACTGCTTAAAGATATGGCGGCTAATCTCGCCTATGGGATCCGGGTACAGCGTAATAATAAGGAGCGGGAAGTGATTGAAAAAATGCTGAGACAGTCCCAGAGGATGGAATCCATCGGCCAGTTGGCCGGCGGCCTCGCCCACGACTTTAATAACCTGCTTGGCATCATCCAGGGCAGTCTGGAGATCCTCAAGCGTTCTATCAGTGAAGAACAGGAGGGACAAAAATGGATCGAGAAGGCACTGGACGGGGTCAGACGGGGCGCACTGCTTACGGGTAAGATGCTGGGTTTCTCGCGTAGCAAGGCGAGCGCTGTAGAGACGTATTCCGTCAATGGGATTCTTGACGGGATGGTTGAGTTGTTGCGTAAATCCCTGACCCCGGCGATCACGATCAAGATGGAACTGCGGGATGATGTGTGGCTCACCGATATCGACGCAGACGAGTTTCAGGATGCTGTTTTAAATATTGTGTTGAATGCGCGCGATGCCATGGACGCGGGTGGCAGCCTGCTGATTGAGACCTCGAACAAGGTGCTGGATGAGGCGTATGCCCGTGTCAATCCCGGGGTCGAACCCGGGGAGTATGTACTGGTGAGTGTCAGCGATACCGGGTGCGGTATGAGTGAAACGGTACAGGCGCGTATGTTTGAGCCCTTCTTCACCACCAAGGAGGCCGGTAAGGGCACCGGGCTTGGAATGAGTATGGTGTATGGATTCATGAAACGCTGCGGCGGCCAAATCAAGGTATATTCGGTCCCGGGCCACGGCACGACCCTGCGCCTGTATCTGCCGCGTTCGCCGGCTGAGGAGAGCAATCGGACGGCAGGCACGGAGGATGCGGAGGCGTTACCCCGAGGGACGGAGGCCGTGCTGGTGGTGGATGATGAACCGGAGTTGGTGGAGATTGCCAGGGCCTATCTTGAGGCATTGGGCTACCGGGTAAGGGTGGCGGGGAGCGCCGCCGAGGCGTTGGAAGTATTGGATGCCGGTGCCGGAGCGATCGATCTGCTATTCTCTGATGTGGTGATGCCGGGCGCGATGGACGGTTATGAGCTGGCAAAACAGGTCACACAGCGGTGGCCGGTTATAAAGGTACTGCTGACCTCCGGATTTACCGATCGGGCGGTGGAGCACAACGGATTGTCCCGGTTACAACTGGAGCTGTTGGATAAACCCTATACGCAACGGGAACTGGCTGTGCGTGTGAGACGGATACTGGATAACGGAGAGCAGCGAAAATGAACAAGCCAAGCTTGATCGTCGTGGATGATGAACAGGACATCTGTGACATAGTCAGGGAGATTGCAGAAGTGGATGGTTTCAGGGTGCTCACTGCCTCCAGTGCAGAGAAATTTCAAACCTTATGGCAGGCCAACCGTCCGGCGGTCCTCGTTATCGATATCATGCTGCCGGAGATGAATGGCCTGCAGTTACTGCACTGGCTCGCTAAAGAGGGCTGTTATGACCCGATTATCCTGATGAGCGGATTGGGTGACAAGGCAATTGAGATAGCGGAGATGACCGCTGAGATGACCGGCGAGAACATCATCGGCATCTTGCCCAAACCCCTTCCTCTGGATGAGTTGGAAGCGTTGTTGCAGAAGGCATCGAAAAAGCTCGCATTGATGGAGTGGACCGACGATATGTCGGTCGGGGTCGATGCGCTTGATCACGACCATCAGAAACTGTTGCGTCTGATAAACGAGCTGGACGTTATTATCCGGGCAGACGTCGTATCGAAGGCAGGTGCGATCGAGTCTGTACTGTCCGAGCTTGCCGACTACGTGGTAGTCCATATCAACCGGGAAGAGACCTTGATGGCGGCATGCGGGTATCCTGATCTTGAGAACCACAGGCAGATCCACAAGATTTTTAAGAGTGAGGTGGTCCGGATGATGGATAAGCATCGACGGGACCCCTCGACAATCAACGCAGGGGCGTCACGGGATTTTCTCCGGGATTGGTGGATCGACCATATCATGGGGATGGACAAGCAATACGCATCCTGGATGGAGGGCAAGGAGGCGGTGATTGAGAAGGCCAATGCCGAGTTTGAACGGGCCGGGCAGGTTTTTCCCGAACAGACAAAACAAAAACTGAAACTGCTGATTATCGATGATGAAGCGGATATCTGCGATTTCGTCAGCTACGTTGCGGAGAGTGTCGGCTACGAAACCGTATCGATAAACCAGGCGGAAAAGTTACAGGAACTGGATATCAGTGACATCAACATCATCGTGCTGGATCTGTTTATGCCCGGGACAGACGGTGTTGAAACCATCCGTTATCTCGCCGATAAGGGAAGTCAAGCGGCCATTCTCCTGATCAGTGGCCATGATCCGGACGTTTTGCATTCTGCTCAGGAGATTGCCATCGAGCGCGGACTGGACGTCATCGGCAGCCTGGCCAAGCCGATCAGTTATGATGCCTTGCTGGGGTTGATAATAGATATCAAGCCGCCTGAAAAAAGGGCTGTAGTACAGTGCAGACAAACCCTTTCATTGGCACAGGAGGAGTTGCAAAAGGCCATCGAACGCCGCGAAATTGTGCCGTTTTACCAACCGAAGGTCCGGCTCGCTACACGTGCAGTGACAGGTTCTGAAGCACTGGCGCGCTGGCAACATCCTGACAAGGGCCTGATCGCACCCGTACTCTTCATCCCGCTGTTCGAGAAACATGCTCTGATCAAGGAGGTGACCCAACTGATGCTGGAGCAAGCACTTGAACAGTGTGGCGCCTGGAACCGATCAGGTAAGCGCCTGCAGATTTCCGTCAATCTATCGCCCACTGTCCTGAATGATCTTGCGTTACCGGATCAGTTGATACAACACATCACTGATTATAATGTTGATCCTTCCCAGCTCATCATTGAAGTGACTGAGAGTGCCCTGTTTGACGAACTGACCGATTCGCTGGATATCCTGACCCGTCTGCGCATGAAGGGCTTTCACCTGTCGATCGATGATTTTGGCACCGGCTATTCATCCATGCAGCAACTGATGCGGGCGCCATTCACTGAACTCAAGATCGACCAGTCCTTTGTGAAGCACGCCGATACCGATAAGGAGGCGTGCAATATCTGTGAGTCCACCATTGAACTGGGACATAAACTGGGTATGACCGTCATTGCCGAGGGCATTGAAACAGAAGCTGTCTGGGAGCTGTTGAATAATGCCGGATGTGATGATGGACAGGGCTATTACATGGGCAAACCCATGCCGGCAGAGGAGTTCGAACCCTGGTTGGACGCATGGAAGTGAGGTTAACCGGTAAAAAGCAGGTAATTGTTCACCACAGAGGTACAGAGGAAAACTATCATAATTTACCACAGAGACACAGAGGACACAGAGAAAGCATTAATCATTCAAAACCACTTTCACCACACGACTGCATGGACGCAGGGGGTAGAACAATGCCTGGAGCAATTGTCGAGAGGCACAGATATTACACATGGATGTGTGCTTATGTAGTTATGGACCAGTTCACGGAGTAATCGAATATCTGTTCAAAAGCCTGTGTAGCCACCCGGACAAACCACTCGGGCAAGCTCCCGAGATTTCCGTTCGTTATTTTTAACTTTTATTATCTCTGTGTCTCTGTGGTAAAAAAAGAAACAAGAAATTATAGTGTCTCCATTTTGCGTATAATGGGAAAATGGGTAACCGGCTCTCAAAGATATATACGAAAACGGGGGATGATGGTACGACCGGGCTGGGTGATGGTTCACGCATCCCTAAGTCCGCGTTGCGGGTGGCGGCGATGGGTGATGTCGATGAACTCAACTGTGTGATCGGCTTGTTAATTACCCACGATCTGCCTGATGATATCGGAGTGCATCTGCAGGATGTGCAACATATCCTCTTTAATCTCGGTGGTGAGTTGTCGTTACCTGATGAGAAGTTGATTGAG
>JBHHYN010000051.1:0-18573 GCA_046757565.1 Gammaproteobacteria bacterium | reverse complement strand
ACCTGCGACCTTCGGGTTATGAGCCCGACGAGCTGCCAGACTGCTCCACCCCGCATCAAAGGAGGCGCATACTACCGCGCTAATTATTGATTTTCAAGAACAGATGGTTTTGCCCACAACCCTATCCCCCCCGTACAACTATGACAGTCTCACAGGCAGGCGCCTGGCACCCCAGTCGCCGGGGTTGCCCTCAAATACCCCCGGACAGGAGGCGCCACAAGTTCCGCAACGGCCGTCTGCATCCAGCCGCCACTCCTTCAGTACATACCAGTCCCGTGCGATGAGCAATGCGCCGCACTCACAGCAATAGGTAGTCCCGCCATCGATATCATGCACATTACCCGTATAGACAAAGTGCAAACCGTTGCCCAGGGCGATATCCCGTGCGCGGGCCAACGTTAGCGGCGGGGTGGGGGAATGATCGAGCATTTTCCAGTCAGGATGAAAGGCCGTGAAGTGGAGCGGGACGTCCGCGCCGAGGTTCGCCAGGATCCACTGCGTCAGGGCGTCCAACTCCTTGTCCGAATCATTCTCACCGGGGATGAGAAGTGTCGTAATCTCGAACCAGACATCGGTCTCATGTTTGAGATAGACAAGGGTATCCAGGACCGATTGCAGATGCCCGCCCGTCAGGTACCGGTAAAACCGCTGTGTAAACGCCTTCAGATCAATATTTGCCGCATCCATGTAGCGGTAAAACTCACGCCTGGGTTCCTCGCACACATAGCCCGCCGTGACCGCAACCGCCTTGATCCCTTGCAGATGGCAGGCCCGGGCCACATCAATGGCATATTCATGGAAAATCACGGGATCATTATAGGTGAAGGCGATGCTTCGGCAACCCAGCCGGACGGCTGTATCCGCCAGGGTTTCCGGAGATGCCGCATCAGCCAGTGTATCGAATTCCCGTGACTTGCTGATGTCCCAATTCTGGCAAAATTTGCACGCCAGGTTGCACCCGGCCGTACCAAAAGAGAGCACCGGAGTCCCGGGCAAAAAATGGTTCAACGGTTTTTTTTCAATCGGGTCAACACAAAACCCGCTCGACCTGCCGTAGGTGGTCAAGACAATTCGCCCATCCTGACAGGCCCGCACAAAACAGAGACCGCGCTGCCCCTCCTTCAGTTTACAGGCGCGAGGGCACATGTCGCACGCTACCCTGCCATCATCCAGGGTATGCCAGTAACGGGTCGCCACGACCGTCTGTTCTGCTGTAGACATAATCAGTGCACAAGTGACAAGTAGTTTCTATAATCTAAGAGTATATAACTTTGGACAGGGCCGGGGGGCCTGCTACAACAAAATTGTCTCTAATCGACTCACATATCAGATTAACGGAAAGCGCTGCTAACACCCGATCGCCGGCCGTCGCCGGCCTGTTTTATCCTGGTAATCCAGCAGAGCTGGAGAGGATGGTGACGAAATTCCTGGATAATGCCCAGGTGGATATCCCGGTCCCGAAAGCGATCATCGCACCCCATGCCGGCTACATCTATTCAGGGCCCATTGCCGCCAGGGCCTATGCCAGCCTGAGACCAGCGCATCAGACAATCAGGCGCGTGGTTTTGCTGGGACCGGCCCATCGCGTCTATCTGCAAGGCCTGGCCCTCTCCTCGGCAAGCGCATTCGCTACGCCGTTAGGCACTATTGATATTGACCTGGAGAGCGTTGAGAAACTGCGCCGGCTATCCCAGGTCATCAACATGGACAGCGCCCACGACGAAGAGCACAGTCTTGAGGTCCATCTGCCATTCCTGCAACGGGCGCTGGATCACTTTACGCTGGTGCCGCTCGTCGTCGGTGACGCCAGTGTGGCGGACGTGAGCCAGGTCCTGGATACAGTTTGGGGCGGGGAGGAGACCCTGATTGTCGTCAGTTCCGATCTGAGCCACTACCATGACTACGAGACAGCACGCCGCATCGATACCGCCACCAGCAATGCCATTCAGAATTGCCAACTTGAAAAAATAGGATCGGAGCAGGCTTGTGGCTGTATTCCCATGCGCGGTCTGTTACACATTGCCAAAGAACGGGCCATGCAGGTGCGCATACTGGATCTGAGAAATTCCGGGGACACGGCCGGGACGCCTGATCGTGTCGTGGGTTATGGCGCTTATTCCCTTCACCTGACGCAGACCCTGTCATCCACCCAGCGCCGGCAACTGCTGGAGCTTGCCCGGCAGAGCATTGACCAGGGGTTCGAATCGGGCCGTCCCTGGGTACCGGATCTGGATGATTACGATCCTCCGTTACGCGAGCATCGCGCTACCTTTGTCACGTTAACCCTGAATGCCACTCTGCGCGGCTGTATCGGCACCACCCAGGCCGTCGCACCGCTGGTGGAAAGTGTCGCAGAAAGCGCCTTTAACGCCGCATTCCGCGATCCGAGGTTTAAACCGTTGACCCGTTCCGAGTTTGAGCAGGTCAAGTTGAGCATCTCCGTGCTGTCCCCCCCCGATGAGATGGAATTCTCCTCGGAGAAGGAATTGCTGGAGCAACTGCGTCCGGGGAGTGATGGATTAATTATTGAAAAAGGGACGCTTAAAGCCACCTTTTTACCCGCAGTGTGGGAAACCATTACCACGCCGTCCGATTTTCTTCAGCAGTTAAAACTGAAAGCGGGTATGGCCCAATACGACGTACCGGACAGGGCCTGGCGCTATTTTACTGAGTCTTTTTAACTCTATCACCCAACACCCCGGCGCCGGCCTGGCTTTCAGACGTATTTTCATCGTACAAGCGCCGCTACAAGCGACCCGTAAAGTTTTCCCCGTTGCCGGTCGCTTAAGGCAATATGCGCATCGATCTCCTCAATCTACCAATCACCCAACTCACTGTTGAATCAAAACCCTTCCTGAAATCATTGCAGGTCGGGCAAACTCTGTTGGCGCTGGTGCTTGGACGGACAGAACAGGACCTGCTGGAACTCCGCATCGGTGCCCAAAAAGTAACGGCGGCCACAAGCCAGTTCCCAAACTCCGGGGCCACTGCCAGGACAATACGTTCTCTCCATCCCGGAGAGGGCGTGAAACTGATCGTACTGGAAAACCAGGACACTCTGGTCCTGCAGATCCTCGATAAACCGGATCGACAGACAGCCAAGCCCCTGCTGCAACAACTGTTACGGCATTCGCTGCCGCGCCACGGCACGCCCGCCACCCTGTTTAAAAACCTGATCCCCGCTAAACTGCTCGGCGCTGCCAGTGCCCGGCAACTCCCTGAAGCCGTAGTCAAACAGATTATTGAAAGCATGACCGCTTTTCCAGGCAAACAGGCGATCACGACGGTACAGGGATTAAAACAGGCGATAGAAAATTCCGGTCTGTTTCTGGAAGCCCGTCTGCAGGCCTTGTTGCAGGAAGAGACATCCGCCGGCCCGGCCCGGGAGATGCTGCGACAGGATTTCAAGGCCGTCCTGTTACGGTTGAAACAGACCGTGGAGCAGAATCTTTTCATTAAGGAGCAGCCGCTCACGGAGCTGAAGGAGCAGCCCGTAACTGGCAAAAAAACAGTGAGAAGCGTAACCCACAAAAGCATAGGCATGCCTGTGCAACAACAGGACATCCCCGATCTGGTGAACCTCAGAAAAGCGATCGACTCCAGCATCGCGAGGATTCAGATGCACCAGGCCAGTGCAATCGTCAGCGACGGGTCGCAAGCGCCGCTATGGATGATCGATATACCCATCCATGAAGGGCAACGAACCAGCATGGCACAGCTGAAAATCTCTTACCGGGAACAATCGGAAAACGGCCAGGAGAAACAGCGCAAGTGGAGCGTAACCCTGAGTCTCGATATTGAACCGCTCGGCATAATCCATGCACGCATTGCCATATTGGCAGAGACAGTCTCATCATCAATCTGGGCCGAGAATGATTTTACCTATCACTTAATCGATCAACATCTCGAGCAACTCACGGCACGGTTACAGCAAGCCGGCGTTAACATTGATTGTATCAATTGCTACCCCGGTGCCATGCGGGCAAGCGATCAAATCAACCATAAAAACCAGGGGCTGGTGAGTGTCAGGATATGACAACGCCAGGACGGAAACAGGATAGAAGTGCCGTGGCCCTGCACTACGATCAGATCACGGCCCCCAGGGTAACGGCGAAAGGCCAGGGTGATCTGGCCGGGCAGATTATTGCCCTGGCACAGGAGCATGACGTGCCGATACGGGAAGAACCGGAACTGGTACAACTGCTGTCACAGGTTGAACTGGGAGAGGAGATCCCTGAAATACTGTATGTCGCCGTTGCAGAAATCATCGCCTTTGTCTATATGCTCAAGGGCAAATTGCCAGATCAGAGGTGATCCGATCCCTCATTGACGTCCCTGTCCGGGTCCGGAAATTTGTAGTAAATATAATCCCTTCTTCATCAGGTCTCAATTTCAAATAGACTGGCTCATAAACCTCTTGTCTGTCAATAAATTGAATATATCGTTGCCGGAATTTTCCATTGTCAAAAAGTTGATACATAGAATGTGCATTTAAAGGTTAAACAGGATTCAGAATATGCTTTTGTGCCTGCTGATTCAAGTTACCTCACCGGGTGTTGTTAAATCCTGGCCATTCTCCAGAATCCTTACGCCTTCCGGGAAACAGGCGTTCCCGAATCGCTCAATTTTTGGCGCACCGGGCAGGGGATAGATACGGACATCATCCTCCAAAGGGTCGATAATTTCTTCCAGTTCTGTAATCAAACGTGGAATATCAGCCGGGCGTATGTTTGCCAGAAACACCGAGTACTGTAAAGGCACGGCCCGTGACGTGAGGAAGCGGTGCACGCGGCCAAGCCTGCGAGGGTTGGCAATGTCATAGCAGACGAGATGTAACTGCCGTTTATTGATTGACATTTCCGCGAACGGTTTCCAGAAGGTGGGCGTGAAACTGCTTTATCGTTTCTCTAAACTGGTCCGTGATATGACCGGCATTCTGTTCAATGAATTGCACAGCCTGGAACCAGTCCAGACGCGCCAGCGCATTACCCTTGCGCCGCGCCTGGCCATGCAGGCGCTTGAAATATCTAAGTTTCTTGCTCTGCAAAGACCAGATCAGTATATTGGTAAAATCCCGCGTGATATCAATACCCTGCACTGTGAGACCGGCCCGGTCCGGATCGAGTCCGTATTCTCTCATAAGTGTGTCAATATTGACCTGCAACAGGCCATAGATTTGCCGATCAAAGCGGCGCAGTTCTCCGGCCCGGACATGCAGACGGGCGCGGTTCTGAATCAAGCGCTGAACAGTTGATGATTCAATGACCGCACAACGCCTGCCGGCCATATGGAGAAATTTCAACCGCGCCTGCTGGGTCCTGGCCTGTATCCACTCATTGTACCGGTCCGGGCCTGACGGTTGATCCAGTAAAGCAGACAACGCCAGATCCAGGTCAAGCAGACGATCACATGCCTGTTCTCCCAGGACACGTGCCCGCAAGCAACCATTGGCGCGGAAAAATATGACGGGGACAGAGGCCTCCGCACAGGCGAGCAGCGCGCTGATTGACCACTCGACCGGGCCGCAGGTGACGACCTGCACAAGATGGCGTAACGGAAAAAGATGATCGGCGGAATCATCCCGGCGTATCCGCAATGCCGGGCCATCCAGCAGGACGCGTAAACGACGGTGTCCGTCAAGATACAAGGTTCTCAGGAGAGGGTTCTCACTCATGGCCGGCACCGAATTGAGATGAGGCAAGGCTGTCTGCAGAGAAAACCCTGGCGAGCCATTGTGCGCTGCGCCGGAGCGCGCGCCGCAGAGGCAAGGCGCACCCCTCCCATTCCGCATAGAATGTCTTGCGGCCCGTTTTATTGAGCAGGCACGCGCCCTTGTCTTTGAAGAAGTATTCAACACGCAATTGCCGTTGCCTGAACAGTGTCCAGATCCATTCGTCCACGCGCGGCCTTAACGGTTCGATGAAATCACACGCCAGGGATTCACGCCCAAAATCCGGGTCATGATAAAAGCCCAACATGGGGTCAAGACCGGCGGCGTGGAGTGCCAGCACGGCATCAGCATTCAATAATGTGTAGGCGAGAGACAGGCATGCGTTGACCGGATCGCGCGGCGGCCGGCGATTCCTGCCGGTAAAGGCGAGCGCAGGCGGAAACAGCCTGGCGAACCCGCTGAAATAGGCCGCCGCTGCGGCACCCTCAAAGCCCCGGATGCGATTCCTGTCCAAGTCCACCCCATCATTGAGATTATCCCGGCGTTGTTCCAGGGCGCGGATGGCTTTCACCAGCGCATGGCGCTCGTCGGGACGCTGCGCCAGGGCCCGCACAAGCAGCAACCGCTGCGCTCTCAGTTTGCGCAATACCAGCCGCGCGGACCATTGCCGGCGCCAATCCTCGTCCAGGCTGCAACGGTACTGGGAAAGGCGGCGAACCGCATCGTTATGCGCATGTCCCGGTAAGCTGGCCGTGGCTTGAGGCCTGCGCTGGTTGATCACCACGAGACCCACACCGTGCTCCGCCAGGGCCCCCAGGATATTGCTGTCAAGCAGGGCGCGATTCTGGATCACCACACGCTGCAGGTGGGAGACAGGCACACTACCGGTGCGCCTGCCCTGTTCGAACACCAGCAAGCGCGCCCCGTCGCGGCGGAGTTCCACATCCTTCCTATCGATCAGTAATGTTCCCATAAGCCTTTCCTCATGATAGTCGCTTGCCGGGAGTGGCCCCCACGGCAGGCACCCGTTAATGTTCAGCCCACGTAGAAAAATTCCGGATCCGCCGGCTTGACCGCTATGCCTAATGTGTCTATCCGGCTCCGGGGATCCAGCCCCACCAGCATGAACCGGTCTTCCGAACTGTCGAGGACAGCCCGCACCTCGCTGAGTAGCACTGTACGCTCGGCATAGGTCAGAAAGCACTCGTAAACCGATTTCTGGCCACCGGTGGCATACCCTTTCACCACGTAGAGCGCCTTGCGCAGGCGGCGCGGTTCGGTCACATCATAGGCGGCAAGATAGAGTGTGCGTTTCGGCATGACGCCATGATGACGCAGGGAACAGGATTCGTCCTGAACGGCAAGCTTGCGGAGCTGGGGGTGGATCAGCTTCAGCACTGATTTGGATAAAAAGCGATGATTTTCCCCGCTTTCCAGTCCAGCAAATTTTGGCGAAGGCGCTTCAGATGCACGCCTTCACATAGGGCAATGCCCTGGTTTTTGCAACGCTCACGCACGTGAGCCGTGGTAGCACGCACTGAGAGCAACAGGCTGGCGCCGAACGTACCACCGGCGTTGCGGCCCAGGCTGTCCAGTTTATAAACCATATCCTGCGCCTTCCCGGACTGACCGCCGCCCAGTCGTAATGTCTTACATTCTATGACCAGAAGGCGGTTATCGTGTACTGCCAGCAAATCGAATTCATTTCGCTGGACCGTATTTTTCGCTCCACCCTCCCAGGTAATTTCTACCCCGCAACGTACGTCTTGCAAGGGGCACTCTTTCGCAATATGCCAAGCATATTCCTCCAGCCAAAAACCGCCAAGATAGCGCGCTGCATCAGTATCTTTAAGGCGAAATTCGCTCCCCTTTTTCCACTCCACCAGCCCGGCCTTATCAATTTGCCGCATCGCATCTTTCCATCCGCCGACCGGCTCACTCGTAAAGTTCTGAGTTGGTTCGTCGAGATATTTACCATCATCAGACAATGCTCCCTTTCTTCCCGGAACCCCGTGGATGATGCCGTTAAGTACACCGAAAAAAACATCAAGTTCAGCCGCCTGCGTAGCCAGGTAGTTTGTAAGAGGCTTTCGTTCATCCGCACGTTCACGCCAGGCCTCGCTGTCAGATGCGGCGCACCGAACTCTCATCCCTTGCGCCGCCAGATAGGTGTGAACATCCAGCACGTTGGGCATAGGCTCTGAAGGTTGGTCGGAAGGGACCAGTATTTCGATTACGTTATGTTCGGTATCGGTATAAATGATTTTGTTTGCCATTTCCCTGAATGCCTCAACAAACGCCATGGACATCAGCTTGGTTCCCCCCGTCGCATTCAGGGTAATAACCGGAGGTGGCTTCTCCTGTTTAATTTTATCCGCCAAATTCAGGGCATAATCGAGAATATTCATAAAACCGGTGCTGGGTGCACCACCGCATATTTCTGCTTCAATATCCTCTGCCCTCAATAATTTTTGTAACCGTTGCGCCTTTTCATTTGCCATCATGTCCTTTGAAGCGACCAGTACGGCACGCTCCGGTTTTTCCAACAATGCCGGGATCAAATTCGGTAATAACTGATCGGAAACCAGTGCAATGTATATGTGTGTCATTTGCGAAACGATTAGCCAGTATCCGGCAAAGGAATCCGAGTGGGTAGTTGCAATCGGTCGAGATCAAAACGGAGTGCTCCATCCTTGCGTATCAATTCCTTCAATACAGGCAGGAAATTCCGCTCCAGCCAGGATACCATGTCCAGCCACTGTCGTTTTTCAATCGGGGCATAGCCGTGGGCCAGGATCGAATGGTTACGCAGTTTCAAAATGGCTAACAATCCCTTGCCATGCTCGTTAATAAATATGCCCGCTGGTTTATCCGGAAGATGATGACCTACAAGCTGCCAGGAGGCATAGAGTCCAGACTGGTATCTGCCTTCGAGGTTTTTCGATAACGGCACGCCCTCGGGAATGTTCTCTTTGGCGATATCCGCCGTGTCTATGCCCGCATGCAGGCGCAACTGCCATTGTGCCGTCCACTCTATGAGCCTGTAGACGCGGGCGACGGCATCATCGTAGCGCCCCTGCACGGCGCGGCGTTGCGCATTCAGCCACAAATCATACAACTGTAAGGGTTCCCGGCGTTTGCCGTCTTCCTCATTCAACATTTCCAGGGTCTTCAGATGCAATCCAAGTTGACTGCCGATACGTTGCCGGTATGGTTTGAGGATCTTCAACGCCGTTTTGTGATCGAAACGGTCCCATGCGGCGAATCCCCGGCTCAGGTTATGGGCGATATTAAGGTAGGCACGCAGATCGGCATCGAATGGTACGGAAATATTGCCCAGGCCTTGCGCCGCTTCCGCATAAGCATGGCGTGTCCATGCGTCGAGATAAGGCTGCATGGCCTTTTCGATGCGGATATTATCAATATTCGCTGTGATAGCGTTTTCCGTCTGCTCCACCACCCTGTTCAAATCGGCGCGCGCGCCGGTGACAAGTTGCAGATCGATACCATCACTTTCCAGTACCGCAGTAACCAGCGCCGCAGTCATGGACTTGGTACCGCCGGTATAATCTGCGATAACCCTCGCGTCCGGAAAACGACTTATCAGATCAAGAAGAACTGTCCGAATCGCCACGAACGCCGCGTTCAAATTATCTGCCGGGACAGGACATATTTCGTACTGTTGCGGGGACAGCTCAGCAAGTGCCGGGATGTTTGGCAACGTTGGTGGATCGCCATACCTTGCGCTGATGACATTGCCGCTGCCGGTGATCTGAATCTCCGAACCCTGCTTGCCGGTTTCGGGATCACGACCGGTGCAGACGAAACAGACAAAATCCGGATGGGCCTTTTCAATGGCTTTCAGGACCGGCTGGTGACTGCCGCCGACGGTACAAATCAGGACTGTATTTGCCATTTGTTCAATATTTTCTGTTAAAAAATGTTATATCGTTTGGCACTTCCCGGATCCCCTCACATGAGAGACTTCGACTTGTACTACAAGATAGCACCCTGCATCGGAACCCGTGAAGACGGCGCCAAAGACCGGTAAAGAGAGGTGTTGCAGGAAAGAGGTGTATGATGTAATATGTAACCATGCACCGGACCCAGTTACTACTCGAAGAATGGCAGTATGAAGCGCTACGCGCCCGCGCCGCACGTGATGGGCGCAGTCTCTCCGCCTTGATCCGCGAGATTCTGAGCACATCGCTTGGACCGCCGTCTTCCTCACCGCGTAGCCGTCTCGAAGCAATCGAAGGGATCGGAGAGGATACTGAAGCCTACGGTGAACAGCACGACAGGTATTTGTACGGAGAAACAAAGGACCGCTGATGGAACGGCTGTTCGTTGATACCAGCGCCTGGTTTACATATGCCAATCGTAAGGATCCCAAACATAAGCGTGTCGGCAAAGTCCTGCGGATGTTTCCGGGCCGGCTGGTTACTTCAAATTTCATTTTCGACGAGACCGTTTCCCTATGTTTGTACCGTCTTGGTCACCGGGCCGCCCGCTCCGTCGGCTCGGTCCTGCAGGATCCCAATGAAGTGGATATGGTGAGCGTTACTATAGATGATGAACGCAGCGCATGGAAAATATTCTGCAACAGGGCCGATCAACGCTACAGTTTCACCGACTGTACCTCGTTCTCCCTCATGCGCAGGCTTGGACTGGACACGGCGCTGGCGCTGGATGCGGATTTCAGCGTTGAGGGGTTTCAGGTGCTGCCGTAAATATGGCGCAGTTGCCGTCCACCTGATTCACGGCATTACCCGGCTTATACGGTATTCCTCGATCCGGTCGCCGCAGGCGCGTATCTGCGACATAATGGGTAGTATGGGCCTTGTTATCAAAGATGTACGTTGTTTCGCCGTATTTGTGCGCAGCCAGAAAGATGATAAATCGTTTGGTCATTGCAGTGCTTTTCCCTTGATGAAATGAATTTTATGAGTTAAACTTAGCTAGACTTAGTCCATTCTAATATCCGAATTATGCAGCAAATCAACATCCACGAGGCAAAAACCCATCTTTCACGGCTACTCGAACGAGTCGAAGCAGGGGAAGAAGTAGTCATCTCTCGCAACGGCAAGCCCATAGTCAGGCTTGTCAAATACGAGCCTGCCCGTAAACCACGCAAACCCGGCAGCCTCAAGGGGAAGATCTGGATGGCGGATGATTTCGATGAGACCTCCGAGGATATTATCGACGCCTTCTACAACGGGCCCATCTTCCCGGATGAATTGTGAGGGTACTGCTTGATACCCATGCCCTGCTCTGGTGGCTGGCGGAAGATCCCAAGCTCGCCCCTGATGTTTGTGCATTGATTGGCAGGGTCGATTCCGAGGTGCACGTCAGCCTGGCCAGTTGCTGGGAACTCGCCATTAAGGTGGCCACCGGTAAGCTCCGTTTCCCTCTCGACATGCTGGAAGGTCAGTTGTTACTAAACCGATTCCAACTACTGCCGATTACAATCGCCCATATTACTGCCGGCGCAACATTGCCTTTCCATCACCGCGATCCCTTTGATCGCATGCTAATCGCCCAGGCACAGGCCGAGGGTCTCACTATTATTACCCGGGATGCGCGCATCGACGAATACGATGTGCGGTGCATGAAGACATAGAGCGGTATTTTTATCATCTGCTGATCGGTGCTACTGCTCTTCCTGCGTGTTCGAAATTGATTTTATCTTCTTCGCAAGGTTGCGTGGGCGATCTTTATACTTTGGTTTATTTTTCTTCTTGCCTCTCATGGCATCGGGGTTTTCCATGATCCCCGACCATTTTTCTCTCATCAGGATGCTCAGTTTACTTATTGCTTCATTGGAAAGCATATCCTTTCCTTCGAGGAATTTTTCCACGTCTGAAAGGAACGTGTTTCTATCGTTCCAGTTTCTGGTCTCTTGCTGCTGAATCAGCCACGCAGCATCTTCCGGCATGCCGGCAGTTCTTTCTGCAAGGGCTTTTTCCCGCGCTTGTTGTTCAGCCTCTTCCCTCGTCGTCTTTTCCGGTTCTCTCCTGCCTTCTTCGTCTATTTTCATCGCACCGTAGCCGACAGCCGTTTTGGCCCCAAAGCCGATCCAATCAAAAGCATGTTCAAACGCTGACTCCATCAGGGCCTTCCATTTGCCATCTTTAAAGTCATCGGGCAGCCGCTCTTCGTTGGCCGTGACATAAAAGCTAAAATTTGACTCCGGCGGGATCACCATAAACACGATGGGATTGGGCTGGCCCGCATCATGCGGCGAGGAATTACACTGATAATACTCACTGTAATGGGGCGTCATCACATCCATCGCCAGTGTATTCCCCTTGATTTCCGGGATGATATCCCAGAAGGTGAGTGCGCCGCGGCGTGCGTCGTCGTTGCCCTGATGACCAAATAGTTCCTTAACTGTGGCATTCGACCAATGCTCATTATCGCTCTCAACGAGTTCTTCCGCCGCCCGGCGCAGCACGCCCTTGATACTACTGCCCGGCAGATAGGGAACGCCATAGGGGTTCAAAAAGGCGAAGCCGTTTTCCAGCGGGTGTTCCATGCCCATGCCGGTGACCAGCGGCGCTGTGGCGACAGCTTGCATGATAAAGCGGCTGTTTTCATCCAAATGAAACAATAGCGACCGCTGGCGTTTGCGCAGGGCATCAATCTGTGCGCGAATCTGTGTGCGGCTTGCGGGCGGAAGATTAAGCGTTTTCTTAAGCGCCTCGGCTTTTTTTGTTTTCTCAATCTCCCAGCTCTCCGGATTCCACACAGGAAAGTACAGGCTGAAACGATGCCCCGGTGGCGCTGTATCAAACTGTTTTCCAAGATAGGCGGGCACGGCGGGGATCATGAAGATTTCTCCAGTGATTTCCTGGCGTCGGCGAACTGACGGATCCAGCGCAGCAAGGCCATGGTCTCGCTTGTGGCGCGCATGTAGAGTTCAGATGGAGAGTTATATAATGCGGTTAGCACCGTTTTAAAGTCAGCAGCCTGTTCCGGTGGGAAGCGGTCATTTCCTGCTACCAGTGTGCCACCGAGAGTTTTCCCCAACCACCTGGTCAAGTGACACAACAGCATTTTATGCTGGTCATCGTTTTTCGATTGTAAAAACGCCAGCGTCTGCATCAGCCCGCTGTTCATGATCAGGCTGGCGATGGATTTAGCCAAATTGGTGTAGTCACTGATACTGATAATGCGATGTTGCGCAGCCTCTTCCGCCTTTTTCCAGGCATATTGTGCACGTTGTTGATCCAGAGTCATACTCATGACTGCCCCTCCCCGTTTTCCTTCTTACTCGCAAAGTGCAGCACGATGTGGCCGCGGCCAGTAGTGGCGTCGCCACCAAACTGTACGAGTTTTCCGTCAAACGCCTCCTGTACTTTCTCCATAACTTCATCAGCAGCCGTTAAACTGCCATTTTTTGAACGTTCCTTCGAAGTAAACACGGGCGCGATCAGCAGGGTTTCCGGAGGAAGGTTTTCGGTGTAGAACAGACCACCATCTTTGGCGGTCCCTGTGTCATCATCAATGCACACATGGGCCTCTACCAGGGTAGCATTCTCAACAAAATGGATCATGGCATCATCTGGCAGCAACACGAGATCAGCCCTGATTTTGTCACGGAAAAAGCGGTGCGTTTCGTCCTGCGGAAGAGCATTGTCGGCGATCCAGTCCCCAACAGATTTCAGTTCGGCTGATTCAGATGCCTTATAGTCAAAAGCTTCCAGCACCAGCTTGTCACCGTTGAGTACGCGCTTGTTACAAACTACCGCGTGGTCACTGTCAACGCGTGGCATCTCCCAACCCGTATCCATGTCTGTCAGCTCCGCCAAGCGCTTGAGCCGTGCCAGCGTGGTGGGTGAGACGGCATAGACAAATGCCTGTTTCAGGCTGCGTACCGGAAAGGCCAGCAACTGGCCGTCACCAAAACTGATCGCGCCGGCATGGTACGATGAACTGCTCTCCGGCCCGAACAGGCGATTAACCAGGTTATCTTCCCAGCTACCATTGATATGATGGCGTAGTGCCCCCTTGATGCCGGAACCGGCCATATTGGGATAGTTGGTATGGCGTTCACGCTGGATGGGATTGTCTATCACGCCCATAGCCTGTCCTGCCCCCATGTGGACGGGGGTGACACAGTAGAGAAACATCAGTTTTGTTTGTTCAAACATGGTTTTTTTCCTCTTTACATTTTGACCAGCAGGCGAGCTGTATACGGTTATAGCCTTCCGCGCGGCGCTGGGTATTATGGCTGTTGGCTGGCCACAAGCCGTCTTTGACAAGCTTGCTAAGTACGGAGGCATCGCCTTCAAATTCATCGAACCAGTAGGCGCTGCCAGCGGGTACGACACGCTCCGCCACTTTGGGGCGCCAGTTGGCCAGATCCCAGCCGGATATGACCTCGTAACGTGAGATGGCTGCACAGCAGAGCCGTGCGGAGAATCCGTCTATCTGCAAGCGATAATGTCTGCCTTGTTGGGTGGTTGCATCCGGCAGCCAACCGGCATTGAACAGACCCGGAGTGTGCAGAATCATTTTGAAACGGCCCTGTTGTTTTATTTTCTCCAGGGGGGTGTCCACCATGTCCACTTCTGCTAGCGAGAATCTCGCCGCCCGGCCGTCGCCTCCGAGTCGGATAAAACCGCTGGGTTGCAACTGCCCATGACAGCCTGAAAGTCCGACCAGAAGTCCTGTGGCACTTGCCGCTTTATGTTCGGACTGACGCACCACGGTGTGATTCACGGTGAACAATTTACCCTCGTCAGCAGTACGGGTCGTGGCGGTCAGTCCGATGCCGACACGGGACTCGGTCGCCCATAAGTTATCCTGCTTCTCCAAATAACCGGTTTGCAAGGAATCGCCACTCAGATAAGCGCCAATGCCCGCAGTATTCAGCAACCAGCCGCTCTCCGGCTTGGCCTGTTTGTCCTGGCGCAGCACGGGTATGAAAGGCAGTTCGGGAATTTGACTGGTCCGGATGCCTTGCGGGATTGCTTGTGGTTCCAGTCTACGTACCATCTTGCCTTCATCGAATACCCATACATCAGCAGGCAACGGCATAAACAGTTCCGGTTTACCTTCGCTATTGCGGCGGGCGGGATATAGATCGGTAATGCTGAAATCGCCGGGCTCATGAATCGTACCCAACACGGTGTGCAGGGTGCCATCGGATAGCCGCTTTCCTTGAGAGAAATCGCCGATCTCATCGACTGTTTTGGTCAGCAGGTAAGAACGGAACGCCCCGGCCAGCACTGAAGGTTTCGGAGGGAAGCTTGACTCGCTGATGGAGCCGGGGTCGCCGAACAGTTTGTTGCCGCGAATGGACACAGTATCCACGGGTTGCACGAAGCGGTATTCGATGCTCATGCCGCATCCTCCACAGACTTCTTCGGTTTCTCATGTTCCATACGGGATTCGCGGGCGAGGAATTCACCCACCATCAGCATTTCTGCCAAGGCATGGGCGGAATCCCCTGCAAAATACGCGTGGGCATAGGCGGCCAACTCACGGGCCAGCGCATCACCCATTTCCTTAAGATATTTTTCCCTGGCTTGTTGCTTAAACTGGTAAACCAAGTTTGCTTTGATCATCTCTAGAGGTGGTTTCGGAGGCAACTGGTTGAGCCACGTCACGCTGTTGTAGGTGGCCCGCCGGGAAACGCCTTCGCGTGACAGAAAGTCCATCAGCTTAAACAGCAGCTCCGGCGCATTTTTCTTTTCATCATCCGTTTCGGCATCGGGATTCCGCCTCCACTTGTCGGTGATTCCAATCTCACCGCCGGCGCGCTTGATGATTTTCAAAGCAAAGGCGTTGCGGCTACCTGAGTTCTTGGCCTCGGATTCGGCCTGACGCAAACGCTTAAGCACATACCCGAGAGGGGCTTGATGGTGCGCCACCACCGCACCGCAGGAAGCGGTTGCTTTCTCACCCATGGTCAGCAAAAGTTTTCTATCCAGCCGCAGATAGCCATTGTTACTGTCGAACTTTTTTCGCATGTCCGCGCTTAACCTGGCCATAAGCCATCCCGGCACTTCCCTGCCCGAATAGAGATAACGCAAAAGCGTCATCGCAGGCAGCAAGTCGTCCACGCAGACGAATGCGAGTACATCATCGCCGCCAGCATAGATCAGCTTGCCCTTGAAGCAGTCTTCCATGACAAAGCGCGCCACCTTGAGGGAAAACTGGTTCAATGCCTCGGAAATAGCGCGATGCCGGGCGGGCGACGGCCAGCGGTTCGATTCCAGATACGCTTTCAGCTTCGGGTTTTGTGAAAACTTTTGCTTCACCTTGGCCTGAATCGTGGGATGCCAGCTTTCAATGTACTGCGTCTGGAAGTCATCCTCATTGCCCGCCAGCCAGGCACCCATCTTGTCACCGTCGAACAGGATGATGCCGTAATAGGTTTCCGGTTTGGGGCCCATAACATTTTCAAGTTTCCTCGCCAGTTTACCTTCTTCATCTTCATCAAGTGCTGACGGCAAACGCCTGATGACAAAATTGAGGTGGACATCATCTTTTACTTTTTTGTGCAAGGATAGCGGCAAGGAAACTGCGTCGTACCTTTTCAGATCTTCTTCGCGGCTTATTTTAAAAAGAGTTGCCGTCTTTTCTGTATCGGTGATGAGCTTCTCCAGACTGGTTGCAATGGCCAATGTATGAGTGGAAAGAATGTAACGCCCGACATGTTTGCCGACAATCTCCCTGACTTCCTCAAAAAACAACGTCGGCCAAAGACGTTTGATAGCGTTCAGCGCATCCAGATGCTCACCTTTTGCATCCAGATGCTCACCTTTTTTTGCCCAGGATGGTTTCTTGTCGGCAAGGCGGGTCCACAAGGTCTCCTTGCACTCGCCCGGTGGGGCTGTGAGTTGATCCCGATCCAGCGTCAGCCACTCGCGCTCGCCGTTGAGGCTGGAACGGTAACCGTGCTGCGGTAATTGATTAAAGGGTCGGGCCGATTTGGCGGTAGCCGCTACGCGATCCAGCAGTTCATAGAGAGCGGGATAAAGTGTTCCGGCATTAGGGCGAAAGAACTTTGCGCCATCCAGCTCGATATCCTGTTGCAATACATGCCACGCCGTACTGTCAAGAAAACCGATTTTAGTATCTTCAGGGTAGAAATTACTCAGCACTTCCTTTAATTTTACACCATCCGGATTGTCTCCGGATTCCGCCAGCGACCAGGGTGCCGCCGCCCAGTGCACTTCCGGGAAATCATTTAGTTGCTCGTCCAGTTGCTGGTAGCAAGGAAGGTCAGGGGAATCTTGCTCTCCTATTGCTTCGAGGATCTTAGCAAGTGTAGCTTTGCCGGTATCTACTATGAATCGGCGAACCGACCTTTCGATTTCCATCGCGATGTCTTCGGTCTGATCCGCTGGCACCAGCGCCACGAAACGGTTGGGCAGGGCTGCGCCAAACAATGGATTGGCGTCGGATTTTGAGTTTACCCACTCCATATCTTCAAACTGTTCAGCAGGCAATCCCATCTTATCGCGGAGCCAGACATCCACCAGCGGCACACCGCGAAGGTTCGGGAACAACACAGCATCCGGTCCCAGTCTGTTACAGACAACCTTCATCCCCTCCCAGGCGATGTATGCCAGCAGGTGTGAACCGGCCCAAAGATCGGAGGTGCTGCGAGCCTCAGCGATAAAACCCTGCACGGGTCCAAAACTGACCGCCATTAAGGCCGTTGTGCCGTTGGCGTCCGTTGACATGGCACCTGCGAATGCAGAGACGATGTCAAGGTGAGCCCATATAGAGTGATCGGGTATACGGGTGTCGGCAGGAAGATTCTGCCACAGGTGGTTCAGTTCTGATGCGGGGCTTTCCGGGCCAAAACGCCAGTAATTGAGCAGGGTCTTGTGCAAATTCGGATTGTCATTCTCATCCCTGATTATGAGATCCTTGAAGTGATCAAGGCTAATAGCTTTAAGTGGCGCAACATCAACTTCCAGCTTTCTCAGGTCGATATCCCGCGAGGTCAAGGGATGCTTCAATACAGGTTTATCAACAAAGTTGACTTTCATCCAGGACTGGAAATACTTATCCCCTTCCATCGGGATCTGCGGCCTGTCCGCTGCCGCTGCATACCAATCGGCTTTTTTTAGAATATCCATGTGTGAAATACCCAGTTCATCCCGCAGTCGTTTTACCGTACCCCAATCGTGACCTTCACGGTCTCGCAGCAGGATTAACGCCTTTTCCGCCGGGTCGTGCAGCCAGGCCGCGAGCTTGGTTTTCCAGAAGTTACTATTTGTGTCAGTCATAGTGGTTCCCTTTATTTGAAGCGGCTTATTCTGGAATTGCTTTCAAGATATTCATGAATAGCCCTCCATACAGACAGTTCATTTACTTGCAACCACTGTTTTTGCTTGTCAGTCAATTTACTACGTAAAACTTCTGGTAACTTGGCAGGCACATGGTAGATAACACCAACCACCCATTTATTTGTATCAAATACCTTAAAGCGAAGCTGACTCGACAAGCGTGCTTCTTTTGGAAACTCTCTTAACGTCCAGTCGCCACCCGCTGGGTAGCCTAATAAATGCACTCCACAAATCTTACTTATATCTCTAAATTTTTTAGCTGTGGCACGAACACCTACCTTGATATGAGCCAAAGCACTCATTGCGGCCCTCCAATCTTTTTTAGGTTCGGTCAGCCACACCAAAACACCTTCCTCATCTTTTCCGATAGCGTGAGCCCAGTCGAGGGTCAAACATTGTGACAATTCGCGGGCAAAGGGTTGTAAATTGATTGCAGTAGGAAGCGCCATACCGTCAAGTTGTAACGAACCCCAGCCATTATGGGAACGGCTTCCCAGCGAACCAAACCAACCGATTAGCAGCAATACATCTTTCATATCACTATTCTCAGGAAACCCTACAGTCAACGTGTTTTCTTCGCCTGCAGCAATG
>JBHHYN010000050.1:0-18599 GCA_046757565.1 Gammaproteobacteria bacterium | reverse complement strand
TTTTTATTCAAAAGTCTTTCTTGTTAACCCACAGATTCTGCTGAAGAGCCAATAAATTAAGATAGTAAAAGGATTATACAGTTCAACCGCAGAATCTCCATTTAGCGGATTTTCCGGTCCTCACTCCATTCGCTTGTCCCTTTATTCCCGGACGTGTCAAAAAATTTCCGGAATGAAAGTCTGATCGGTAATGGGCGGACGTACGTAACCCTTGGTATCCTGCCGTGGCGGTAACTTTATCGGCTCCGGAGACAGGTCCTTGTATTCGAACATACTCAAGAGATGACTGATGACATTCAGACGTGCCCGCTTTTTCACATCGCCGTCGACAACGTACCAGGGGGCCTGCTTGATATCGGTATGCGCAAACATTTCATCCTTGGCCTTGGAATACTCCTGCCACCTGGAACGGGACTGAAGATCCATGGGGCTCAGTTTCCAGTGCTTGGTAGGATGATGAATGCGTCCCTGGAAACGCCGTTCCTGCTCGTCATCGCTCACCGAGAACCAGTACTTGACAAGGATGATGCCGGAGCGCACCAGCATACGTTCGAATTCAGGGCACGAGCGCAGGAACTCACGATACTCCTCATCGGTACAGAACCCCATCACACGTTCTACCCCTGCGCGGTTGTACCAGCTTCGATCGAATATCACCATTTCTCCGGCTGCCGGCAGATATTGCACGTAGCGTTGAAAATACCACTGTGTCTTTTCGCGCTCGGTGGGCGCCGGCAACGCCACTACCCGGCACACCCTGGGATTCAAACTCTGGGTAATGCGTTTGATACAGCCCCCCTTGCCGGCGGCATCCCTGCCCTCAAAGATTGCTACTACTTTCATCCCCTCGTGTTTGATCCACTCCTGCAACTTGACCAGCTCGATCTGGAGTTTGGCGAGTTCCGCTTCATAAACCTTGTTCTTCATCTTCTTGCGCCGCCCTCCGGCGGACTCCGTTCCGGCCCCAGGTAACTTCCCGTGCTGAGTGGCCTTTGCCGCGGACTTTTTCCCGGAGGATGCCGATCTGGTTTTCTTCTTCGCCATGGGTTTTCTCCTGATGTTTCCTGAGCTTGATTATATTTATCCGGTTACACTAAGTATAAGCACTAATCGTGGCCCTGTAAGCATTTGAAAAGATATTGTCAAAATAATCTACACTCCATGACAAGCCGATGAAAATGTACGACGCAATCATTGTGGGGGCCGGACCCGCTGGATGCGCCGGGGCCTTTGATTTATGCCGTGCCGGCCGGTCGGTTCTGCTTATCGACCGCCGCCGTTTCCCCCGCCTGAAGGCATGTGCCGGAGGTCTGACCGTGAAGACGGTAAACGCCTTGAGGTACTCCATACGGCCGGTAATACGCCACGTTACACACAACTTGAGGGTTGGAAAAGGAGTCTGCGATACCCGGCTGTTGCAGAGCTCGCATCCAATTGCCGCGCTGACCGTCCGTTCGGAATTCGATCACTACTGTCTTGAAAAGACCATCGGCACAGGCGCAGAATTTAAAATCGTAAAACGGATCAATAACCTCGTTATAGAGAAAGAGCGGGTATTCCTCATCACCGATAGTGGCGAGATTCATGGCCGTTTTGTGATTGGTGCCGATGGGGCCAACAGCAGGATCCGTAAGCTCATGGGCGAATCCCGCTGGTTACATTCCGGCCTGGCCATTGAAGCATGCCTCCCCATGTACGGGATGCCTCCACCTGACATGGAGTTTGATTTTGGAGTTGTGCAGGGTGGTTACGGCTGGATCTTCCCGAAAGGTGACCATGTCAACGTTGGACTCTACAGCAACGCCCGTGGGATGAAATTGTCACGTAAACACCTTGCAACATACGTTGAAAAGCGCTTAGGGTTGACCGGCATCAAGGAACTGGCGGGCCAACAGGTGAGTCTGGGAGGTGCCGATTACCATCCGGCTTCAAACAGGGTGTTCCTGGCCGGGGATGCCGCCGGTCTGATCGACCCACTTTTGGGCGAAGGGATATACAATGCCATCAGGAGCGGGCAGGCTGCTGCCTCTGCCATAGAGTCCGAACTGTCCGGGCGGGACAGGGCCATCGATGTGTTTAAATCCCTGCTCGCTCCCGTGCAGACCGACGTGGCAAGTTGCCGGCGCTCCGCCACCTGGTTCTATGGCAATCTTCAGCGCGGATACCGGTTACTTACCTCGCCCGTTATTCGCTACGCACTGATGAAAGGGTTTGCCATGAGCATGCCCTTCTGCCGCATCAAAAAGCTGTTTTACCTGACCCCTTTTTTCCGGGTGAAGGTTGTTGATGACCTGGTGCGCAGGTAACACCATTAGTAAGAGACTGCTAGCCCGCAAATCGCACCAGGGCGCTGAAAAATGACCTGAAAGGCTTTACAGATAATGATTTCAGCGATTCCTCTGATTATACAGTTTGTATTTACAGCGCTAATCGCGCCCTCGCTTGTTCTGGTCCCGGCAAAACGCACATACTCCCTCAATCATATGAATAACTATGCTTTCGATCGTGAGCACGTTTTACCGGAACCAGTCCGTCACGAGGCGTGACACATGGATGTGCCGTTTACAGAGCCAAGGACGTATCATCGCAATTCCCTAGTGCAATATGCGGGCTAAAGCCAGGATCTCCGCATTCAGGATCGGGCCACCGCATGCTATATGAACAACTCGGCCGCAAGCGACCGAGTTTCAGTGTCATGGTCATTCATATCACTCAACTCGGGAAGCAAACCCACAGGATTTTCATTAGTTATTTTGGGTCTTCAGCAGAATCTGTGGATAAACAAGAAAGACTTTTGAATAAAAACCGATTAAATAGAGGAAGTTCAGCTTGAAACAGGGCATTTTATTCCTGTGTCTATATTTACTCGACAATTAATTTGCCGCTAGATTACTTGTTCCAGACGTAATCAACCGCATATATCCATATATGCGTCCTGCGCTCCTCGACAACTGTTCCAGACGTTGTTCTCCCTCCCACATCCATGTGGTCGTGCCACTTACGTCCATGTAGGCGTCTGTGGTTAATCAAATAGTTAAATTCTATTCCCCCCGCAGTGTGTTAAGGCTTCAGGTAACGATTAAAAAAAGCGATCGTGTCATTCACCGCGCGCACCTGTACCGCATCAGGGTGGTAGTTACCGCCGGCTTTACGCATAACATAGATAAATCCATGCCGTGGATGATCGTAACTAATCCATGCGGTCTCTTTGCCGGACTCTTTGAGCAACTCGTAGGTCAATCTGAATATCCCCTGCAGGTGATCCCTATCGCGGCCCTGAACCAGGATTGGTGTCTTGATCCGGTTGATGCGTTCTCTGGCAAGGTCCAGGTTAATCCTGTTGCGTACCTTTTCCACACCGCGCATCTGCATACTATCGAGATCCCTCATGCCGGTCCCGGCCGTCAGGATCGCCGTGGCATCGGGAGTCAGGGCAAGGAATTCGTGTGCGGCCGGTTCGCTGGCGACGGCGGCGGCAACACCATCATATTGAGAGGTAATCTTCAGGATCATCTCACCGCCATGGCTGAGGCCGAGCAGGCCGATCCGATCCGGGGCAATATAGGGCAAGGTTTTGACGAACTCGATAACGGCGATCTCGTCATCGATCTCTAACGGACCCCGGTTCAGCAACTGGCGTCCCTGACGCTCTCCAACCAGCAACTTCTCCTGCCTGGCATAACCCAGTTCCACCTCCGCCCGGTAACGTAACCAGGCCACGGCATAACCGGCCTCCAGCAGGCGCTCCGGTGTCCAGCTCATATCGTGGCTCATATGCCGCAACAGTTTTAACCCGCCGCCGCCATTACCGGAGGCAAGGAGTATCATGGGGAACGGCCCGTCGCCCGGAGGTTTACGCAAACCGATGGGGGTATAAAGACCGTCAACGGTCTCGACGAACAGGATGTGCAGGGGAATGTCCGAGCCCGCAATGGGTTCGGTGATGGACAGATTATTCATATCTACCTGTCTGTCATCTGCTGCGGCCCCGGCAAGCAGAAACACACCCGCCATAAAAAACAGCCTTCGCCACATCCAGTAATATGTTTTCATACTCGCCTCCACCATCATATCGCCGCAAAACCAATCTGAATCAATATGGAATCAATAGTGTGAATCAATAGGGTCAGTTTCGATTGATTTGGGTCAACGTAGGTAGTAAATAATTTATTGGAAATTGATTATCTGACTAATAGATAATTTATGCAGGCATATGAAATCAATCGAAACTGACCCTATTGATTCTTATTGATTCTACATGCCTCTCAAACAAATACCAGACTCAATTGAGGAAAGATCATTAATAAAATTGTTATGCAAAGGGTGATCAACAGGAAAGGAAATGCACCGGCGAAGATGGCGCCGAGACTGATGCGGTCATCGTCCAGAGTGGATTTGATCACATAAACGCTCAATCCAAGCGGTGGTGTCAGCAGGCCGATCTCCACACCGATAACCGTTATGACGCCAAACCAGATCAGGTCGCCGCCGAGTTCACGCACCACCGGTAGAACCAGAGGCAGCAGTATCAACAGGATCGATGTTGAATCCAGGACTGTCCCCAGTGCTATCAGCAGCATCAGATAGGCCGCGAGAAATCCCGGCATACCCAGCCCACTACCGCCAAGATATATCGCAATCTCCTGCGGCAAACCCGTCAATGTCAACATGCGGCTAAACGTACTCGCCGCAGTGATAAGAAACAGGATGGTGACGGAAACCTGTCCCGTTTCACGGATGACTTCCCACAAACCCGGCCAGGTGAGGCGCCGTTTAATGATGGCCAACAGCATGGCGGCAAAGGAGCCGGCGGCCCCGGCTTCCGTGGGAGTAAACACGCCGCCATAGATACCCCCAAGCACCAACAGGATCAGGATAAAGACCGGTAGCACGGCACCGATCACGCCCGTCAGACTGCCGTCACCGGTTTGGGCCGGGCCGGTTTCAACCTGGCCAACGAACTCAGGCCAGTACCACGCCATGAGGATAACGCCCAAGGCGAAGGCGCCGGCGAGTAACAGGCCGGGAATCACAGCAGCGGTAAACAGGCCGCCAATGGAAACCTCGGCAATCACACCATAAATGATGAGTAACAGGCTTGGCGGGATGAGCATACCCAACACCGAAGAGCCGGCAGTGAGGCCGACGGCGAAGCGGGCCGTATAGCCGTGGCGGACCATCTCCGGCACCGCAATCTTGGTAAAGATAGCCGCCGAGGCGATGGATATACCGGTAATTGCCGCAAAAATCGCATTGGCGGCCACCGTCGCTACCCCGAGCCCACCCCGTATTCGACCAAACAGCCGCTGTGCCGCCCGGAAACTGTCCCGGCCGATATCGGAGACGCTGACGAACATCCCCATCAACACGAACAGGGGAACGGTTGCGAAGACGTAGGCTGATACCGTCCCCTGGGCGGCCAGACCGAGTGTCCTGGTGGCAATGCCAAAGTCATTTTTGAGCAGACCGATCCCGATAAATCCCGTCAGAAGCAACGCCACGGCGATAGGCATACCAATCATGATCAACACCAGCACGGCAACGATCATGAGGAAGCCGATAGTGCGATCCGCTGTAGCGGGACTGGAAAAGGAAAACAACACCAGCAAACCCAACAGGGGTAACAGGGCAAAAAAAACCCTTATCAGGCGGATGAACGACTCAACCGCAAGCGACCGAGTTCCAATATTGGGTTTTTTAACTTTTATTCTCTCTGTGACCTCTGTGCCTCTGTGGTGAATCAAATATTTAAAATCGCCGCCACCCGGACCTGGGTAATCATGCACAAACATCTCAATCGCTTGCCGTAGAAAGGCGATGGCCGCAAAGAGAGCCCCTGTCACGACAAATAACTTTATCGGCCAAACCGAAACTGTGAATACTCCCTCAACGCCGGCAAACTCATCCGTATGGATGGCCTTCCAGAAGTCGGGCCAACTACCCAGAGCGATGAGCAGCAAGATCACACCGGCCATGACAGAGATAAAAATCTGCCAGTCGATAGCAAGCAACGGCCGGTGCTTTTGCAGATAATGGGTAATCACTTCCGTACGCGTCAAACGCCCGCTGTGCACGGCATAGGCCAGCTGCAGAAACAGGCAACCCACCAGGGAGAGGGAGACCATTTCCGGGACCCCCTGGATGGGGTGGTTGAACAGGGTCCGGCCGCTGATATCCGTACAGATCAGAAACATCAGTGCAAAGATCCAGATCACTCCGGCGCCATTCAGCCACTGGATGACCATTACATAAACCCGCTCCGGCCATGTGCTCACTGTCTGGTTCATGGTCCGGGATCCCAGTTTCGCAATGGATGCCCGCCCCGCCGCCTGACTGCGTCCAGATAGGCGTGCAGGACCCGCCGCGCCGGATACCCACGCCGTTCCGTCGCCCGGGCCCAATGGCCGGCGATGTCGGGCAACGCCGCTATCCATTTCTGCTTCTCCTGAAGCGGCAAGGGAGTAACCATGGCCCCGTCTCTTTGCATGGCGTGCAATGCCTTTTCATAAAGGCCGTTGACCTCCTCGGCAAGGGTAGTACTGTACTCGCGCCCCAACCTGGTCAGTACCTCCCGCACTTCGGTGGGTAATTCGTCCCAAGTAGATCGGTTAATGGCCATGCCACCATTGAACTGGGCGCCAATCCCTACGAGAGTGATATAGGGTGCGACTTCATGGATGCGGTACGGGTAAGCGCCGGTCAGAATGGTAAGGACACCGTCCGCTACACCGGTCTTGATCTGGGTGTAATAGGTGGTCAAGCCGCCGTTCACTGCGACCGCCCCGGTCCCCTCCAGCCAGGTGGCGGATGGACCGGGCGCCAGGATCTTGCGGCCACGCAGGTCCGCCAGCGTTCTGACCGGGAAGTTGGTCATGAGGTGATAGGTATCGACGCCGCTGGCCCCGAGAAACACCTGGTTCTGTTGCCGCCACGACGCAGCCAGCGCGGGGATCCGATCATGCAGATCATTGAAGACAGCCAGCAAGGTCATCAGATCATCGCTCACGAAAGGCGTGTAATAGGTGACGTTCTGCAACGGCATCTTGGAGGCCTCCCACAGGGTCCCTACCCAACCGATGTCCGTCAGTCCGATTTCAATCGCCTCGAGCGTATTCTGGTATTTATAGAGTGAACCGCCGTAGGCCTCTCTCCACTGAATCCGGTAACGGCTGTGCAATGCCTGCAGACGGCGGTTGGATTCCGGCACCACCAGCGTGTGCATCACCCCGACCCAGGGCAGGTTGGTAGAGTGGCTGGAGGCAATAGTCAACCGGATGGTCTCCATGGCCGGCGCCTGTTGACTCACGGCAATTGAGACCAGCAGCCACAAGAACCAGTGCCGCGCGCCTGCTGATCCGTTTATTGGCTGATTGCTGAGATTGACTGCCCCGCTCCAGGAAAAATCATGGGTAATATCAAGATCAATCGCGCAGATCCTTTTTCATGATCTGCCGTTCGTTATAAAACCTCAATGCCCGTTTAATCGACATCTTCATCCATAGCCGATTCTGATCCAGCCTCACCGCTGGTCCTGCCCGCCACAGCCTGAGACTCATCCCGTTCAGTTGACAAACCGGCATCTCCGGTCAAATCTTTCGCATCCACCAGTAGTTCAGGCGCCCGGCGGTTGATACTGAGTTGAAAGATGTCCGGACGGTTGTAATGACCGGCAAAGTCATGGCGCAACTTCATGCGTATACAATGCTCCAGGTCCAGCTCGGCGTAGAGGATGCCCTCTTCATGACCCATCGGACCGGCGATCACTTCCATGTCAGGGGCCACAATGGTCGATCCACCCGAGATATCGGGGTTACGCAGAAAGGTTTCCATCTCTGCATTCGTGGCCAGCATCTCGATCATGCGCTCGTCCACCGTTCCGCAGGCAGCAACGACAAAGGCCTTGGACATCTGGGCAAAGGATCTGGCGTCATTCACGACCCGTTCCCCGAGTGGGCGGCCGGAGGTGGGAAAGAAGTTGGGCCAGCTCATGGCATGAACGCGGGTGTGTTCGGCAGTCACGGCGAATACCGCCAGGGGGTTCGAATTCTCTCCGCAGATCAAGCCGCTTATAGGGCCGAACTCGGTGTCAAAGGCGTGCAGGGTATCACCGTATCCACCTGTGTGAACGAGGCGTTCACCCACGGTAGGAACCAGCTTCTGATGTTTCCCCAAACAGGTGCCTTCCGGAGAGATAAACAGCTGGGTGTTGTACATGGTGCCCAGGGTATTAGCCATTTTTTCACAGATGCCAATGACTACATAGGCATTGGCCTCACTGGCCGCACGGCACAACTCGGCAACAGTGTCGCCAGGCACTTCCACTGCATTCTTGAAGAGTTCGGTGCTCAGTTGCACCGATAACTCGCTGGTGGCCGGGTGCAGGTGAAACCATACGGGATGGGCGGGGATGAAGCCTTCGGGAAGCACGATAAGTCTGGCCCCTTGTGCACCCGCCTCTTTGATGAGTTCACAGGCCCGGTCGGTGGATGCCTCCCGGTCCAGAAATACCGAGGCCGCCTGAACGGCGGCGGTTTTGATCCTGGGATAGGTGTCGCCCATTTCTATTCGGTTATCCGGTTGCAGGTTTAGTGGCTCGATATTGGCATGGCTGTGCGCGAATCTCCCTGGTGATTGTGCGCTCTTTATTAACAGGAACAGAACACGTTGTCGAGCAGTTGATTTTTATCAAGGTACTTTGATGTATTACGTTATAATGCGCTTTTTCCCGGTAATTTTACAGAAGGAGGTTTTCATGAAATTATATTCCCACCCCGGCACCTGTTCGTCGGCCTCACATATAGCCCTGCACGAGGCGGGACTTGAGTTCGAATTGGTCAAACTCAATCTGAGGAGCGATCGGAAATTACCTGATGGCCGCAACCTTGCTGACGTCAATCCGAAAGGTTATGTCCCGGTGCTGGAACTGGATAATGGTGAACTGCTGACCGAGAACATCGCTGTCTTGCAGTACATCGCCGATCAGAATCCTGAGTCAGGACTGGCGCCGGCCAACGGCACCATGGAACGGTACCGCCTGCAGGAATGGCTGGGTTATATCAACTCGGAAGTACACAAAAGGTGTTCCTTGATGTTTATGCCGGACATCCCGGATCAAGTGAAAGAGATGATGAAGGAACAGTTGGGCGTGCGTCTTACCTACATCGACGGGAAACTGGCGGATCGGGACTGCCTGATGGGGGATCAGTTTACTGTAGCAGACGCCTATCTGTTTATTGTCCTCAGTTGGGCGCCGATGTTGGCGATCGATTTGTCACCCTACGTAAACATCGGGAAATACCAGGCGCGTATCGCTGAACGTGATTCAGTCAAGTCGGCGAAGGCCGCCGCTGAATCCTGAAGAAACCCTGATAGAGAAGATCGGCCCGCGGCACAGGGACATACCGCCACTTTCAATGGCTTCGTGAGTACACGGATCCCGAGCAACCTCTTGGGGGAGTTTTGTAACGACTGTTCCTTTTACTGACGGTTTTCCTATAACAGGCGGAATTTTTCCCTGAAGTAGTGAATCACGGCATCGGCTTCACTGGCAGAAGGAAGATTTTCCGCCAGTGTATATTTTTTTTGATCGGCTGTTCGCGCGAAGACCCGGTAATTAACAGTGTGTCTGCTGCCACTGCTCGAACTGGAGATAATTTTTTTATCCACAGCGTTAATCATATCAAGCGGTACCTGTTTATAACGTATAGGCAGGCCAAACAGGCGGCGTTGGGAGTGGAGTTGATCAATTTGCAGAACCAGGGTAAGTGAATTTCCCGCAGTATAAATTCCCGCCAGTGCCATGCCTGTGCCGACCAGACCAAACACCACGGTCATAAATATACCGATGGAATTAGAGAAGACCCCGATGACGAGATCGAATGTGGAATCACTATGAAGATCCTGCATTGCCTCCATGGCAATAAAAATACTGACGCCGGCAAAGATAAGACCGAAAAGAAACAGCAAGATACTCATGCTGGGATAACGCCATGCAGGATAGCGCCACTGCACACCGTCATGGCTGTGCCGCATGGCCAGGATATTTTCAACCCCGGTGGGATCCAGGTGGCCACCACGCTCCCTGAAAGGCGTAACAATACCGCTGGCTTCCTCATCTGAATCTAGCGTTGATAACGGCCCGTCCCCGGCAAACACCGGTATCTCGAATTGCCGGCTGTAATCCGGCCCGTCAAGTTGTGCTTCCACAGACAATGTCCACTTGTGGTAGGCATCACCAGGTTGTTCTGATGCAGGAAAATCCGGGGGGACGGAAAACATGATATCCAGCCGGCTGCCATCTATTCCGGGCTGGGCATTGATGATCTGTTTATCCTGCCAAAGTATCTTCTCACGCCGGCCCCGGTTTTTGCCGCTACCACTGATATAAGAGTAGGCACACGTCAGGTTGATTTCAAATTGTGTCTCCGGCCGGTACGGCAGCTTGATCTCTATGTGACCGCCAACGTGACCGCCGAGACGGCCGGGGAAGGGGTCCATTTCAAACGGAGTTTTACCGAACCGCCGCCAACGGCGTGTCTGAACAATGGCCGTGACGAGTAAACCAAGCCCAACAATTGGAGCAAACACACCGATTAGTGCCGGGTAATTTCCCCTGGCCAGTTCACGTGGTAGCGTAAACAATACTGGAGTGGAGAGAAGGTTCCAGAAAATGGCAAAGCCCCATAACATCCGGCCGCCCGCTTTGGCCGTCGAAACGATTTTCCCGGTTTGCCAGGCAGGTTCAGCCAGCCAGGGTCTGTCCCTGTATTCCGTCTCCTGCCATGGTTTGTTGCGGGATTTTTTCATACCGGAAAGTTTATAGATTAACGATTCTTCTCCGTCCCCGATGTACCCGTTTGGCACTTGTCATTTATGACTTGTAATTCATCCCCCAGTTCCAAACCATCACAGGCGTTTTACTGGAGAGGGGAATCAACTGGAATGCCATATCCGGAAGGTCCAGAATAGCGCAGGTATGGTTGAATTTAGTACTGCCCGGATTGATGACGAGCATATTCCCCAAACGCTCGGAAAAAACCTGATGGGTATGCCCTACCACCAAAATATCATAGTTAAATGGAACCAGATAATCAGTCCATCGTTTTCCCTGGTCAGGAAGCATCACCCCGTTTTCGTCCAACAGCTTGATCCCTTCCATATATGACCGTGGCGGACTCGCATGGACCATATGCAGTTTCTTGCCCTCGATCATCAAATCCAACACATGAGGCAGATCCCTGAAGTAAGCACACACTGGATCGGCTTCCTTCCCCGCATTCATATTGACATGCCAGAGTTCATGATTACCCAAAATAGCCCTGCAGCCGCTGTGGATCAGTAACTCAACCGTCTCTTCCAACTCATCTCCGTAGCCGGCGATGTCCCCCGCGCACAATATCAAATCCACACCTTCAGCACTGAAGATGGATAATGCTTCCGCCAGGGGGGCGGGTGTGGCATGCGGATCACTGATTAAGCCGATTCTTGCAGGCATTGTTACTCATCGCAGGCACATGAAAGAGATCACAAAGCAGTATCCACTATTAATTTTGTTGATTGATAACGCCCAATTTTCTGGTGAAAACCGAATAGGGGACGCCGAAGGCCTCTTTTAATTTAATGTCTCTGTCCCATTTATTATAAATGCGACTCACGCGCCATGCGTTCTTCAACCCGATGTATCGGATATGAAACCAGGGCGATACCAGAGGAAAGGACTGCAAGGGCCAATCCGACCCATAAATCATTCTCGCAGTCAGTCCGGGCCGTTTGAGCGCTCTTGCAAGATAACCCCGTTTATTCAACTGGGTCAGGCTGGAGATATCCGTATACAGGTTCGGAAATTCAGCAAACATCGGCAGAATCCGTTCAAAATTATCCTGCCCTTGCGATTTACCTGTCGTTGCGATATGGGCGGCGATCACGGTCACCCCGCATGTCAGCGGTAATACCAGTCGCCTGGGGTCCGCCAATTCATCCCTGCTATGAGGGAAAGCCCTTTCCCTTCCCGTGTGGGTCAGCAAAGGCATGTTAAGTTCAACCAGCCGTTTGTAAAACGGCTTGAATTTCCTGTCCGCAGGGTCGATATTCATAATCGAGGGGATCCATTTCACCAATACAGCGCCCCGTCTATGCGCCTCTTCCAGCAGTTCTAAGCTGTCTGTTCTGTTGGGATTAATGCTGGCCCCATAAAGCAATGTCGGGTATCTGGCCGTCTCCCTGGCGACGAAATCATTGGGCACAAAAACCTGGGTATTTAATGTATCGAGTTTTTTTATCTCCTTGTCAATGACGCCATCGAGCGCCAGAATCACAGCCTGGTCGATATATTTTGATTGAGCTATCTTTGTGTCGAGCTTCCTGAACAGGATTTGATCACCATATCTCTTAAGTTCCTTTTCAGATACATCCATCCACTTTAAAAAAAATTTAAAGCGGTAGTTTTTCCGCATTTCTTCACTGACAAAACTCCCCGAACCGCCATAACCCAGACCTGCTATATGAACGTGCCAATCAACAACACGCCGATTTTGCAAATCATCACCGGCCAGAGGGTCCGTTACAGAAAAGACAACGCAGACAATAAAAAGAGACGCAACAGGTGTCTTTGCACCCATCATCTTTTCACTATACATTGATAACGGGATCTGTCACCTTGTCCTGATGCCAAGATCACGGGGATGTGCTTCTGCTGGTCAGTTTTGTTAAGTTGTTATTCTTAATTGAGCAAACCCGATATTTCGAACAGATATTAGGAATCTTAGCATAAGGTTGAATGAAACGAATGCATTAAAGGGAATCGGTTGTGACGGCCATGGCAACTGAATTAAATTATATCAGCTTGGCCCCTTTTTCGTTCGTTTACCCAGCAGGTTGAGCCTGAACCTCCTGACCGTATCAGGGGGCACCACATCCCCCCTCGGGTTTCGGAAATAAAGCGCATTGAAGGGGCATTGTACGATGCACGCGCCACATTGCACACATTGCTCCGCCCTGGGCAGCGAGGCGAGCCGCCGATCGTAATCGACCTCAAAGACGTCCTTGGGACACACCAGCTCGCAAAAGCCGGCACCCTTACATCGCAACGCATCCAGGACGATGCGCAGCAACCGATCTTCGTGCAGGCCACTCTTATAAACCGGGGTACTTCCCGTCAGGTCGAGGCTCAAGATCATGACCACGATGAGTGAGCTGAAGCCCCAGCGGAAAATCGGAATCCAGGAAAAATCGCCGGTCAATTTAGTGTAGCCAGCGAAACCCAACATAAAGAAGACCCAAAGGAGAAGCGGAAGGCCTCGCTTACCGAAGTCGAAGAAGACGAAGCCGATGTTCTTCCCCGTCGTACGCAGCTGCCTCTGGTAGAGGGGAAAGCTCAAGAAGATGAGAAAAGCCCATCCCCACACAAAGCCAACAATCGGGAGTACTCCCTCCCTCCAAAACGGAAACACCAGAAGAGCCAGGAGAGAGATTGGAAATGCCCAAGCCACGGCCATCTCAAGCCGTTGCGCCCACGCAAAGCTCACCGTGCGCATTTCCACGCTTTTCTCGTGGTAGCCGCTGCTGAGGAACGCAGGAATTGACGTCGCATAGACTGGCCCCCAGACCACTTTCCAGCCGGTCTTCTTATGGATGATCTTGGCCTCAATGCCCGTTGCGGCGAGCTGCGGGAGAATCACCTGCTGATGGTCCACCAAGTCTTCGATACCACTTGTTTTCAAAACTGACACGACATCATGATTGCTCAAGAGTCCCCCTGTGGCGGCACACCACACGTTGACTCCACGGCTGTTCGCAATAAGCAGGTATGCATCAATCCCTTTAAGGGCCCGCCGGACGCGCTCTACCGTGAGGCAGAAGTTACCGGTGAGAAGTACCGGTGCGTTGCGGCCGGGAGTACCGATCTTGACCAGGCCCGTCTTGCACGGAAAAGGGAGTACCCGCAACAAAGTTTGCAAAACATTGGCCGGCAAAAAGTTCAGACGCTTCACGATGGTGTGCCAGCAGGCTTTCTGGCCACGTACTCGGCGAAGCTTCCGAGTAGGCTCAAGTGGACCGATACGATCGACAGACCCGCATCCGTCAGCCTCTCCGAAAGATTCGAGGCGGGATGTGTCATCTGCTGAGTGATAATATAGGTGACAGCCACAAGGGGAACTCTGAGCAACGAATGAATCAACCGCTTGAACAAGCCTTTAGGTTCAATCTCATCGGCGATAAGCAGGAGACCTCCAGGCCGCAGGATTCGTGCAACCTCTTTCAGGGTGTAGGCCACCTCATCCTCACCCAGTTCCGAGAAGCAGAGACCGCTCATCACAGCGTCGTAGCGCTGCGCTTGCTCACCGTCGAGTTCTGCCACCCCTATTTCCACCAATTCGACAGTCTCAGTCAATTCTGCTTTGTGAATGTGCTGCCTGGCGATCTCGAGCATCCGGGCGTTGATATCGATCCCCTTTACCTTTGCGCCCCGTCGGGCGGCGCGAAGAGTTAAGGCACCCGTACCGCAGCCAAGGTCCAATACCTGATGCCGGCACTCGATGTGGCTCACAAGGCGATCATAGGCTTTATCCAGATGTCCGAGCGTGAGGAGCCGGATGCCGAGTTCGTATCTACGCGGAGCGGATTCCAGGATCCTCATGAGGATATACGTGCTCATTATCAGGGTCTCCGCGGTGATGCCAAGTACGCGCTCACCAGTTTCAATATCTCATTTTTCGAGATCAATAGGATCAGTTTTAATTGATTTATAATAATCGAAATCAGGGTCTGAGTAAGATAAAATTAAGGATAATATAAATATGCTTTATATTTTACTCTGATCCCCGGATCTCGAATTCCTATATCTCTATCGAAGACACCCTGCACTATGGATTTTGGATTGTCAGGCACTGTTACCCAAAAAATAATCGAACTACCGCATAACATTACGTGTATTGATACAGGTTATATCCGACCTAAACTTGCGGCATGTTATTTGCTGGAACAGGATGGCATGGCAGGCATAATAGAAACGGGAACCAGTTATTCGGTAGCAACTGTTCTGGCTGTTCTGAAACACAAGCATATTCCAGTGGAAAATATTTGCTATGTCATGCCGACCCATGTGCATCTGGATCATGCAGGTGGTGCAGGACATCTTATGCAACAATTCCCCAATGCACAGCTGGTAATTCATCCCCGTGGCGCCAGGCACATGATTGATCCGTCCAAACTTTGGCAAGGTGCGTTGGCTATATATGGCGAACAGACAATGTATAAATTGTACGGTGAATTGATCCCTGTTGATGCCTCCCGGATTATTATTGTTGATGATGAAATAGCACTTGATCTGAATGGACGAAAATTAATTTTTATGGATACTCCAGGACATGCACGACATCATTATTCAATCCTTGATGAAAGCAGTCAGGGATTCTTTACTGGTGATACATTCGGGATGGCATACCAGGAACTTTATTCTGAAGACGGCCCTTTTATAATGCCCACCACCACCCCGGTGCAGTTCGATCCTGGGGCGTGGTACAGCACTCTTGCTCGATACTTAAGCTATCAACCGGAACGAATGTACCTGACCCATTACGGGATGGTAGAGAATGTAGTGAGTCTGGCCGATGATTTGCGCAGGAGAATTGAAGCCTATGTGGAAATTGCACAGAAACATGCCGGTACTGAGGCGCGCCATGAGCTGATAAAATCGGAAATCACTGAAACAACTTTAAACGATCTCGGAAATAGCAAGTGCCCGCTACCCATGCCTGCATGCAAAGGCATGTTGGAAATGGATATTGAGTTGAACACGATGGGTCTCGAAGTATGGTTGGACAGGGCTTGATAAAGTATCCAATCATTGGGTACCTGCCTGGCGGCTGAATGAGTATGAACGGACGTTCAAAGCCTTTCTCTTTATACTTCAACCCGATATACCTGACCCTGTCTTTATCTCGCAGGGGCGCAGCCTGGGAGGGATTCAAACGTTGTGATTGCGGAGTACGAAGTAAATACCACAGCTGATCAATATCGCCCCCAGGCAGTGGTAAAGATAGAGATGCTCACCCAGAAATGTAATCGCGAGTATTGCGGTATTAACCGGAACCAGATTGATAAACATGCCCGCTCGGCCGGGACCGAGAATCTGGTTCCCAACATTCCACATCAGCATTGCAAACAATGACACTGTCAGCGCGAGAGTCAAAATGGCGGCAATGGCCGTGGCATTGATGGGAACTGCATGATAAAGGGCGGTTTCCGCCAGATAAAAAGGCGCTAATGCAAGGCACCCTGTCAGAATAATAACGAACAGGGATTCACCTGCCTTGAGCTCCTTCGGGATTTTGTAAAGATTGATTGCATAAGTGGAGAAGCCAAGCATTCCCAAAAGAACGATGCCATCCCCGATATTCATTTGCAAATCGATGATTACTCGCCAATCTGCTCTTGAGACCATTACAACCACACCACCAAGCCCAGCCAGGACACCAACTATCTGTATTCGTGTTAATTTCTCTTTCAAGAACAACCACGCCAGTAGAATTGTCATTACCGGCTGTGTCGCATTAATTAATGCCACATTTATTGCCGTTGTGAAATTAAGTGCAACAAGCATAATGGTGGTGCTGCCGATCATCAGGCAGCCGAGAAGAAACAAGGTGGGCAGATGCGTCCGGATGATTGCAGTTGACGTATACAATCCACGCCAAACAAAGGGTAATAATAATATCGCGCCGAAAAGCCAACGCCAAAATGAGAGACCGACTGGTGGCACCTCGGTCCGCACACCACGGCCAATGACATGATTGACAGCAAAGAAAAATGTCGTCAGTGTTAGAATCAGATACGCAAATGTTGATGTACGGTGAAATTCGATGGAGTGATTTACCCCTGTTGTTTCGATATTATTCATTATTTTCGGTATTCCCTAAATTTGACTAATATCAGAGTTGCTCATGAAAGAACAGTGGTCTGTTTATTCTTATTCGAGTTTTTGCCGGACCTATAAATGATTACACCTGACAGAATGTCCCCGAGGGTCCACGGGTAAATATATGACTAAACCATGAGAAGTATATACGGGGAACCATTAACTGGTAAACCAAGGCGTTCATATTTTAATTCTTTATCCGGGAGGTAAAAATGATGCCCAGGAAAAAGCAACAAGAAGATCAGGTAAACACTGAAAGGGAAAATGTTCCGTTTCGAGTGATCGACTCAGATGGCCGGAAATTCAACCTGAGCTACTCGTCACCATTTCGTGCCTCGGAACATGATGAGATGAAACTGCTGGAGACCTTGCCCTGGTTTGAATCCGCTAAACCACTGCACAACTGGATGCTTCACGAAATCGATTTCTACGACGAGGTTGACAAGATATGGGGCAAGAAATGGGGGGCGGAAGGGATTGGAACGCTTCGTGAAGTACTGGTATCCCGGCCCACGGAAAATGAAACACGGCCGGAATATGCAAAAGAGTGGCAGTACTATTACTCTTCAGCTGCCGGTAATGCAGATCTTGGTCTCCTGCAGGCCCAGTTTGATGAGTACTATGAAGTACTCAAGCAGAACGGGGTGAGGGTCAACTACATTGAGGCGCCGGTGCCTGCGATAGGACCTTACGGTTATCTCAAGAATCTGGTCACCATGGCCGGCGCCGGGCTGGTGGTACGGGGTGGCGCGATCATCCATCGCATGGGCCTGGGCTCGTGGCAGCGGGGTCGCGAGGTCATCTGGAGCAAGGCCTTGGCCGCACTCCAGATCCCGATCTATCTGACGATTCACGGCAAGGGTGTGGGTGAGCCCGGTGCCGGCAGGTGGCTTGACAGCAAAACGCTTGTCTTTAATGAAAGCATCGTCGCCAATGAAGAGGGCCTTGCCCAGATCGAGTTTGTACTGAACGGCCTGGGAATCGAGCTTGTTACGACGCACAGCCCCGGATGGATCAACACTATCAATGACGGCAATATGGGAACGAGTCACGCCGATATGTTTATTATGGTGCCGGATATCCGTGTCTGCGTATTGAGCCCCGGTCTCGTCAACTATGGATTTGTGCGCTATCTGCAGAACCGGGATTTCAAGATCATCGAAATACCCCCTGAGGAATATTGGGACCTGGCCGTCAATGGCGTTACTCTGGAACCGGGAAAGGTCGTAATTAATAAAGGATCAGCGCAAACCGTCAAGGCACTGGAATCGCATGGCATTGAAGTCATTCAGGTGGATTTTTCCGAGAGCCACAAATTTGCTATAGCCGGACTCCACTGTGCAACGCTGGAGCTGGTGCGCGATCAAAACGGACCGATGCTCGATTAGTTACAGGTAGAACTTGCTGCAAAACGCGGCAGTCCCCTGATATGGAGACATCTCGTGCCCCTTACCTGCCTCCTGCAGGCAACTTATTATGGGGGTTAGACAGGTATGCATAATTGAATACTGTTTAAGCGCCTGCAATAATTATCATGTACTGGTTTGACTATACATGCGGACACGGCAGATCCGTACATCCATGCTGTGTGTAATCACTTTACAGTTTTGGTCGAATTTGAAAATATTAAACAGGTTTTTCTTTATCCAGTGGATTAATCCCTGCGGTTATTCCTGGTCCGGCG
>JBHHYN010000049.1:0-18718 GCA_046757565.1 Gammaproteobacteria bacterium | reverse complement strand
GGCCGGCAAACCAGGTGACCATGAAGATAAGATGGAAGGCCTTGGTCCAGAGCATGATCGGTTCTAAGTTGAACGTGGCGGGCTGTTCTCGCGTGCAGGGATGGACGCGCATGAACGCAGTGAGTGTGAACGGGTGCGGACTCTGTTCGCGCCCCAGTGGTCCCTGATCCGGTCAGGAAGGCCGGTATCAGGGAAAAGTAACGACAGGCCGGCAAACCAGGTGACCATGAAGATAAGATGGAAGGCCTTGGTCCAGAGCATAGATTAGTGACAAGTCATAAGTTACAAGTTACAAGGGACAGGCGACAAATTATGAGTGTTGCATCATAAGCAAATGCGTGATGCGCTGTCTGAGTGCTTCGAAATCCATCTTTCCGATTCTATGCTGGAGAATCGCGCCGTCCGGCCCGATCAGAAATGATGTCGGTGTTTGCGCCACGTCACCGAATGCCAGGGCAACCTTCCCATCAATATCCAGCGCAATCGGGTAGGGGATTTGCCGTTGTTTTGATAATTCCAGTACCCGATTGGGTGGATCGTAAGCCATGGCGACGCCAATGATTTCAAGTCCCGCCGGCGCCAGTGTTTTATACAACGCCATGAGATGGGGTAACTCCTTCATGCAGACCGTACACGTTGTTGCCCAGAAAGTAACCAGCACCGGCTTTCCCCGGAGTTGTTGCAGGTCAATCTCACGGCCGTCCAGGATCTTTAATGTGATTTCAGGCGCCCGCTGCAATCCCAAGGGAGAGAACCATACCGATATGATCCCCACTATTAATAACAGGCTGAAACCGGCAAGCAGGGATTTTTTATATATCATTTCTGAGACGGTGGTTCTGCCTGATGAGCGGAGCTTGCCGGGTCCCCCGGTTCCGTTACGGGTATTTTTCTGCAGGTGTTTCTGATAAAGCAGTACAGGCGTTTGACCCCTTTCCATATCTTCGGCAGCAGCCAGATCATGATACAGACAAAAAGGCCCAATGCAGCCAGGAACAACCAGGGATGATTCAGGGCCGCCCAAATACCGCCAATCACCAGCAGGTCTTCTGAAATGGATGCCATCCAGTTTGTCACCGGCTCGGGGGATGAGTTAATCAGGATACGGCTGCCCGTTTTTGTGGTATGTGTCCCGGCCGCCAGCATGCCGCCAAGCAGAAAGGCCGCCAACTCAACCGCCGGCCTGACATCGCCGACAGCCCCCATGGCAAGCACGGCCCCGGCCGGTACGCGGATAAAGGAGTGCAGGGTGTCCCAGGCGGTATCGATACCGGGTGTTTTATCCATAAAGAATTCCACGCAATACATCAACCCTGCAGCAAACATGACAAGTGGATCCGTAACCACTTCCAGATCAGGGGGCAGGGTGATATCACCACTACTGCCCAGGTAACCCAGCATGAAGATGGTGGCATACAGATTGATGCCGCTGGCCCAGGCCGTGCCCATCATCAGGGCGATGATTTGAACGGTTTCCATGATGACAATTCTACCCTTGAAACGGGTTTATATTCATGATTATGTGAGAAAAAGTCCTTGAACGTGCTGCGCAAAAAAATAAAATGATTATAAATATCAAATGGTTAGGGTCTTTAAACGGGGCAAAGGTTGAGTTCCGGCCGCTACCGGTGACTGGCGATGGCTATAGTCCCTTGACAGGCTGTATCCCGGTAACTTATTCTGCCGACCGAATCCTATGCAAATACACATAGAATTCGACTGAAACAACAACTAAAAAAATATCAGATTTTAAGCGGCTTCGGCCGCTTTTTTATTTACATGGATGTAATGTACACCACTCGTGCAGGAGCACACGAGGGGTGTGTTATCTACATGTACGTAGTGGTCTAAAATTGCTCCTGCATTTTAGGCACTCCCGCCGTCCATGGCGGTCGTATGCCACGAAGGCAGGAGCAATTGCTGAGGACGACTATACGGATGTAGTCGGTTGATTACGTCTGGAACACGTTCTCGAACAAGTAATCCGGCAAAAAACCGGCGGGGTACCGGGATTTCTTTATTACCGCCGAGGGATACTGTGCAAGCCGGCGTTACATCCGGAAGCCGTTTTTGGGCGGCGATCTTACCGGACTTCTTGTATCATACCCACCTCAGATACATAAATCGGGATCGCATCACTCATGATTAAGGCCGGAATAATTGGGGCAACCGGGTATACCGGGGTTGAATTGCTGCGTCTTATCATCGGCCATCCCCAGGTCAGGCTGGAACTCCTTACCTCGCGTGCCGAACAGGGTAAAGCTGTTGCTGATCTGTTTCCAGGGTTTCGGGGGCATACGGATCTCGTCTTTACGGACCCGGATTCCTCGGCCGTCCGTGATTGCGATGTCGTTTTCTTTGCGACGCCTAATGGGACGGCCATGCATCGGGTCCCGCCACTGCTTGATTCCGGTATCAAGGTCATCGACCTCTCCGCGGATTTTCGCCTGAAACAGGCCGATCTCTGGGAACAGTGGTATGGCACCAGGCATGCCTGCCCGGAGTTGCTGCAATCCGCCGTTTATGGCCTGCCCGAGCTAAACCGGGAGGCAATCAAAACGGCATCATTGGTCGCCAATCCGGGCTGCTATCCTACCGCGGTTATACTGGCCCTGCTGCCGCTCTTGGACAACAGGTTGGTCGATGTGACCTCTCTCATCGCCGATGCAAAATCGGGGGTCAGTGGCGCTGGCAGAAAGAGCGTGACGCAGAGTCTTTATGCTGAAGTGGCGGAATCATTTAAGGCCTATGCGGTTTCCGGGCACCGTCATCTTCCTGAGATCTGCCAGGCCTTGAATGATGTGGCAGAGGGTGACATTTCTCTGGCGTTTGTCCCGCATCTGGCGCCAATGATCCGGGGCATTCACGCAACAGTCTATGCTTCCCTGGCCGATGCAGACGCGGATTTACAGGAGGTCTATACTAAGTACTACCACTCTGAAGCGTTCGTCGATGTCCTGCCTCCCGGCTCGCATCCGGATACTGCAAACGTGAGAGGCACCAATTTTTGCCGGCTGGCCGTACATCATGCGCCCGCAGGTAAGCGGGTGATTATCTTGTCCGTAATCGATAATCTGGTGAAAGGGGCGGCGGGTCAGGCCGTCCAGAATATGAATATCATGTTTGCGTTCGATGAACAGGCGGGTCTGACCAGCCCGGCATTATCTCCATAAACAGACGTGAAGTGGTTACTTACAACTGGTTTAAAGTAATGCCTGTTTCATTGCCGGCGTATGTCCCGTTTAACAGTTAAAAGCCACCGCCCGGTACAGTGGTCCCTGGCCATCATTCTTCTGAGCATGCTGATAGCATTGTTTACCTGGATACTCCTTGATGAGACGCACTGGTCTTTGATCTATAGCCAGATGGGTGATAGCCGTGAACATAAACGATTATGGGAACTGAACCGTAGTCTGGAAAACGAAAACGAAAATCTGCGGGAACGGGTGTTGATGATGGAACGGACGCAGAGTCTCGATAAGAATACGGCAGCAATCTTGCAAGAGAATATCAAGGCCATGCAGGATAAAATCTATCACTTGAAAGGCGAAATAGAATTTTATCAGGAGATCATGGCGGATACCCGGGATACCCTGGGGTTGAATATACATGGCATACATATTGAATCATTACCACGGAATCGAAGCTACCGGCTAACCCTGGTATTAACCCATGTCACGAAAAGTGTTAAGGTGGTGGAGGGGACGATAGACATTTCGTTTGAGGGAATGCAAGATGGCGTGGTCAGCCATTTGAATTTGCAGGACATAACTCTGGATGATGCACTTGGGTTCTCATTTAAATTCAGGAATTTCAAACGCTTTGAGAGTAATCTACAGTTACCGGAGGGATTTGTCCCGCGCAGGGTATTCGTCCGGTTACAGCCGAAGGGAAAAAAACAGTCTAAGATTAAGAGAGTATTCGATTGGCCGGCAACAGCAAGTTAGGAGACGTCATTATGTGGGGTAAAGCTGGTAAACGCAGAACCACCAAAATTAATACATTGATTGGCCAACACTCGGAGGTGCTCGGTGATATCCGTTTCGGTGGGGGAGTCCATATTGACGGCACCATCAAGGGCAATGTCATTGCGGAAAATGACGGGAAATCCATCCTCTCACTGAGTGAGCAGGGGACTATCGAAGGTGAGGTCAGTGTTCCCTATGTCGTTATCAATGGTGTTGTCATCGGGGACGTTCATGGGGGGGAACATGTGGAGCTGTCATCCAAGGCGCGCGTGACGGGTAACGTCTACTACAACCTCATTGAGATGGCCATAGGCGCCGAAGTCAATGGTAAACTTGTGCATGCCCCCAATCCGGAAGAAAACCCCCTGGCCCTCGGCCATCTTGAGCCGCTGGAAGCAGAGTGATGTATACTTGACAAAAACAGTTGGTTTATTGCCCGATTGCCGTTATAGTAGTGCCAGGAATTAATTGTCGAGTGATGTCGTATGCAAAATTCAGCTGAGCAGATCCCGGATCCCCTGGTTTTTACTGAGGCCGCGGCGGCCAAGGTGAAGACCCTGATAGAAGAAGAAAACAACGATGCCCTGATGTTACGGGTGTTTATCTCCGGTGGGGGTTGTTCCGGTTTTCAATACGGTTTTACTTTCGATGAAAACCTCGACGAAGGCGACACCGTGGTCGAGAAGCGGGGAGTGAAGCTGTTAGTCGATCCGATGAGCATCCAGTACCTTACCGGCGCCGAGATCGACTACACGGAAGGTCTGGAAGGCGCCCAGTTCGTGATCCGTAATCCCAATGCCACCACCACCTGTGGCTGCGGTTCATCGTTTTCTGTGTAGCTTCCAGGCTGCCGGTATCAATCCATGCGTGCAGGGCTCCATACCCTGTCGTCATTTCATGACAGCGTCGGAATTCTTTACAGTTTCGATAGCAAGTGGGGTAGAGCAATAATAAGCCTCCCCAGGGAAATATCCTCTGTCTATAACCTGCTGATTTATAGATATTAATTCTTTCATTAAGCTTACGTTTTTATGTATCGAACAGGGCGCCCATTACTATTTTGTAGTCAAATGGTCCCTCTGACTGTCGGATATCTTTACAAACATTCTTTATTTTGGACGTAAAGGAAAATCATATCTTATTGATATTATTACAATTATATTTTATGGCATAAAAAATGCCCTCATTTTGGATACTAAAGATATTTTCAAGACCGTGAATAGTATGGTGACGTTTCATAAAGATATTCATAAAATCATAGGTTTAGCTATTGTATTTGTGGCGTCTAGTTCAGCCTATGCTACCGTGTGGAATATTGATCAGGTGTTAACGGGTGCTGGTGTATCAGGTTTTGGCGCCTCCGGGTTTCACAGGGCAACCGATTCCAGCCCGATGTCAGGTACCGATCTCGGCACCATCACCGGTAGCGGCCTGCTTGGCACTTATGATGATTTTTCCGGCGCGTTCAGCGCCACCTTTGATCTGGGAGCTGCCCCGAACAGTGGGCCGAACGGTGGGCCGACCGTTACTTATAGCACTGGTTTAGGTTTAACTTTTAGTCCTGATGGCCTGTCATTAAGTACGCTTGGTTCCCTGATAGTAACCTTTGCAGGGACCGATCTGTCTTATCACAATTCGGTCGACGCCTCGAATGAAATATTTTATCAAACCGGCACATTGGGCTGCTGCAGTAGCGGTGTGAACGGGCCCAATTCTTTTATCTCCGATGGCCAGGGTGGAATGATTATGACCCTCTGGGGCGCCAATGGCTGGGATACCCAAAACGGTGGTTTTAACAGTAACAACTCTGCGTTCCCGACCAATCTGGGCAATGACCTGCGCATTCATTTAACAGAAGTGCCGGAGCCGGCCAGTCTCATGTTGATGGGCCTCGGCCTGCTTGGGTTGGGGTTGCGACGCTTCGTGCCCAATAAAGGACAAGCTCTGAACTAACCCGGACACATTACCATGCACGGATGCATCCGATCTCCTCTCATACGGCCAGTCGGCCTTTTGCCAACCTGGCCTTTTTTTTGTGTGCCGATCCAAATTTCCTAATGGTGCAGTGGTGCGCTATTTCTCAATTAAAGGTTTCTTTAAATGTTGTATTAACCGGAAGTCACTTCAATTCAAGACAAGGAGGTAACCATGAAACTCTTACAGAACTGTCTGACAGCCCTGATGCTCCTGCTTTGCTGCTGTGGAGCAGTAACGGCAACCCCATTCGTGCTTATCAACGAGGTGTTCTATGACGGCCCCGGCGCCGATGCAGATGATGTCTTTACCGAACTCTTCGGCACCCCGGGTTTGGGTCTGGATGGATGGTCTATCACCGGTACGAACGGGGCTACCGGGGCAGTTTATCGAGCCATCGACCTGACCGGCGCGGTCATCCAGAATGACGGCATCCTGGTGATCGCCACGGACCTGGCCTCGGGCAGTGTGCTTGCTGCAAGGGATTTTACCGCCAATGTGGATTGGCAGAATGGTCCCGACTCGATCCAGCTCCTCAACATGGGCGTCACCGTTGACGCACTTCAGTATGGGGATGCAGGCTCGTTTAACCGGGGTGAGGGAGCGCCTGCCCCGGACGTGGCGGCAGGCCACTCCCTCTCCCGTGATGCCTCAGGGACGGACAGTGGCAATAATTTCACCGATTTTATGGATCAGAGCACACCAACGCCGGGATCGGGACCGGCCCTGGCCAGTGTCCCGGAACCCGGTTCTCTGGCTTTAATGATGCTGGGAAGCATGGCTCTGGTTGGTGTGGGTCGCCGGCGCCGGACATAGGTTACTGCCCGGACAATCGGGCCGCAGACTCAAGCCCTGAAGCGATCGTGTTTCAGGATCGGCAGGTTCCGTATGCGTGTGCCGGTTGCGGCAAAGATGGCGTTGCTGACGGCAGGCGCAATAGGTGGCGTACCGGGTTCGCCCACCCCGCCCGGTGCTGCATCGCTCCCGGAAATGTGCACCGCTACCTCCGGCATTTCACTGATGCGCAGCATCCTGTAATCATGAAAATTACTCTGCTCAACACACCCTTCGCGCAGGGTGATTTCTCCCTTGAGTGCGGCAGTCAGGCCGTACACGATAGCCCCTTCTACCTGCGCCCGGACCGAGTCCGGGTTGACCGCAGTCCCGCAATCGATGGCGGCTGTCACTTTATGCACCCTGGGCAGGCCCTTTTCAATCGAGACTTCAGCGATTTCCACTACCCAACTCCCGTAACTTTCGGCCATGGCGATGCCCTGGAAATGGCCTGCCGGCAGGGATTTCCCCCAGCCGGCCTTGTCTGCGGCCAGATCCAGCACGGCCAGATCCCGCGAGGAAGGTTCAAGCCAGTTGCGGCGGAAGGTATAGGGATCTGTGTCGGCCTCATGGGCCATTTCATCAATGAAGCTCTCACGCATAAAAGCGTTCTGGGAATGGCCGACTGAGCGCCAGAAACCGATGGGGATACCGTGATCTTTGCGCACATGCTCCACCCGGATGTTGGGGAAGGCATAGGGTTGTTGCCGGCCGATATTCTTGATGGCATCCCAGTCAACCGCACCCTTCGCTATGTTCTGATCGAATCGGGAGATGATCGATGGGGCAACAATACGCATGTCCAGCGCGGTAATCTGCCCCTCTGCATCGAATCCTGCACGGAATCGCATGGCCGTGGCAGGACGGTAAAAGTCGTGTTGGATGTCCTGCTCACGGCTCCAGATGAGTTTGACCGGCCTGCCCACGGCCCTGGAGAGGGCAACCGCCTGGAGTACAAAATCAATTTCACCCTTGCGCCCGAAACCGCCCCCCAGCAATGTGGTATTGACAAGCACGTTGTCCGGGCGCAGGCCCAGCTGTTTTGCCACGACATCACGTGACCACTGGGGGTTTTGGGTCGGCGCCCAGATTTCGCATCGATTGTTGCGCACATCAGCAGTGCAGTTAACCGGTTCCATACAGGCATGGGCGAGAAACGGCACTTCATACCTGGCTTCAAGAATTTTTTCCGCGTGGTTAATGGCCTGCAGAACATCACCCTTTTCCAGCACAAGTTGCCCTGCCTCCCTTGTTCCTGCATCCAGATCCGCAGAGATACGGGCACTGTTTTGTCCCGCATTGGGGCCTCTGTTCCAGTTGATGTCGATTGCCTGCAAGGCGGTCTGGGCCTGCCAGTAGCTGTCGGCCACAACGGCGATGCCACCGGGTATGGGTAAGACGGCGTGTACGCCATCTTTCCCTGCAGCCGCCTTCGCATCAAAAGAGATAAGTTCGCCTCCGAATGCCGGACAGCCCTTTATGCCGGCATAAAGCATGTTTGGCAGGTCAACATCGATGCCGTATCCGGCCGTCCCGTTTACTTTTGCAGGGATATCCTTACGTGGCATGGGATGTCCTATGAGCCGGAAATCCCGGGGTGATTTAAGGGCGGGACTGGGTGGACGTTCCAGTGTTGCGGCCAGATCAGCGACCTGGCCGAATCGTAGTGATTGCTTACTCTTCTCGTGGATGATCCTGCTCCGTACAGCGTGGCATTCCGATTTGGGTACGCCGAATTTCTGTGCAGCGGCCGCTATCAGCATTTCCCGGGCGGCGGCGCCCGTTTCGCGTAATGCCGCATACCAGCCACGGATACTGCCACTGCCCCCGGTCCTTTGCGCATTATTACGGGGATTTCGGAAGGCATCGGCAACGGGTGATGGGACGATCTCGACCCTGTCCCAGTCTGCTTCCATCTCCTCTGCCAGGATCATGGGTAAACCGCTGGAGGAACCCTGTCCCATTTCGGAACAGGGAAACACGATACGGATGCTGTCGTCCGTGCCAATGCGCACGAATGCATTCAGCTCGGACGCCTGCAGGGCAGTCTGTTCCTGTTTGCCGCAGCCGGGCAGATGAATGGTGAGGATAAGCCCGCTCCCCGCCAGGGCGGCCCCTTTAACGAAGGTGCGGCGGCTGATTTTTACACCATTATTGAGGGATGATGCAGTCATGATTCCGGTTCCCGGTATTCGCCCGCCATCTACGGGTGGGGGTACTCTGATGAGATTAGCACGAAATTGTTTCTGGAGTTGCACTGTTGTAGCAATAATTTCAAAAGATATTTTGCAGTTCAGCTATTTCAGTTAGGCTGATTATCGGTTAACAAATTAAATTTTTAATACGAATAAGGGCAGGTATGGGACTTCATTTCTGGTCGTGGCTGTTTCTGATCATCTATATAGTCGTGATGCTGGGGTTCGGACTGTTGGGCAGCCGCCGGGTGTCGGGTGCGGATGATTTTGCCACGGCGAGAGGTGGCTATGGTCCGTTGATACTGGCCCTTGCCTTTGCCTCGACAGCGGCCAGTGGCGCGACCTTTCTCGGTCTTCCCGGCCTCATGTACCGTTACGGGTTGTCGACGCTGTGGATTGCGTTTCTTTATCCACTCGGGATCTACTTTGGCATTCTTATCTGTCAGGGGAGTATCGGCCGTTACGGTAACCTGGCCGGCGCCCGTTCTATCCCGGAATTCCTGGGGGTGCGCTATCAGTCAGAGGGACTGCGTCTTTCCGCCGCGGTTTTCTCTCTCATATTACTGTTTTATCTGGCCGGTCAGCTGGTGGCGGGGTTAGTCATGTTTGAACTGATGCTGGGGCTCTCCAAGGCCTGGGCCCTGGGGATCACCACAACGGTATTACTCATTTATGTAACTTTGGGCGGTGCTCATGCCGATATTCTGACCGACGGCGCCCAGGGTCTGCTGATGGTAGTGTTGGCTTTGGCCATCATGGTGATTTTTCTGTTCGGCATTGGCACGGGCGGGTTGGAAAACCTGCTCCATAATCTTGCGGCTCAGGATGAAAAACTGGTGCAGCGTTTTCATCCCGGCGCGCCTATCACCGCATCGATCTGGTCATTGATCACTGTCACCGTGGCGCATATCCCGTTAGGTCTGCTCCCCCACATTGGAAATAAACTCTGGGCCCTGAAAGACGAAAACAGCCGTGGCCGTTTTGTTGCGATGGCATTTACCTTCGGCTTGATCCTGCCGGCGATCACCCTGGGTGGCGCCTCGGCCCGGGCCGTGCTGGGTGATAGCCTGCTCGTTGACGGAGGTGGCGCCAATACGGCATTGCCGGCGCTGTTTATTGCCATCTTCCCGACCTGGTTGGCGGCGCTTCTGGGGATCGGCATCCTCTCGGCGGTGATGTCAACAGCAGACGGACTGGTGATCTCCACCTCACAGGTGTTTGCCAATGACATCTACCGCTGCAGTATCGCCCCACGCCTGCATGCCGATAGCGATCAAGCCCGGCTGGATCGTAATGTCCTGCTGATCAGCCGCATAGTGACGGTATTCACCCTGATTGGTTCGGCATTACTGGCCTGGTTGGTCATGGACATGAATGTGGTGCTGCTGGTATGGATAGGGATTGGTGGTTTTACTGCGGCCCTGATGGGACCACTGGTACTGGGTTCGCTGTGGCAGGGGGTGAACAGGGCCGGTGCCCTGGCGGGCTTCTGGGGCGGGGCCGTCACGTTTATCCTGATCCATGCTGAAATTATCTCCGGTGACTGGCTAATCGGCACGGACTGGGAGGGTTTCGGCCGCTGGTTCGCCTTTTATGCCCGAAGCCCGTACTCCGCCGCAGTGTTTGGCGGGGCTGCTTCACTTGTCCTGACCGCACTGGTCTCGAAAAAAAAGGGTTCAGGTTAAGCCTGCCCCCTGTTAGCCGGGTAAAATTCAGCACCCAATATCACTGCCTTCTCGGCACCGGTAACGGAAGGCAGGTTTCCAGAGAGCTTGTCCACTCTGCGTTTCGCCAGCCAGGCAAAGGTGACGGCTTCGACGGCATCGGGATGGACGCCCAGCGTTTCGGTTGATTCAATTTTTTTACCGGGCAATCGTTCTTTCAGTCCTTTAATGAGTAACGGGTTATGCACCCCTCCACCGCAGATGTAAATTTCGTCTGTATGCGGCGCGTGTTGCCTGATTGCGCCGGCGATTGAGTGCGCTGTCAGTGCCAACAGGGTCGCCTGTACGTCTTCCGCTGCCGGGCGCCTGCACCAGGAACTCAATTTTCCATTCAGCCAATCGAGATTAAAAAAATCGCGGCCAGTGCTCTTCGGTGGCGGAGCAGTGAAGAATGGTTCATTCAGGAGATGTTTTAATAATTCGTTATTGGTCTTACCGCTGCCGGCCCAGTTCCCTTCTGTATCCATACCTGTGCCACGATGCAATTGATGCCAGTCGTCCAGCAGACCATTACCCGGTCCGGTATCGAAACCGGTTATAGCAGCATCCGGATCCGATGCAAGGATGGTAATATTGGCGATGCCTCCAATATTCAAGATCACACGATTGATCCCTTCCGCCCTGAAATAATTTGCGTGAAATGCCGGGGCGAGTGGCGCACCTTCACCACCCGCAGCCATATCCATGCGTCTGAAATCAGCAACTGTACGGATACCCGTTTTGCAGGCGATGATATTGGCATCACCGATCTGCAAAGTACGGGGATATTTGTCTCGTGGCAAATGCATGACTGTTTGACCGTGACAACCAATCGCGGCAATTTCCCGGGGCGGGATCTGCGTTTGTGCAATCATGCTTAAAACAGAATCGGCAAATAGATGACCCAGCATGCTGTCCAGCCGTGTGATCTTTCCGATTGATGTCCGCGTCGTAATTTTTCTCAGCGCTGCTCGCAACGCTTCGGGAAAGGGGTATTGCGTATACTCAATTACCTGGAAAGAACTATTCTCGAAATCGAGCAAGGCCGTATCCACTGCATCCATACTGGTACCGGACATGAGGCCGATGTAATACACAGGCGGGTTAGTTCCTGGAAACAGTTGAAATGTTGGTGTGTTGCCGGGCAATGACCATGGCTTTTGGCGAAGACGGCGGATTACTGACAATCTCTGTTTGTATGGGTGTGTCCAGCCTGGCCAGCAACAGGGCTGTCTGCGCCTTAAAATGGGCCATCAGATTACCAGGGATCCTGGCCGCTTTTGGCAGTTTAACGGTAAGCGGGTTGCGATGCACACCGTTTACCCGGAATTCGTAGTGCAGGTGGGGGCCCGTAGCGCTACCGGTCATGCCCACATAGCCGATGACTTGTCCTTGTTTAATGTGCTTGCCGCGTTTCATCCCTTTGCCGTAACGGGACATATGGGCGTACAGGGTACTGTAAATGCCCCCATGTTTCAGGATGACGGTCTTGCCATAACCGCCTTTTCGTCCGGCAAAAATCACCGTACCTTCTCCGGTGGCCTTGATCGGAGTGCCGGTGGGCGCTGCGTAGTCAACCCCCTTGTGGGCGCGGATTGTGTTCAGGATCGGATGCTTCCTGCGCCACGAGAAGCGGGAACTGATGCGGCTGAATTTAACCGGAGTCCGTAAAAAGGCCTTGCGCATACTGAAACCGGTATCACTATAGTAATCACTGCGGCCTTTTGGCGAGGTATAGCGGACCGCCCGGTACTGCTTTCCTCTATTGATAAATTCTGCCGCCAGGATCGGTCCTTCCCCGACTTTTTCCCCGTCCTTGTACTGCTCTTCATAGATTATCCTGAAGCGGTCGCCGGCCCTGATAGCCAGTGCAAAATCGATATCCCAGGCATAGATGGCAACCAGGCGCATGATTAAATTATCACTCAAACCGGCGTTTTGTCCTGCGATAAAAAGAGAATTGTTGATGACGGCCTCGACCTTCTTGATGCGTTTTTCCAGTTCGGTAACGACAACCTCACTGGTGAAAGCGCCATCCCGTTCGGTAATCTGAAGCGTCGTGGTTAAATCAGGTTCATATTTCAATGCCAGTAACCGGCTCTTCCCATCGATCTGAAAATAGAGCGTCTGGTCAGGGATGAGATGCCTGAGTATTGCTGTATCCCGGCCAAGTGCCATGATTTGCTGCACGATGACCGGCCGTAGACCCATGCGCTCAAAGATCAGGGAAAGATTATCACCCCGTTGAATTTTCAGAGTTTGCCAAGGCACGCTGGCAATCCCGGCGGCGGGAGGGGTGATTGCCTGCCTGTTGCCATGGATCCCTGTCACTGTTGAAATGGAATATGACAGCGGCGTATCGTCCGTTGTCGCTGCATGCGGGTGCATCGATCCCGCAGGCAATGGCAGCTCTTCATTGAGTAGCGGCTTGCGTTTGCCCATAGGCCCGGCCACGTAGAAAAACAGAGTGAGGCAGCCACCGCCGAGGACGAACAGCCATGGTTTGTAACGGAAAAACCGGCGCCGTTGCGGAGACCGCCACATCTCGCTCTTATAGTCTTTCTTTATGTATACTGTGTAACCCAAGGTGATCAATAGATAATTTATGCGAACCATATCGTCTCAACGAGACCTCGTCAATGACGAGGGCTGCTCCTGAGAGAGTGGTGACTAAGCTAGCCCGCATATTGCGTGAGTTGGCGAGATGATCGCGCTGGGCTCACCAAGCGGGAAAGCAGATACAAACTGTATTTCTTTATGAAATGGTGACATCCTTAATCTTGAGGGGATTACGTGTAGATTGCCAGCGTACTCATGCAATATGCGGGCTAAGCTAGCGATTTCTGATGGGACCGGAACAGCAGATGGCACAAGAAGACGACCAACTTGCACAAATACGCCGCGGTGCGGACGAAATTCTGCTGGAGTCGGAACTTGCGGACAGGCTCCGGCGTAATATCCCGCTACGGGTCAAGGCAGGCTTTGATCCCACAGCGCCGGACCTGCATCTGGGCCATACGGTACTCATCAACAAGCTGCGTCACTTCCAGGAGCTGGGCCACCATGTCATGTTTCTCATCGGCGATTTTACCGGCCTCATCGGTGACCCCTCGGGCAGGAACATCATGCGCAAGCCCTTGAGCAGAGAAGAGATCCACGAGAATGCCAGGACCTACCAGGAGCAGGTATTCAAGATACTGGATCCGGAAAAGACGGAGATCTGTTTCAACTCCTCATGGGGAGAGGAGTTGGGTTCTGCCGGAATGATCAAGCTGGCCGCGAAATATACCGTAGCCCGCATGTTGGAGCGGGATGATTTCAGGAAACGTTTGGCGGAAAATCAACCTGTCTCGATCCATGAACTTCTGTATCCCTTGATGCAGGGATATGACTCCGTAGCCATGAAGGCCGATGTCGAACTGGGCGGCACCGATCAGAAATTTAATTTACTGGTCGGGCGAGAGTTGCAGAAGGAATACGGCCAGGAGCCCCAGGTCATTCTGACCATGCCTATTCTGGAAGGGCTGGACGGGGTCCAGAAGATGTCCAAGTCGTTGAATAACTACATCGGTATTGATGAAACTGCGGGTGAGATGTTCGGAAAACTTATGTCCATTTCTGATGAACTGATGTGGCGCTATCTGGAGTTACTCAGCTTCCGTCCGATGAGTGAGATTGAGGGATTACGCAAGGAGGTTGATAACGGCGCCAATCCCCGCGACATCAAGATGCAACTGGCGGAAGAGATCGTCACCCGATTTCACAGCCGCAAAGAGGCCGGGTCGGCACAGGGAGAGTTCATCAACCGTTTTCGTCATGGCCGCATGCCGGAGGAGATGCCGGAAGTGGAGATGCCGTCGGATCATGGCAGCACGGCGATTGCCCGCTTACTGAAGCACTCAAACCTGACGGCCAGCACTTCAGAGGCGCTGCGTATGATCGACCAGGGCGCCGTACGCGTTGATGGGGAGAAAATTTCCAACAGAGATGCCCGGCTCCCATCGGGAAATACCTATGTCGTCCAGGTAGGTAAGCGCAAATTTGCCAGAGTGACAGTCAAGTGATTCATTGTTATGGTGCGCACGCTCATTAAACTCAATGGAGTCATTCTTGTCTTACGGGATCATCAACTTTATGCAATATGCGGAGCGAGTTCATGAATCAGGAACCTGGAAAACCTGCCGTGCTTTACCGAGTTGCGTTTTTTTTAGGGCTTTTTATTCTGCTGGTTAATATGGGGGCGTCTGCGGAGGTCACCCGGTATGTGCGTTACCGGCAAAATGGCGCCGTATCATATGGCATAGTTGATGGAACCACTGTCCATGAACTCAGCGGCAACATCTTCGCCGAACACCACCGTACCGGAAACTCTTTTGAGTTGTCTGCCGTCAAACTGTTGCCGCCGACCGCGCCCAGCAAGATCCTGGCAGTGGGCCGCAACTACCGTAGCCACGGAGTATTCGCCGGAGGTAAAACCCCCAGCCTGTTCGCCAAGTTACCCAGCGCCCTGATCGCCGGCGGCGACAGTATTATCTATCCGGAAGATGCCGGTAACCTGCATTATGAGGGGGAAATGGTGGTAGTGATCGGCAAAAAGGCAAAAAACGTCACGGTTGACGAGGCGCCAGACTATATCTTCGGAATTACCGCGGGCAATGATGTCAGTGAACGCGACTGGCAAGCGAACGACCTGCAGTGGTTGCGCGGCAAGGCCACAGACGGGTTCGCTCCGGTAGGCCCGGTCATCGCGCAGGGCCTCGACTATAACGATCTGCTCGTGCAAACCCGCGTGAACGGCGAAATCCGCCAATCAGAACGCACCAGGAACATGATGAGCAGCGTGGATCAAATCGTCAGCTATGCAAGCCGCTATTTTACCCTCTACCCGGGCGATCTGATCTTTACCGGCACTCCGGGCAAAACCCGGGCAATGCAACCCGGTGACGTGGTTGAAGTCGAGGTACAGGGGGTCGGCATCCTGCACAACCAGGTCGTCAAACCGTAATCCAAACCTGAGAGAGTACAGCCGCGGACGTAAGTTCGCAGTTTGGTTACAGGCTGGGAGGGTAGCAGTCCCTCCGGCTATCTCAACCACTGCGTCCAAATCAGTTCGCGCCGGTCGACGGCGGGATCGAGCAGATCGCGGACACTGTCCGTGTAGGTCTGTGCGTGCTCCATCCAGGCCCTGATGAGCCGTTTGTTGTCCCACTGCACAATATGCGCCCGGTCTGCTTTCAGGTCCGGGCGCAGACCGGCCCCCGGCCGCTCCACCGGTAACAGCGTGATCAACGGCGTGCGGGTAAATTTCCGCCCGGCCAGGGGCATGATGGCGCTGGCAAACGCCGCCATTTTGTCCGCACCGAGGGGGTTGAGCACCAGTGTGACGAATTCATAGACCTTGTCGCTGTTGAAGGTCACGGTGATATCGTCGTCCCCATCGAGCCTGTAAAAATTCCGCCAAACCTGCGTGCGCACGCCCAACCCGTTCCTGTCAATTTCCCGCTTGAAGGTTCTGAAGGAATCGGGTCCCGGCCACTGCACTACCCCGACACTTTGGGGGTGTACCATGCCATTGCTGACCTGGTAGACATCGAACACGCCCAGGATTTCACCCCCGGCGTCGGTAACAGTCCCTCCCACCTCGTGGTAATAATCGTCTGCCCGCGCAGCGGTGGCCCTGGCTGACGCCTCGACGGCAAGGAAATTGACTTCGATCAGCGCCCCGGCCCGGAACGTGACACGGCGTTCACCGGCAAATGCCGTTGTCGCCACAAGCCAGAATATGGCTGTGATCAGGATGACAAAATGGCTCAGGGTGTGCCGGCGCATTCTTGAATACTCCTGAGAGTTGAGGGAATGCCGCCCTCGGAGCCCGAATATGCCTCCTTATACATCATTACGCCGGATACTCAGATCCTATGTAGATCAATCCCATTTTCTTCCGGGCATGTGGTTAAAGACGCTCTTCAACAGGCCCCCGTCCACATCGAGCCGGGTGGCAGTGATATAGTCCGCTTCATCGGAGAGCAGAAACAGAATGGCCTGGGCGATGTCAACGGGCCGGCCGACCCGGCCCAGCGGGGTGACCTCGCTGCGCGCCTGCTTTATCGCCGGATCCTTTAAGTAGGCCGTCAGCGGCGTCTCCGTATGGCCTGGACACACCACATTCGCCCGGATCTTTTTTCCTGCCCACTCGATGCCAAAGTGCTGGGTGAGCATAATAATTCCGGCTTTCACTGTACTGTAGGCGCCGGACAGGCCATAAGGTTGCACGCCCGCATTGGAGGAGAGATTGACGATGGCGCCCTGCCGGTCGTGGCCGATCACCCAGCGGCCGAAGGCCTGACACATCAGGAACATCCCGGTGAGGCCGATATCGACGACCCGCTGCCAGCTTTCCAGGCTGAGGTCCAGAAGCGGGCCGGGGACCATCTTGATGGCGCTATTGACCAGATGATCCACCGTTCCGAACTCGGTTACAGCACGCTCCACCGCGGCCTGGCAGGCCTCAGGCCGGGTGATATCCAGAGGTTGAAAAACTGCGCTGGATCCTCCGATCTCCGCCGCAAGCCGGTGGCCTAACTCCTCGTTGACATCGCCGATGAGCACGCGTCCTCCCTGTTCCGCATACATCCGCGCGGTTTTCCCGCCTATACCGCGCGCACCGCCGGCGACGATGCACACCTTGCCCTCAAATCGGCCCATGACTTACCCCCTTCAATGACGGCTTACTCATTTTCGATGGCCTTGCCACCCCAGTTTCTGCCCGGCGTGTGCATCATCTTGCTCTCCACCTGGCCACCATCAATAGGCAGGTTGACAGCGGTGATATAACGGGCGCGCTCGGAGAGCAGAAAGACGATGCCCTCAGCAACCTCCTCGGGCGTTCCCACCCGGCCGGCCGGCACCACCGCCGCACGCCCGGCGGCCAGCTCCGGGTCTGCAAACATCGCCTCGGTCATCGGGGTGCGTACCTGGCCCGGCGACACCGTATTGGCGCGGATACCATAGCGCGCCCACTCTACGCCAAACAGCTTGCCCAGCATGATGGCGCCCGATTTGCAGATGCTGTAAGCACCCGCCAACGGGTAGGTCTGCATCCCCCCGATGGAAGAGACAAAAACGATGGAACCGCTGCGCTGTTCGATCATGGTCTGGCCGGCCGCCTGGGCACACAGGAAATAGCCTTTCAGGCCGATGTTCATGACCATATCCCAGTCGCCTTCCGGGAGATCCTGCAACCGCCCGGGAACCAGCTTGATGGCGCAACAGACCAGCCCATCGATTCCGCCAAACGCCTCAATTGTCTCCTGCGCCATGCGCTCGGCGTCGGCCTTCTGCGCGGCGTCCATGGTGACGAGAATTGCCTTGCCGCCTTCTGCCCTGATCCGTTCCGCTGTCTCCTCGCCGGTCACCGGGTTAATGTCGGCCACTGCCACGTCCGCTCCCTCCCGGGCCGCCAGCATACAGGTGGCGCGGCCGATACCGCTACCACCACCGGTGACGATGATCTTCTTTCCGGCTAACATCATTTTCTCCCTGCATACAGACATCTTCAGGTATTCTGGATGGGGAATCAATGGAGGATCAAAACATTGCCAAAAACAGGCATCAACACGGCTTTTTTAAGAGCAGAAACAGTACCGGGTCAGAGTTAATAATTGCTTGAATTTTCAGAAAAAAATTTAATCAACTTTTCTTGATTGAATTAGGTTGACCGGGTCTTTTTGAAGAGTATAATTCCGCGCTCTCGGTTGGGAACCCAACCCCGTTCTTTAATAATACAGATCAAGAAATTTGTGTGGGCGCTTACGTTAAGGGTTAGTTTCACCATGTAGTATTTTGGTGGAAACAGGCTTTGACGTAACGTCAAACCGGTAACCATCGAGTCAAGAATAGTCCCGTTACTAAATTGTTCAGCAGTTTAGTTATAACCACTCAATCATTACGTGATTAAGTGGTGGGGCAAACACTTAAACTGAAGAGTTTGATCCTGGCTCAGATTGAACGCTGGCGGCATGCTTAACACATGCAAGTCGAACGG
>JBHHYN010000048.1:0-18765 GCA_046757565.1 Gammaproteobacteria bacterium | reverse complement strand
TTTTTATTCAAAAGTCTTTCTTGTTAACCCACAGATTCTGCTGAAGAGCCATATTATTTTAAGGAAACAGTTTTAGCGCACCAGCTAATTATTTTCGCCGGGCGAATAGCGAGTAACGTTTCCGGTTCCCGTAATACAGGTATATCCTGATATTGAGGGTATTTGCGGCGTAACACTCGAACAGCAACTGCAACGTCTGCGTCCGTGTCAGGTCCGGGTTCTACGATGTTCGCGGTCCCTTCAATCCGTATCCACCATAACCTGGACCAATCCTCTTCGTAGGAGTCGAGTATTTGATTATACTTCCCTTATCCACTACAAGAAAATGGGAGGATGCACCATGGAAATAATAGCACTTGAACAACTCTATTTTATTTCGCAGATACTTGCTGGAATTGCAGTGTTTATATCCTTGATTTATGTCGGGTACCAGGTAAAACAGAATACAAAGGCAATCACATTAAGTACAGTACACGACATATGCGAAGGATTCAGAGATCAATATCAGAATATTTCTTCTGACAGGCAGGTTGCTGATGTTTTTGTAAGGGGGCTTGTGGACCCTGATGGAGTTGATGGAGCTGGATCAATGCAATTCTATTCAATGATGCATGAATTATTTCGTATTTATGAAGATTCATTTTATCAATATAAGGTGCATTGACATGCAACTATTCCATAGGCCAATCCGGAACAAATCGAAATGACAATCATTGATATTCATATGCATACCTACACTCACCAATGGCTCGAGTTACTTCGCAGTCAAGGCGGTCAGTACTGCCTGAAGACACGTCCCGATGGACACGAGGAAATTTTCCGTGGTGACACGCCGGTTGCATTTCCACAGCCCGGTCACTTTGACTATGAGCTCCGTATCAAACAGATGAATACTACCGGGATCGACATCTCCATTGTCTCGTTGACCTGCCCAAACGTCTATTGGGGCAGTGAAGAAGTCAGTTGTCGTGCCGCGCGCGAATCAAATGACAGCATGGAAAAAGCACAAGGAACCTACCCTGACCGCATTCGTTGGTTCACATCGCTACCGTGGGAATATCCGCACCGGGCCATCGAAGAACTCGCTCGTACCTGTGACAATGGTACCAGTGGTGTGATGGTGCTTGCTAACGTGGCCGGCCGCAGCTTGAATGAGCCATTCTTTGCCCCGATCTGGGAAGAGATTGACCGGCGCGCTCTGCCTGTTCTTCTACATCCGACTAATCCACCTGGCTCCGACCTGATGGATATGGGTAAATTTGATTTGAGTTGGTCAGTTGGATTCATATTTGATACGACGCTGGCAATCACACGTATGATTTTCGACGGATTCTTCGATCTCTATCCAAACCTGAAGATCATCGCCTCTCACGGTGGTGGCGCATTACCCTATCTGATCGGTCGTTTTGAAAAAGGTGACGAAGTTGAGTTGTCACAAAGAAGGAAAATGACGGAAAAACCAACCGAATATCTACGCCACATCTATTACGATTGCATTACGTATGATCCCGGGGCACTGCATTATCTGATTTCGGTTGTCGGTGCTGACCGGGTAATGTTCGGCACCGACTGGCCACACCAGGTATATGATACCTCCGGGTCCTTAACCAACACCGAATTACTTCCAGATGCTCAATGTGCTGCAATCAGAGCTGACAATGCTGTGCGGGTCTTCAAGATTTAGCGGATATGATGCTGATCTTTAGAGATTGAGACTTGAAGTCAATTGATTGGGCAAACGATCGCTTGATTCATACTATTAACCCTTTGAGACAAAGAATAATCAAGGACATGACGTTGCGTAAATTGAAGCACAATAACCCCAGGATAGGAGAGGAAGTTCATTTCCAAGGAATACTTTCAATAACTTGAATGGTCGCGCTGTTTTTAGCTGACTGACTCATCCAACGCCTGTCTCAATGTAGTTGTTAATGCTTTTATCTGCTCTATTGCTTCTGATTCACTGGCAGCCCTTTCAATACAGTCAACAAAAGCGCTGCCAACAATGACACCGTCTGCAATCTTGCTGATTGTGCGCACATGCTCAGCAGTCCGAATGGCAAAGCCGACAAAAACCGGAATTGATATGAAATCTTTGACATGGGCCAGCTCATTTGCCAGGCTGGCAGACAAATCCTGGTTGCCGCCGGTTACCCCTGCGCGTGAAACGTAGTAGCAAAAACCGCTTGCCGCTTTACGGACCAGGGGAAGGCGATCCGTCGCTGTCATCGGTGTCGCAAGAAATACAGTATCTATCCCCGCATCATTAAGTGAGGATCGATATTCCCCGGACTCTTCGGGCGGCAAATCAACTACCAGGACGCCGGATACTCCCACCTTTACTGCCTCTCTGGCCAGGGCTTCATAACCGTAACTGAAAACAGGATTGTGATAGCTGAAAAGTACGATCGGTAATTGAATACCTTCCTGCCTCAACTGCCCAACCAGGTGCAAAATATCGACCATTGATACCTGGTTTTCCAGCGCCCTTTTAGCTGAACGTTGAATGGTTGGGCCATCACCGACGGGATGGCTGAAGGGTACACCCAGTTCAATGATATCTACGCCGGTTTTTTCCAGTTCTACAATAATGTCATGGGTAAATTGAAGGTGAGGATCCCCCGCTGTGACATAGGCTACCAGCGTTTTTCGACCTTGCGCTCCATGCGCCTTCACTGTTTCTCCTATAGTTCTCAGCATCACTGAAATGCCACGGGTATTTGACTTGCATCTTTTTTACCCTGGCCGGAAAGATTGATCACAATGTTGTTATCCGGATTGAGGGTGGCCGCCAACTTGAGTCCCCAGGCAATAGCATGGGCTCTTTCCAGAGCCGGCGTAATGGACTCCAGTCCACGAGTCAACTGATAGGCATGTAGAGCTTCGCGATCAGAAATGGTTTCATAAGAAAGCCTGCCGGCAACTTGCAAGAAGCTGGGCTCAGGACCGACCAGGGTTGATTGAAGACCGACAGCCAGACTGTGCCCATTTAATAAATGTCCTACAGAATCTTGCAGCATAATGGTTTTAACACCTTGATAAATACCGGACCGTCCGTCCCGAAACCTTGCAGCATGCCTGCCATTGCTACCTGCCGCCTCAACGCAAGTCATTGCAATTGTGGTATCAAGAAACGGATAAAAAAGCCCCATGGCATTGCTGCCCCCGCCCAGACAGGCCACCAGGTGATCGGGATAACGACCTGTTGCCGACAACAATTGTTGTTTGACTTCTAGTCCAATAAGCGACTGAAAATCCCTGGCCATGACAGGGTAGGGGTGGGGGCCAACGACAGAATTAGCAACATAAAAACAATTCTTCAAGGCCCCCAGCCAGGCCCTGTTAGCCTCTGCATTAGCTTCCAACAGCGAGGAATGGCCCGGTTCAACGATTGAGACTTCTGCTCCTAGTGCCCGTATCTGCCCGACACAATTCGGCTGCCGGCTGCAATCAGCCACCCCTATAAAGACCTGGCAGTTCATATCCATTACTGCTGCTGCCTTGGCAACGGCAATACCGTGCAAGCCGGTAGAAGTTTCAGCGATCAGCAATGACTTGCCCATTTTTCTGGCAAGCAGGGCCTGCCCAAGCGCTGAATTAATATGGTGGCTGCCTGTAGTGGTGAGGTCCTCTCTTTTCAGAAAGATACGGGCGCCACTGTTATGATCGCCAAGATTTTCAGCTAAAAAAAGCGGTGTTTCCCGCCCGGCATGCGTTTCCAGTAATTGTTTGAATTCCTGTTGAAAAGCAGTATTGTTTTTATAGAAGGAATAGGCCCGATCCAGATCAAGCATATACTGCATCAATATTTCGGGAGTGAAACATCCACCAAACTTGCCAAAATAACCCTTTTCATCAGGATAATCAGCGAATATAACCTGCGTCTTTTAACACATGGAAAAGCTGACGCAGTTTATCATGGTCCTTAATCCCAGGACTCACCTCAATGCTGGACGAAAGGTCCACACCAAACGGGTGAACCGCTTCCAGCGCCTGAACAATGTTGTCAGACCCAAGGTTGCCGGCTAAAAACAGCGGGTAACGCCGGGCAATTGTTTTCGCCTGAAGCCAATCAGCGATGTGTCCTGTTCCCCCCCAATTATCACCGGCACGGGTCGCGTCCATCAGCAACCAGTAAGGGTAAGCATCGAGAATTTCTGGATCATTCAGGTTCAGTTGCTGAATGGCCTTTAACACTTTAACCTCAACCCTGGCACAATCTACCGGTGACTCAGAACCGTGTAACTGAGCGAAGGTCAATCCGACTTCCGCAGCGATTCTATTGACTTCTTCAGCAGGCTGGTCGAGAAAAACACCGACTTTTTCAACCTCAATCTGATCTTTTTCCAGTCTCTGGATTATCTCTCCAGCCACTTTCACAGGACAGCTGCGCGGGCTGTTGTCGCTGAATATAAATCCCAACCCCCATGCGCCCAATTGTGCGGCCAGGGCCGCATCCTCATAACGGGTCAGGCCGCATATCTTGATTTTAACCGTTAATGAGTTCATTCAGCGCTTCACCAGGGCGGCCATCAAGCATCAATGATGTACCAATGAGAAACCCGTCATAGCCCAGTTCGGAGAAAGTATCGATTTCCGCACGAGTGAAAACTCCGCTTTCACAAATTTTGATCACATCATCAGGAAAATACTGCGCCATATCCCTGGCAACAGTAAGATCAATCGCCAGCGTCTTCAAATTGCGATTATTCACACCCATGACCTTACAGCCAATTTTGCCGGCTATCTCCAGCTCGGTCACATCATGAACTTCCACTAAAGCACTCAATCCCAATTCAACAGTCAGGTCGTAATAATCCTTTAACTGCACTTCATCCAGATATCGAACTACTAACAGCGCTACACTGGCGCCCAAATATCGGGCAAGATAGATCTGGTATGAATCGAGGTAAAAATCTTTCATGATGATGGGGATATGCGGATTTTCCCTACGTACCGCCGTCAAATAATCATAAGAGCCGTTAAAGTATTTCGGTTCGGTAAGAATTGATAAAGCTTTCGTCCCGTTATCAATATAGGCTCTTGCCACTTCGGTTGGTGGTACAATGGCCGGATCAAAAATTTTTCCCCTGGATGGACTGCCATATTTTATTTCCGTAATAATATTGATGTCGCCAGGCTTGAAGGCTGCCTCAAAATTATCCGCCTGGTTATCAAACAGGGTTTCATTTTGAACCAGTTCCAGGGGATATGTCTGCTTGTCCATTGCGACGCGCTGAAGCGTTTCCCCGGTAATATCTGAAAATGCCATTGTTACTTCACCTCTTTAAGTCTTTCAATAAATTCAAGGGCCTTGCCACTCTCCTGAACAGGTCGTGCCATCTCAATACCTTCTTCAATACTGTCTACCTTGCCACTAAGGTATAGTGCTATTCCACTATTCAGGACAACAATATCCGATTTAGGGCCTTTCCCCCCGGCAAAAATATCACGCGTAATCTGCGCATTTTCCCTGGCATCACCGCCTTTCAAATCCGCTATCGAACACAAGGTAAAACCGTAATCTTCAGGATTAATGGTTAAATCACTAATGGAGTCGCCCTCAACCAGCTTCGCATGAGTCAATCCTGTCAGTGATATTTCATCCAGGCCATCTTCTGAACACACAACCATGGTTTTGATATGCCCCAGCGCTGACAATGCACCGGCAACCACGCTTATCAGTTTGAGATCAAACACACCAACTACCTGGCGTTTGACATTACCGGGGTGCAATAACGGCCCCATAATATTAAACATTGTTCTCACCTTGAGTGCTTTACGTATCGGAGAAATATATTGGAAAGCAGGGTGATATGTTTGTGCAAATAAAAAGGTAAAACCGTAGTTTTTCAGACTGTATGCCGCTTTCTCAGGCCCGAGGTCTGTGGCAATTCCAAGCTCTTCCAGAACATCGGCGCTGCCGCATTTGCTGGTTACCGAGCGGCTACCATGTTTGGGGACCGGGACACCGCAGGCTGCAACCAGTAAAGATGCTGTCGTACTGATGTTGAATGTACCTGTACCATCGCCACCTGTTCCGACCAGGCAAACAGAGGCTTCCGGCATATCAATGGTTATTGCTCTTTCCAGGAAAGTCTCAGCTGTCCCTGCCAGTTGCTCTGATGTCTCTCCACGAGCTCGCAGCAATGCCAGTAGCGCAGCTAACTGCTCGGGCGGATAAGGTACGCCATCACAGAATTCTGCAAAACAGGATTTCAGGTCGTTTGTCTCGATGTTTCTGTTTTCGATCAGATTATTTATCAGGTCTTCTATCGTCATTGAAATAACCTATACTGTCCGGGCATATATTTCAATTTGATTTATTTTTACTTAAAGCATGATTATCTGTTTTTCATATCGCTGGCGATACCGATATCAAAGGGTAGGAGTTTGCTTTCAGTAATAACATTTGTTAGATCGAAACCGGCTTTCTACAATTTAGACTTTGTGGCCTCTTCTTCCAAACGTTTCCTCATGCGGAGTAATAATTGTTTCAATTGCCTGATTTCTCCTGCGGATATTCCCTTCAGTGCCACTTGATTGATTTCATAGGCACAGGGAAGCAGGCGATCTTTGAGTCGCTGCCCTTTTCTGGTCAGCCGCACAATAACCCGGCGTGCATCTTTCGTGTCCCGCTTGCGCTGTATGAGGCCGTTTTTTTCCATAATTTTCAAGGCGGAGACCGTTGTGGGCTCGGTCAAGCCTATCGAATTACTGAGTTCTCTCTGCGAGATAAAGTTATTCTCCCATAATGCCCTGAGAAAAAACCATTGTGCATTAGTAAGGTTGGCGTGAGCTATTCTCTGTGCTAAAACTCTATTGAATGAACGATGTAATGATCGCACAAGATAGCCAACGCTTTCATCAGTGGGGAGTTCAAACTTTGGCCGTGCCATCCGCTAATCCACTCCGTTTAGTGGGCCTAACTACGGTTGATCGTCTCTTCCTTATAGCTGATATTCTGGAATTATTCAAAATATATTTTAATAATTTGATATCTAATGATTAGATATCTATTATTAATTGTATATAAGTCATATTTCCAGTTATCGAACGGCGGCATTGAACAGGCGGACCGGAGCGGGTTGGCCCTGGGAATTGACTGATAAAATGCGCTGCGAACGCAATTTAAATAAAGAGGAGGACACTATGGATAAGAAAGTCAGGAAAATGCGTACTGCTGCTGAAATGGGCCTTACAAGTTTACGCGCCTCACTCGAGTGGCTCAGACAGGAGGGTGAGCTGATTGAGACCGATAAAGAGGTGGATCCGGATCTGGAGATTACCGGTCTGCAAAAGCACATGGATGGCGGCCCACCAATACTTTTTCACAACGTTAAAGGCAAACCACACGTCCGCGCCGTTACCAACCTTTTCTCTGACATCAACGTAATCGACAGGATGTTCGGTTTCGACGGAGCAGTGGATCGCACGGTCAGACTGGCCCACGCGATTACCCATCCTTTACCCCTTGAAGAAATTGCCCAGGAGGAGGCACCCTGTCAGGAAGAGGTGATCACCGACGATCTCGATGTAAACAAATACATTATGGCGATCCGGCACACCGAACTTGAGCCCGAGTTGACGGTCGGGTCCGGTAATACCGTCGTTGTGGGCGACTATTTCGATGGAGGCAGCCATATTGGCTATAACAGGATGAATTTCCGCTGGGGCAACGTGGGCACTCTGCAGATTTCACCCGGATCGCACATGTGGCAGATCATGACCAGGCACTATCGCGACGAAGATCCGGTTCCGCTTACGGTCTGCTTCGGCCTTCCACCGGCCTGTACCCTGATCGCCGGTGGAGGGTTCGATTATGTCGTATTGCCGAAGGGCTGTGACGAACTCGGCGCCGCCGGCGCTATCCAGGGGGCGCCTGTCAAGATCGTCAAGGCACGCACTGTCGATGCCTATGCGGTCGCTGAATCCGAATATGTCCTCGAGGGTTATCTCCATCCTCGTGACAAGCGCTACGAGACGGCGGAGGCGGAGGAAGCCGGTGTCCAGGGCAAGACCTTCTTTCATCCGGAATGGGCCGGCTATATGGGCAAGGCCTACAAGGCCCCGACATTCCATGTGACCGCGATTACCCTGCGCAGGCGTGAAGGGAAACCCATTATCTTTCCGCTGGGCGTGCATACGATGGACGACTCAAATATCGATACCACGATTCGCGAGGCGGCCATCTACGAATTATGCCAGCGGCTGCAGCCCGGGATCGTCCAGGATGTGCACATTCCCTACTGTATGACGGACTGGGGTGGCTGCATCATTCAGGTGAACAAGCGCAATACCATTGAAGAGGGCTGGCAGCGTAATTTTCTGGCGGCCATCCTCTCCTGTTCGCAGGGTATGCGGCTGGCCATAGCGGTAAGCATGGATACCGACATTTATTCGATGGATGACATCATCTGGTGTCTGACAACACGCGTGAACCCACATACTGATATCCTGAATCCGTTGCCCGGGGGGATTGGCCAGACGTTCCAGCCTACCGAAAGGATGACCGCGGGTGAGAAAGACTGGACCGCTTCGAATACTCGCTTCGAGGGTGGCATGGGGATTGACGCAACGGTGCCGTTCGGTTACGAGCAAGACTTCCACCGTCCTGTCTACCCGGTGGATAAGGTACAACCCGGGGACTTCTTTAGTCCGGAGGACATTGCCAAGGCCAAGTCACGCATGCACGGTTGGGTGATGTCACTGGCACGGACCGGCCGCTGATCCGGCTGTTACCTGAAGGGATAGGGATGCTGACAGGCCATCGGGTACTTGATTGCAGCGACCGGCTGGGTTGGCTCGCGGGCCGCGTCCTTGCCGATCTGGGGGCGGAGGTCGTCAAGATCGAACCATCTGGTGCATCGATAGACGATCCGGAGTGGCAGGCCTGTAACGTCAATAAACGGTTGCTCATCATTGATATCGACAATGAATCCGGCAGGCAGGCGCTGGACAGTATCATGACAAAGATGGATATCGTTATCCTGTGCGCCCAACCCGGGAAAGAGGCCGTATCGCGATTCAATTTTGAACGGTTGAGCCGGCTTAACAGGAATCTGATCCTTGTGCGCATCACGCCTTTCGGAAATACCGGGCCGCGCGCTCACTGGCGGGCCACGGACATTGAGCTGATGGCCGCGGGTGGCGCCATGTCGCTCGCCGGGGAACCGGACTCGACACCGGTGCGCATCTCTATCCCGCAATCCTATGCCTGGACAGGTGTGCAGGCTGCGGTGGGTGCACTGCTGGCGCTCAACGCCCGCCGTGTCATCAACCGGGGTCAAGAGGTCCAGGTCTCGGCCCAGGCCTGCATCCTGCCTGCGTTGGCGCATGCCCCGGTGTGGCGGGATATGACCGGAACAATACCGGCCCGGGCCGGTTCGTTCACCGTAGGACGCTCCATTACGGGCGCCCGTTACCGGGCGTTCTGGCCTTGCAAGGACGGTTACCTGAATTTCATCGTCTATGGGGGAAGCGCCGGCCGCCGTACCAATAAGCAACTGCTTGAATGGATGCGGGCGTCCGGCTCCGATCCGGGCATTTTAGACGAAATCGATTGGGACAGTTTCGATCCCGTACAGGCCGGCCAGGCGGAGGTCGACGCCATCGAAGGACCCATTGCCCGGTTCTTCGCTACATTGACAAAGCGGGAGTTCCTGGAAGGTGCGAGCGAACGTGAACTTCTCGGTTATCCGGTTTTTACCGTGGCCGATATCGCCGCCGATCCACAGCTGCAGGCGCGGCAATTCTGGAATGATTTGCCGGGAACGGACGGAAGGCGGCAAAGGCACTGTGGCGTCTTTTACCTGCTTGACGGTAAGCGACCCCCCTTGAAACAATCCCTTTCGTGCGGTGATAAAAATGTCCAGACGTTACTGGAAGGGCTTGGCATTGGAGACGCATCACCAAACCGGGATACAGAGAAGAGCGGGCCGGTCAGCGCGGCATCTACGGGAGATGCCTTGTACGGGGTCAAGGTGGTGGAGTTCGGCGGCTACGCCGCCGGTCCGCAAATCGGAAAAATCCTGGCGAACTTCGGAGCCAGCGTCGTTCACGTAGAGTCTCCCAACCGCCCTGACGGCTTCCGCCTGGAATATCCCCCTTTCAAGGACGGCAAACCGGGCCTCAACCGCGGGGGCTGTTTCGCCTATTTTAACGATTCCAAATATGCCGTCACCCTTGATGTCAAAAAAACCGGTGGCCTGGAACTGGCCCGGCGGTTGATGGAGTGGGCGGACGTTGTCATCGAGAATATGCGTCCGGGCGCCATGGCGCGCCTGGGACTGGGTTACGACACCTTCGCAAAGACCCATCCCGATCTGGTGATGCTGTCGACATGCAACATGGGACAGACCGGGCCGCGCGCCCATACGCCGGGATTCGGATCACAGCTATCGGCACTGGCGGGATTTTCCCACCTTACCGGTATGGCGGATGGTCCGCCCATGTTATTGTACGGACCTTACATCGATTTCATCGCGTCGAATTTCGGTGCGGCAGCAGTATTGGCTGCATTGGAGAAAAGCCGCCGCACCGGAACAGGCTGCTGGATCGATCTCTCTCAATACGAAACCGGTCTTTTCTTTCTTGGCGGCGCCCTGCTGGATTATCATAACAGGGGCGTTGTCGCCAAGCGTGCAGGGAATTTTGATCCGGTGGCCGTGCCCCACGGCGCTTATCGTTGTCGTGATGACAGATGGCTGACCCTCTCCTGCTGGTCGGACGATGAGTTCAACGCCTTGATAACGGTGATGGGTCACCGTGAACTGGCGGACGATCCGCGCTTCACCGATGAGAGCGCGCGTAAGGACAACGAGGAGGTATTGAACGATATCCTGGAAGGCTGGTGCCGGGTGAGGGATGCGCACGAAACCGCCTGTGACTTGCAGAACGCCGGGGTCCATGCCTGCCCGGTAAACACCATCGCCGATATTTTTTCCGATCCCCAGTTACGGCAACTTCGTGTCTGGCGATGGCGCCGGCATCCGCTAATGGGTAAGCAGGTTTATCTGTTTTCCCCATATGATCTTTCCGAGACGCCGGGTGATGTGACCGCAGCCGCACCCCTGTTCGGCGGTGATAACGACGTGGTGTTTCAGGATTTCCTGGGTCTGTCTGACGAAGAGTATGAGGCCTACCAGCGGCTTGGTGTGATCGGAACGGGAACGCTTGCTGCGGCACCGGGCAAACAAAAAATAGATGGGCAACACGGAACCAGGGAGTACAAGAGGGAAGGTCATCTGGCGGATGGATAATCTTGATAAGCGGTCATTACAGAGGCAATCGTAGTGGAAACCGGAAATAAACGGGTCAGCGTTGATGTGGGGGGCACTTTTACCGATTGCCTGGTGATGGACGAGAACGGGGAGTTGAAACAGTACAAGTCACCGACTACTCCGGACGATCCCGCAGAGGGTGTCATTCATGCGCTGACAAAGGCCGCCACCGACCACGGCCGGTCCATTGAGGCGTTTTTGAGTACAATAGACATTCTGGTGCACGGCACTACCCTGGCGACTAATACGCTGCTGACCTCAAAGGGCGCCAGGACCGGGATGCTCACGACCGGGGATTTCCGCGATATTCTGGAGATACGCCGCGGTATCAAGCCGGTGCATATTTCCCTCTACAATGTCTTTATTCCACCAAACAGGCCCCTGGTTCCGCGCTCCAGGCGGTTGGGCGTCAGCGAACGTACCCTCTATACAGGCGAGATCACCGGGCCGCTGAACGGGCAGGAAGTCGCTGCAGCGGTCACGAAGTTGAAACAGGACGGCGTTGAGTCGGTCGCTATCTGCTTCCTGCACGCCTATGCGAACCCGGAAAATGAGCGGCAGGCCGCCGGGATCGTCAAGCAGACTGCGCCGGGCATGTATGTGACGACTTCCAGTGATACCCTCCCGGTGTGGCGTGAGTTTGAGCGGTTTAATACAACGGTGGTAGGTGCCTATGTGGGGCCTACCGTGACCCACTACCTCACGGAGTTGGAAAGCAGGATGCGCAGCCTCGGTTACGGCGGTACCCTGCTGATGATGCTGACCAATGGTCTGGTACAGACTATCGGACAATGCCTGAATCGGGCTGTCTATCTGCTGGATTCGGGTCCGGCCGCGGCGCCGTCGGCTGCGGTTTATTTCGGTGGACTCTTCGATAAAAAAAACCTTCTCTCCGTTGACATGGGGGGGACCAGCTTTGATGTGTGTCTGGTTCACAACGCCGAAATTCCAACCACGACGGAGAGCTGGATCGGCGATCAGAGGGTTGCCATCAAGAAGGTCGACCTTGAAACCGTCGGCGCCGGTGGCGGTAGTATTGCCCAAATCAACTCGCTGGGCCTCCTCCAGGTCGGCCCGCAGAGTGCGGGCGCCGATCCGGGCCCGGCCTGCCTGGGACGTGGCGAGGAGCCGACTGTAACGGATGCCGATCTGGTACTGGGGTATCTTGATCCGCATTACTTCCTCGGTGGTGAAATGGAACTCAGCATCGATCTCGCGAAACAGGCGATTGATTCGGTCGGCGAACCGATGGGACTCGACACCCTGAACGCCGCGCAGGCGATTTTTGCCACAATCAATGCCACCATGGCCGATAAAATCAGCGAGGTCTCGGCGAAGAGGGGCCACGACGTCCGCGATTTTACACTGGTCGCCGGTGGCGGAGCCGGCGCCATTCACTCCCCGTTTATTGCCGACCTGCTCAGCATTCCCAGCGTGCTCATTCCCCAGGTATCGGGTCTTTACAGCGCCTTCGGCATGTTCGCCATGGATCTGGGTCAGGACTATGCCCGTTCCTGTGTCGCCCGTCTCGATAGCGTTGATCTGGATACGATAACGAAACTGTTCGAGGAGATGGAGAACGAAGCGCTGCGGAATTTCAAGCAGATTGGTGTGGAGGCCAATGACGTGGTCCTGCAGCGCACGGCGGAAATGCGCCACATCGGACAGTTCCATGAGGTTGAAACGGAAATTGAAGGCGGCAGGATCACCCGGGAGACGCTGCACAACGCGGACAGACTTTTCAGAGACAAGCATGAAAAACTTTACGCTTTTTCCATGCCCTGGAAGGGTGTTGAGATATTGACCATCAGGCTCAAGGCCACCACGCCAAAAGCGCCGTTCCAACTGCGCCGGCTGGAGCAGGGGGGTGAAGATCCATCCCTCGCGCTGAAACATACACGCTCATGCCGCTTTGGGGCGCTGCAGGTCGAGGAGACGCCAATCTATGCCGGGGAGAGAGTGGTTGCCGGAAACGTGATCCCGGGACCCGCGGTGATCGAAGAGGCCAACACGACCGTCGTCATTCCTGCGGCATACCGTGCTACAGTGGATGAGTACAAGAACTTTATCCTGCAGCGGATCTGAATATGCTTGATGTAAACTGAGGAGAGGAAAAAAAATGACAGACCTGACGGTAGCCCCCACCACGGTAGCGGCAGTCTGGCATGCCATGCAGACATTCGCCCGCGAGATGCGCTATGTCATCGACCGTACGGCACAGAATTACCTGATCAGTCAGCTGCACGACGTCTCCGTAGGGATCTGGGCCGCGGACGGTTCCACGGTCGCAGTACCCGTAGGACTGCCCGTGCAGTTTCTCGGGACGCAATTTGCCGTGAAGGACCTGGTGAAGAAGTTCGGTGACAACATCCGGCCCGGTGACGTTTTCCTGACCAATGATCCCTATCACGGCGGCCATAACTGTCACCTTCCGGATTGGGGATTTTTCCGGCCGATTTTTTTCAATGACGAACTGCTGTTTTTTACCCTTGCCCGGGCCCACCAGCAGGACACTGGCGGGGCCTATCCAGGCGGCTACTTTCCGAACGGCCATGACATCCATTCTGAAGGTCTCTGTATTCCGCCGATGAAGGTTTACGAGTCCGGCAAGGAGCGTACTGACGTGCTGGAACTGATCTGGAACAATGTGCGCTTCCCTGATGGCGTGCGTATCGATAACAATGCAATGATTGCCGCCACGAAGAAGGCGGAACAGCGTCTTGTCGCGCTGCTTGAGAAATACGGTAAAGATACCGTGCTGGCATGCGTCGAGGAGATGACGGACCGTACCGAGAAGGCCGTCCGTAACGAAATCAGGCAGATCCCGGACGGCATCTATCACGGTGAAGCCTGTACCGATGATGACGGTACCGTGCTGGATGAACCGGTGGCTGTCCGTTGCAGGATAACGGTCGAAGGTGACGAGATGACACTGGACTTTTCCGACAGTGACAAGCAGCGCAAGGGCTTCATCAACAGCGTTTATGCCGCAACCTACGGCAACGCAATCGCTGCGGCGATCCTGACATTCGATCCGGCCCTGGCCGATTACCATAATGAAGGGACGCTGCGCCCGATAAACGTCATCGCACCCAGGGGTCTGGTGGTGAACTGCGAATATCCCGCCACTGTGGGGGCCTCGCCCGTGAATGTCGGTATCCAGGTGATGGAATCCGTGCTGCAGTGCCTGTCGCAGGCGCGGCCCGAGCGCTCCGTTGCGGCCTGGGGCAAACACCGGGGCGACTATGTCTTCGGTACCGACCCGCGCAATGGTGAACGTTACGTTCGCACCTCGTTCGATTACGACGGCAGTGGCGGCGCCACCTGGGGCAATGACGGCTATCAGGGCGTCAGCACCCTGTCCGCCATTGGCGCGGTCAACCGTGGCGACGTGGAAGAGATGGAGACTCGGCTGCCCTGGCGCATTCTTAAATACGAACTCGTTGAAGATTTTACCGGCGCCGGGCGTTGGCGCGGCGGGCCCGGCATTCACTGGGAGGCGGTCAACGAGGGGAGTGACGCCGGTATCGCAACGGGCAGTTCCGATGGCGATGTCGTCCAGGGATTCGGCGCGGCGGGTGGTGAACCCTCGCCTGTATCCCGTACCTATATCGTCCGTGACGGTGAAGAAATCCGGCTTAAACCACACCGCCTTGCCGACATCAAAAGCGGTGATATCGTTCGCAAGCTCTCCAGCGGTGGCGGCGGCGTCGGCAATCCCCTGGAGCGTGATCCCGAAATGGTGCGTGAAGACGTTGAAAACGGCCTGGTATCCATCGAGGCGGCAAAAGCAGACTACAAGGTCGTCATCTATCCGGACACGTTTCAGATTGACAGGGAGAAAACGAGCAAACTGCGGGCACGGTGCATAAAGAACTAAAGAAGAGAAAACCCTCATGAATCTCAATCGGGAGGAGGCAGTCGACATCTTCCAACGCATGCTCCTGATGCGCCGTTTCGAAGAGATGGTGATCCAACTCTCCATGGAGGAGGAGCATTCATTCGGCCATTTTCACGTCTATATCGGTCAGGAGGCTACAGGAGCGCCGATCCTGGCGCAACTTGGCGGGGAGGACCTGATCACCACCACCCACCGCAATCACGGCCATATCATCGGGCGCGGAGCGGAGCCGGGACGGGCGCTTGCGGAAATCCTGGGGCGCGCGGACGGGTTTAATGACGGCCGCGGCGGGACGTTGCATCTATGTGTACGCCCGGCGGGGTTTCTCTCCACGTCCGCGGTCGTGGGCGGCAGCGTTGGTCTGGGGACAGGCGCGGCTTATGCCCTGAAAAATGGAAACAGCAACGCGCTTGCGGTCTCTTTTTTTGGTGATGGGGCACTCGAAGAGGGGATCGTCTTTGAATCCCTGAACATGGCCCGGCTCTATAATCTGCCTCTCCTGCTTGTCTGTGAGAACAACAGCGGGGGGGCGGCAGGGGTGGCGGCCGGAGAGTATCCGGCCTCGGAAATGAGCGCGCAGCGATTGGTGGACATACCACTTTCCCTTGGGATTCAGTCAGAGGTTGTCGATGGCGCGGATGCCGATGCGGTGCATAAGACCGTATCAGAGGCTATCGCTTGCATCCGTGCCGGCAGCGGTCCGGTCTTTATTGAGGCGCTGACCGAACGCTGGCCCGGCAGCCGGCCTCTATGGCCGGCGCTCCTGACCGGTGTTACGAATCTGACCATGGCGTGGGATAACGGCAATGTCAGCGGCGAACATGCCGGCTGGATCACGCAACACGATCCGGTGCTCCGTTTTGTCCGTGAATTGCTGGCGGAGGGGTATGCCGATGAGGCCGGGGTAGTTACCATCGATGCCCGCATACAGGAGCGCATCAGGGAGGCGCGCGAGTTTGCCCTGAACAGTCCCGTTCCCGATCCGAATACTGTTTTTGATGGCGTGTTTGCCTGACCCGTGAGCCGGGAACGATGACACAAAAGACCTATGCCGCGGCGTTGATCGAAGCACTGTACGAGCGAATGGCGCGTGGACCGGAGGTGAGCGTGATCGGCAGCTACGTGCTGGGATTGGGACCGCTGCGCCACCTCGTAAATAAAATTCGTGATGATTTCGGGGATCGCGTTATCGATCCTCCCTCTTCCGAAGCGGCCGTCGCCTCCCTGGGCATTGGTGCGGCCATGGCCGGGGCACGACCTTTCATCGACCTCGGTACCGCGAGCTTTGCCTTTGAAGCCTGCTCGCAGATAGTCAACGAGGCGGCTAACGCGCACTATATGTCCGGTGGGCAGATCTCCGTGCCCGTCGTCTTCCATATGTTGCACGGCCTGCGGGGCGGTGGTGCGGCCCAGCACAGTCACAGCCCGCAGGCGATGTTCTGGAATTGCCCCGGTCTGGAAATTGTTCTGCCGTCCACGCCGTACGATGTCAAAGGGTTGTTGCATACGGCAATTATGAGCAACAATCCGACTATCGTTCTCGATCACGCCAGTCTCATGGCAATTGAACAGGATGTTCCTGATGAGGATTACACCATTCCGTTCGGCCGGGCGGACATCAAGCGGCAAGGGAAGGATGTTACGGTTGTCGCCACCTCGTTGATGGTACAGGTAGTGCTTCAGGCCGCGCAGCAACTGATAGCCGAGGGTATCGATATTGAGGTAGTCGATCCCCGCACCCTCGTGCCGCTTGACCAGGAGGCCATCCTCGCCTCGGTGCGAAAGACCGGCCGTCTGGTGGTTGTTGATGAAACGTTTCTCAGCTGTGGCGTGGCATCGGAGATCGCGGCCGTCGTGGCAGAGAAAGGGTTCGCCTCATTAAAGGCGCCCATCCTCCGGGTGGCGCGCCCGGATGTGCCCGTAGCGTTCAGCCCGGTGCTTGAGCATTGCATTACCCCGACCGTTGACAAGGTTGTCGACGCTGTCCGGCGCCTTATGCTACAGATGAAATAGACGTTCTGCATTCTTTCCGCGGATCCGTGCCGCTTTATCTTTTGGTAAAGCATTCACCCGGGATAAACATCCAACCATGTCCCCGATGTTGTGGGGATAGTCCGAGCCATACAACACATTTTCATCCGAACCTGCTACCTTGATACACAGATCCAGCGCCCCGGAGTCATAAACGACTGTGTCATAGTAAATCCGTTGCAGATAGCTGCTTGGATTCTCCTTTATGACCTCCGCGCAGGCCGGGATGCGTTCGTGGCAGATATCCAGCCGCCCGGCCAGATAGGGCAGGGCGCCGCCACCGTGTGCGGCAATGATTTTTATACCAGGGTATCGATCGAGAAAACCGTCCAGGATCATCCGCGACACGGCCAGTGTTGTATCGAAGGTGAATCCAATGGGGGGAACGAGAGCGTATTGGTCCATATGCAGATCCCGCACGCCCTGGGGTGCGGTAGGATGGATAAGAACGGGCAGCTCAAGTCTATTTATTGCCTGCCAGACAGGGGTGAAGAGGGGATCAGTCAGGTCCTTGCCATCAATATTTGCGAGCACCATCACCCCAACGGCACCTTCCTTAACGGTGCGATTCAGTTCCTGTATCGCGCTGTCTGAATATAACCACGGCAGTGAGGTAAACCAGCGGATTCGTTCCGGATGCAGATCCTGTTGTTCCCTCATGGAGTCGTTGACCTGTGATGCCGCATTGAGACTGATCGCTTCGCTGCCCCAATAGACGTTGGGCGAAGTCAGCGACACGATCGCCATATCCACCCCGGCCTTGTCCATATTCCTGATACGCAGATCATAATCCCACATGGCATCACGCAAAGTCATGAATGGTGCTCCATATAAATGGACCGCCGGCTCGCCGGCTTTTGTTTTCATCACTTTATACTTATTTTCACCGTGCATCTTGAGCAGGTCGATATAACCGGGAGTAAGCATATGGGTATGCACATCAATGACAGTCATGCAGATTTGATCTCCTGCAAATTCCGGAGCAGAGCCGCCTTACGGCTCCTCCAGGTTTTCAGGTGGATATCCGGTTGGGGTAATTCTTCCCGTGCCGACGGGGATTTCGGCAGAGTTGCTGTAGTAGATGGTCATATCGGAAATCCTGTTGCCCTCGTAGCAGAAAAAATTGCAATTTTGAAGTATTTGTGTCCCGGCATTAAAGTAAGGCGAAGATTGCCTGGGGTCGAGTTTGACCGTGAAGGTACAGGCAGATCTTGAAGCGGTAGTATCGATGTAGTGTTCGAATTCGCCGAACCATGACACATAATTACCACAGAGGTGTTGGTAGAAATCCCGCAGTGCACAGTCTCCGTCTGTTGCGGAATGACTAAAGCGGCGAACCGGCCGGTCCCCGTGCCTGATCGTCACCTTTGCATTTTCTGTAAAACAATCGAGTACGGCGTCTATGTCGCCCCTAACGACATTTCCAAAATAGCTTTCTTCTACCAGTTTTATACACTCTTCGCGATTCATTTTAACTATTTGATTAACCACAGACACCTCCATATAAGGAGGTGTTACGACCCCATGGACGGGGGACGACTCCATGGAAGG
>JBHHYN010000047.1:0-18834 GCA_046757565.1 Gammaproteobacteria bacterium | reverse complement strand
GTTTTTATTCAAAAGTCTTTCTTGTTAACCCACAGATTCTGCTGAAGAGCCTTAATATTTAAGATTCAGAGGGGATGTTATCCTGTACATCCTGTCTGGTAATTGTATTAATTACGCTGTCTCTGTTTCTTTCATAATATCCCTGGATTTTTTCATGTTTCTGAAAACCAGCGGTTTCTCTTCGAATTCCGCTCCGGCAACCGCTTCGATCTGGTCCAGGATCTTCTGGTGGTGGGGTGACTTGTCACAGACGGGATCGGCATTGGCGGCATCCGCTGTTAACATATAGGCCTGACAACGGCAGCCGCCCAGGTCTTTCTCCTTCTCCGGACAGCTTCGGCACGGCTCTTTCATCCAGTCCAGGCCGCGGAAGCGGTTGAACGCGGGCGATTCATTCCAGATCCATTCAATGTCGTGATCGCGGATGTTGGGAAATTCCAGGCCGGGTAGTTGCCGTGCCGCATGGCAGGGCAGGGCAACGCCGTCAGGGGCAACCGTCAGAAATACGGAACCCCAGCCGTCCATGCAGCGCTTCGGCCGGTTTTCAAAATAGTCCGGGATCACGTAATAGATCTTCATCTTGCCTTTCATGCGTTCCTGGTACTCCTTGGCCACCTGTTCCGCATGGGCCAGTTGTTGCCGTGTCGGCAGCAACTGCTCACGGTTGTGATAGGCCCAGCCGTAATACTGGGTCGTCGCCAGTTCGACATAATCCGCTTCCAGGCTGATAGCGAGTTGCAGGATCTCTTCAATCTGGTCTTCATTGCGGCGGTGCAGAACAAAACATAACACCATGGGATAACCGTATTGCTTCACCAGCCGCGCCATTTCTATTTTATGCTGAAAGGCGTCGGTGCCGGCAAGGAAGTTATTGAGTTCCTCGGAACTTGCCTGAAAGCTCACCTGGATATGATCCAGCCCGGCTTCCCTGAAGCTCCTGATGCGCTCCTCATCCATGCCCACACCGGAGGTGATAAGGTTGCTGTAATAGCCGAGCCGCCTTGCCTCCGCAATCAACTCGCCCAGGTCCTGGCGTATCAGTGGTTCCCCTCCGGAGAAACCCAGTTGGGTCGCTCCCATTTTGCGTCCCTGTTGCAGCACCCGGATCCACTCCGCGGTGCTGAGTTCGTCCTTGTATTTGATCATGTCCACGGGATTGGAGCAGTAGGGACACTGCAACGGGCAGGCATAGGTCAATTCGGCCAACAGCCAGAGAGGCGGTTTAATCGTGTTTTGTTTGGATCCAGCCATTTTCATGGGCGACCTCCAGAAATTGAAAAACATCATGTTCCAGGTCCGATCCCGGAAACTGGTCATTCAAGGCTTGTATAATTGCGGCAATACTGTTTCTACCGTCACAGTGCTTCAGGATTTCGCTGGCGCTGGGATTCAGTTTCACCATGCCCTCCGGATACAGGATGACATGACACTGCTGGACCTCTTCCCACTGGAAACGGTGGGTGGGAGCGATCTCGGGGATGGTGTCACGGGTGAATGGTGGTTTCACGTTCAGCGTTCGATATTGTGATAGGGCGGTTTGTTTTCGATGTAGGCCATCCACATGCAGTCCAGCATGGTCCACAACACGTCCAGTTTGAATTGCAACACGTCCAGCATCTTCTCCTGTTGTTCACGGGTTTTGTAATAATCCAGGGTGATGTCCAGGCCATGTTGTACATCGCGCCGCGCTTCACTCAGGCGTTTGCGGAAATAGTTGTAGCCCTGCTTGTCGATCCACGGGTAGTATTTGGGCCAGTTATCCAGACGCCGCTGGTGTATGGTTGGCGCAAAGAGTTCGGTCAAGGAGGAACTGGCCGCCACCTCCCAGGGTTGCCGGCGGGCAAAGTTGATGTAGGCATCGATGGCGAATTTCACGCCTGGAAGCAGGTGTTTATGAGTGAGGAGCTCCTCCCTCTCCAGTCCCACTGCCTCGCCCAGTTGCAGCCAGGCCTCGATGCCGCCTTCTTCTCCCTGTGCGCCGTCGTGATCGAGGATGCGCTGTACCCACTGGCGGCGCACATCCCGGTCCCAGCAGTTGGACATGATGGCCGCATCCTTCACCGGAATGGCCACCTGGTAGTAGAAACGGTTGGCGACCCAGCCCCGAATGGCCTTCTGATCCAGTTTTCCCGAATTCATCAGGATATGAAACTCGTGGTGGATGTGATAATACTTCTCCTTCTCCCTGAGTTTCTGCTCGAATTCCTGCCTCGTCCACGGGGGCTTTACCTCAGCACTCATCTTCTCATTGCTCCTGTTCGCCTAAAGGGTGATGTCCATACCGTCAAAGGCCAGCTCTATGCCGGCATTGAGCAGTTCGGCATGTTCCGGTGACGCCTCATCGAGTATGGGATTGGTGTTGTTGATATGGATAAGGACCTTCCTTGGGCGTTCAAGGGGTTTGAGGGTCTGCATGATGCCGCCCTCGCTCGACTGGTCCAGGTGTCCCATTTCGCTGGCCAGCTTGTTGCTGATCCCTTCATGGGACATCTCATCGTTGGTCCAGACGGTGCCGTCGATAAGGACACAGTCCGCCTCCTCCATGTAGCGCAGCACATGCGCTTCGATCTCGCCGAGCCCCGGGGCGTAGAACAGGTTTTTCCCGCTGTTGCTGTCCTCGATCCTGAAACCCATGTTGTCCCCCGGTTGTGTATTGTGCCGGTGGGGAGAATAGGGGGGGGCCTCACTCTTCAGCGGCACCCCGGTGAATATCAGCCCCTCTGCCTGTTCAATGGTAAAGGTGGATTCGTCCGTGGCGATCTCATGCCAGTTTACCCCGCGAAAATGTTCCAGGACGTTGAACAGGGGATAGCCGGTGGTGAGATCCTGATGCACGGCTTCGGTGCAGTAGATGTCCCAGGGCCGGGTATGTTCGCGCAGCATCATCAGCCCTGTGGTGTGGTCGATCTGCGCATCGCATAGCACAATGGCGCAGATGCCGGTATCGCGAACGGCACGCGCCGGTTGCAGGGGAGGGAACGATTCCAGTTGCGTTCGAATATCGGGCGAGGCATTGAATAATACCCACTCCTGTTCGTTGCTGCTGAGGGTGATGGATGACTGCGTGCGCGCCGCTCCCTGCATCTCGCCGCGGCGTATCCTGCGGCAGTTGCGGCAATTACAATTCCACTGCGGAAAACCTCCGCCTGCCCCTGAGCCAAGGATGTGTACTCTCATTGAATTACTTTTTGCTGTTTTTGCAAACCCATTAGCACGGGTAAACTGATAGATGGAGCGAGAATTATGCCAGCACTGGCTGAATCGTCTTAATCCCGGTATTATGCCTTAAAATCCCATGAAAAACAGAATGTTGTAAAAGTATGGCTCCTGCTCGTCGGTAATGCGTATGCTCCGGGAAGGGCCCTCTGTTGCGTGGCATAGACCATTATCTGGTTGATATCAGCCACATGGGAAAACGTGATCGATACTGTTACCCTGCGCAGGGTGAAGAGGTCGGCTGGATAAAATATCGAAATGGCGGAGCGTATTCTTTTCCTGACGGGCAAGCTTGCGGAGCAGCGCCTGCATCGGGTGTTACAGGCCATGCACGACGTTGACTTTACCTATGAAGTAAGAAATATCGGCGTCAGTGTCGCCGCCTTGATGACCGCCGGTATGATACAGCGCCGTCTCGGCAACATTAATGCGGACCGGGTCATCGTACCGGGGCTTTGCCGTGGCGATCTGGAGGCGCTCTCTGCACAGTTGGGGGTAACGGTGATTCGCGGGCCGGAGGATCTGAAGGGCCTGCCCGGCTTTTTCGGGAGAGATTGCCAACCGCCCGATCTGAGCCGTTATGATGTCAGCATCTTTGCGGAAATCGTCGAGGCAGCGCAACTCGATATCCCCCGGGTGCTGGAGAGGGCGGCACGCTATCGTGAAGACGGCGCTGATGTTATCGATATCGGTTGTCTGCCCGAAACGGATTTCCCGCATCTTGAAGAGACCGTCCAGGCCCTGCATGATCAGGGTCACCGGGTCAGTATCGATTCCCTGGAGCAGGATGAACTGTTGCGTGGCGGCCGGGCAGGCGCCGATTACCTGTTGAGCCTGAATGAAACCACTCTATGGATCGCCGATGAAGTCAATTCCGTGCCTGTCCTGATCCCGGCTGAACACGGCGATCTGGATTCACTTGGACGTGCTGTGGAAGGGCTCGCCGCCGGGAGCAAACCCTTTATTGCCGACAGCATTCTGGATCCGATTCACTTCGGGTTTACTGATTCAATCATCCGTTATCATGCTTTGCGGAATCGTTACCCCGATATTGATATTATGATGGGGATTGGCAATCTGACGGAACTGACGGAAGCCGATACCACAGGGATCAATGCCATGTTGTTTGGTTTGATCTCGGAGTTAGGGATTACCAGTGTCTTGACCACGGAGGTCAGTCCCCATGCCTGTTCCGCCGTGCGCGAAGCGGACCGGGCGAGGCGTATCATGTATGCCGCCAGAGAGGACAACAGCTTGCCGAAGGGACTGGATAGTTCGTTGCTGGTGGGTCACGCCCGCAAACCCTTTTCCTGTACACTGGAAGAGATCACCGAACTGGCGCAAGCGATACGCGATCCCAGCTACCGAGTACAGCTGAGCAGCGAGGGGATACATGTCTTTAATCGCGATGGCATGCTCGGCGGCACGGACCCGTACGCCCTGTTTCCGCTGTTGCAGCAACTGCAGGATGATGCCCCCCATGCCTTTTATATGGGGGTGGAATTGGCGCGCGCCCAGATCGCCTGGCAGTTGGGAAAAGCCTACAGGCAGGATGAAGAACTCGATTGGGGAGCGGCCGTGGCGCCCGCAATAAAAGAAGCCGGGAAGCGCAATGCAGACAGTGGACACGGGCACGCGCCGGAGGGAACAACCCTGCAGGCGCGCAGAAAGAAGGGGAAAAAACAGAAGGCATCATGATTTATGAGACGATCATTACTACCCGGAACGGTGACGGGACAGTGCACATTGCCCCCATGGGTATCCATGTGGAGCATGATCGTTATCTCATCCAGCCATTTAAACCCTCAACGACACTGGATAACCTGGCAAGGACCCGTCAGGCCATCATCAATATGACGGATGATGTCATGATCTTCGCCGGTTGCCTGACGGGACACCGGCAGTGGCCGACATGCAAGGCCCAACGTATCGATAGTGAAGTACTGCAGGCCGCGCTGGACCATGTAGAGGTAGAAGTTGACACTTTCGAAGAAGATGAACTCAGGCCGAAATTTTATTGCAAGGCAGTCTATCGGGAGAATCACTATCCGTTCCGCGGCTTTAACCGTGCCCAGGCCGCGGTACTGGAAGCGGCGATACTGGTCAGCCGCCTGCACAGGCTGCCGTTGGAAAAGATAGAAAATGAAATCAGATACCTGCAAATCGCCGTCGATAAAACGGCAGGCGAACGGGAACGGACGGCCTGGGGGTGGTTGATGGCGCGTATTGAAGAACATAAACAGGAGCAACAGGCGGCCCAATGAATACCGGACTGCTCGCCAGTGTCTGCACCATGGAGGAAGCACGTTTAGTGTTTGAGGCCGGTGCGGACATTATCGATCTTAAAGACCCGGAACAAGGGGCGCTGGGGGCCTTGCCCGCGGACAGGGTTAGACGCATTACCGCAACCATTCATGGCAGAGCCACTGTCAGCGCGACGATTGGCGATCTTCCCTTTACAGCGGACCGGATCGGACCGGCGATATTGAATATGGCGGCAGCCGGAGTGGATCTTGTCAAGGTGGGCGTGTTTGGGGATCTCACTGATGATCGAGTATTACAGGAATTATCGACATTGACCGGTGAGGGGATCCGCATCGTATTGGTGCTGTTCGCTGAAGACTACCGTGACGATATAGATTTCAGTCCGTTGGGACAAGCGGCCGTCAGCGGCGTCATGCTGGATACCAGAGACAAACAGACCGGTCCGTTGCGGATGAAGTTGGCGGACAACGACTTGATCCGCTTTGTGCGCAAGGCGGGGGAAACAGGGTTAATGACCGGACTGGCCGGTTCCCTGTCGATTAGCGATGTTCCGCCGCTGCTCCGGACCAACCCCGATTATCTTGGTTTCAGGGGCGCGCTATGCCGGAAGGGCCGCCGTACAAACCGAATCGATGGGGAGGCCGTGCGCCGTATGCGTTCACTGCTCCCCCAAAAGAATGAAAATCCGCTGGCAGCTGCTATAACTATATAGGGATTATTTGTAACGAGAGGTGAGGTAATATGGCACAGTGGCGGAAGAAAACTAAAGAAGAGACCTATACCGAGGCGGAAATTAATGCGCGCCTGCAGGAAGAGCTGCCCCGATGGTATTACGAAGAGGGCTGGATCCGGCGCAAGTACAAGACCAGTGGCTGGAAGGGAACACTCATGGTGATCAATACGGTGGGTCATCTGGCTGAAGCCGCCTGGCACCATCCCGATATCACCGCCTCCTATGCCTTTGTCATCGTCAAGTTGAAGAACCATGCAGCCAAGGGCGTGACCGACAAGGACTTTGAGCTGGCGAACAAGATGGAAGAGGTGATCATGTGGCAACCGGGTATTGATGAAGCGAGCGCCCTGGAAGGCACGCCGGATGATCAGCGCTTCAAGTACATCAAATATGATTAGCCCCACTACTCTAATTGGTATTGTAGTAACTAATTGATATTCAATAATAATTAAATTAAGTTGTATTTATTACGCTATTGAGTAAATTTACTCAATAACGACGAAGAACAACGACAAATATCAATCTGTGTCATAGATTGCACTAAACAATAAATGCTTAATCAGCAAAATAATGACGAAGTGATTTGGGATTAACAACTTCCAACCCAGTAATTATCTTCCATATAGGCATCTGTGGTAGAAATTAACGTTTCCAGACGCCGGATTTGCCCCCCGATTTTTCCAGCAGGCGCACACCATCAATCGTCATCCCGCGGTCGACCGCCTTGCACATATCGTAGATGGTCAGCAGCGTTATCTGCACGGCAGTGAGGGCCTCCATCTCTACCCCGGTCTGGCCCGTGCTCTCGACACGTGCCCGGCAAGTCACTGTGTTATCGTCTTGATTGGACTCGAGACCGATATCGATATGGGAAATGGCCAGCGGATGGCATAAGGGAACCAGCTCGGCGGTCTTTTTCGCGGCCATGATCCCGGCGATGCGGGCGGTGCCGAGGACATCGCCTTTTTTATGACCGCCTTCCACGATCAGCGCCAGGGTATTGGCCTGCATTCCGATCCGGCCTTCTGCGATGGCGATTCTTTGGGTCGCCGGTTTTCCCCCGACATCGACCATATGCGCCTCGCCTTTCCGGTTGAAATGGGTCAGTTTGGACATCTCTGTTTACGCGTGTTTTGCATATAAATCTGTCAACTTTTTGTCGGCACGTCATATAATACGGTGTTATGGAACAAATGCGAATGCTGGAAGATGAAAGAACGTGGCTATATCAGTGAAATTATTCGCCAATCTGCGTGAACAGTTCGGCCATGAGCAGGCGGCCATGGAGTTTGAGGAGGGGATGTCCCTGTCCGATATCTGGGTGAAGATAAGCGGTGGCGAGAAGATGCCGTCAACAGTCATGGTGGCGGTGAATATGGAATATGTAAATGGCGAGGTCGAACTCAAGGACGGCGATGAAGTGGCCTTCTTCCCCCCCGTCTCCGGTGGGTGAACCATGCATATCGAGATCAAGACAGGACCCTTCGATCCCTTCTCTGAGCTGCAACGCTATCAGGATGGACTGGATCTTGCCGGCAAGTACGGCGCCACGGCCTGTTTTGTCGGCACCATGCGCGATTTCAATGAGGGAGAGACCGTGCATGATATGACCCTGGATTATTATCCGGGGATGACCGAAAAACACCTGCGGCAGATCTGTGACAGCGCCTGTGAGCGTTGGCAATTACTCGATACGCTGGTCATTCACCGGGTCGGAGCGATCCGGACCGGTGAGCCGATAGTCCTGGTCTCGGTGTGGTCGGGGCACCGCGGCGATGCCTTCGATGCCTGCCGTTTTATCATGGAGGACCTGAAAGCCAGGGCGCCCTTCTGGAAAAAAGAGCGGCTCGATGACGGTGAGCGCTGGGTCGAAAAAAACACGTCCGGTTATGGAAAATAGGTGGTTACCTGTCAAGACGGCGACGCAATAGAATCGGGCCTGTCTGCAGGCGGCCTGGACGATTACGCCGGCTTACCATCTTTAATTCCTCCTGTTGGCACAATGGGATTCTGGCGACTATGAATAGACGCGCCTGGTTGACAGTGCTGTTATTGGTGTCATTGCCGGCGCCGGTAGCGGCCGCTGCAGAAGCGATGGATTCAGCACGCTCCGATGCACAACGCTTACAGTTCATTGTGATCGGTGATTGGGGCATGCGGGGCAGCCGGCACCAGCGTCAGGTGGCCACCCAGATGGAGCGCCTGGCGGCGTCGACACCTGTCGATTTCATCGTCTCCACCGGCGATAATTTCTATCCGAAGGGTGTCAACAGCACGGATGATCCGAAATGGCAGTCCAATTTTGAGAACGTCTATGCCTTGCCCCATCTCAAGGCGATCCCCTGGTACGTGGTACTGGGAAATCATGATTATCTTGGGGACTTTCGGGCCGAGATCGACTATGGCAGGCATCATGCCAACTGGATACTCAAACATAACTACTACGAGGCTGAATTCAACCTGGGCCGGGATGCCACTGTCCAGCTTCTGTTCCTTGATACCAACTCGTTTATTAAGAAGTACCGCAACAGGCCGGATATCTATCACCATATTGAGAGCCAGGATACTGTGGCGCAATTGGCCTGGCTGGAAAAAAAACTGACTGAATCCAGGCATTTATGGCGACTGGCCTTCGGACATCATCCCGTCTTCTCATCAGGGCGACACGGCGACACGGATGACCTGAAGGCGGTCCTGCCGGGACTGTTCAGCCGTTACGGTGTCAATGCCTATTTTGCCGGACACGACCATCACCTGGAACATATCAAAGCGGACGGTCCCACCCACTATTTTATCTCCGGTGGAGGAGGGGCATGGACCAGGGCAGTAAAGAGAAGCGCACACAGCCGTTTCAGTCAACGCAGCCTGGGGTTTGCCCATGTGCTGCTTGACAGGCGTTGCCTGCGGGTCCGGTTCATCAATGCTGATGGCGAGGAACTCTATCGTACTGCGATCCCGGCCCGGGCCGTGATAGAATGCGAGTAAGTAACCGGACCGCGGAACTGCCGGCAATGCCGTTGATGGGGAGCCCGCGGCAGTAATCGGGAAGAGACCGCGTGTTTTGCAATCCGAGACAGGGGGAGATTAGGCATGACTACATCTGAAGTGACCGAAAAACTGTTGGCCGCCAAGCAACAGAAAGGCTTGAGCTTTACCGATCTTGGCAAGTCTGTCGGACGGGATGAAGTCTGGGTGGCGGCGCTGTTTTATCGCCAGGCCAGCGCTTCCCAGGAGGAGGCGAAGAGATTGGCGGCTGCACTCGATCTCGATAAAGAGATTGCGGAATCGCTTACCGGGTTTCCTCTCAAGGGACTGGGCCCGGTGGTGCCGGTCGACCCCCTTATTTACCGGTTTTACGAAATCATGCAGGTCTATGGTATGCCCTTAAAAGCAGTGATCCATGAGAAATTCGGGGACGGTATTATGAGCGCCATCGATTTCACCATCGGTGTGGATAGAGAGGAAGATCCGAAAGGCGACCGGGTGCGGATCACCATGTCGGGCAAGTTTCTGCCCTACAAGAAGTGGTAATGCCGGATTTTGCGGGCAGGCCCGCTGGATAAGTGTTTCGGATTCCGCCACACATGGTAATGGCGGAAACTCGCCAGGCTGGTCATTCCGGGCTTGACCCGGAATCCGGTATTTTAAACTCCGCCCGGAACCTGCCCCGGGTCTGATCCGGGGGGGGGGCGGAACATTATTTTACTGGATGCCGGAGCGGGTCCGGCATGACGGTGACTGTGAAGTGGTGGTCGGGACAGCTATATGGCGTCCTGCCTCGCCGGTAACTTTTGAAATTCTGAAGTCCATAGGCACGATTTAGGAAGCGTACAGGTGGAACACTACACTAGACCATCCCGAAAAATGGCTGCACATCAACTGTCGTTCCGGGTTCAACGCCTTCACTCTCCATTGGCAGGATGATAAAACAGTTGGCCTGCGACATGGAACTCAGTATTCCCGATCCTTGCGCCCCGGTTTTATGGACAACCAGTTGACCCGATTGCTCTCGTTCGAGAATACCACGCTGGTATTCAACCCGGCCGGATCGCTTTTTAAGTTTTGAACGGCTGATGGCCCGGGTTGTGAGCGGTTCAGCATATTCACTGCCCATGAGCTTGTGCAGGGCGGGCTGGACAAATTGATAAAAAGTCACCATGACGGAGACCGGGTTGCCTGGTAATCCAAAGAACCAGGCATTGTTAATCCTGCCAAAGGCGAGCGGTCTCCCCGGTTTTATCGCGACTTTCCAGAAATTGACTTTACCGATCTTCAGCACGGTCTCTTTAACGAAATCGGCCTCACCGACGGAGACACCTCCGGATGTGATGATAACATCGGCATAGGATGCCGCATCGGTGAAGGCCCGTTCCACCTCTTGCCGTTTGTCTCGGATCACACCCATATCAATGATCTCGACACCAATGCGCGTCAGCATGCCATACAGGGTATAACGGTTACTGTCATAGACTTCGCCGTCAGCAAGCGGCTCGCCGATAGAGCGCAGTTCATCGCCGGTGGAGAAAAAAGCCACACGCGGTTTACGCATGACCCTGACTTCACCGCTCCCCAATGAGGCGATCAGTCCCAGGTCGGCGGGCGTTAACCGGGTGCCTCTTCTAAGGATAATATCGCCCTTTGCAATGTCTTCACCTGCTTGGCGGACATTGTCCCCGGTTTTGGTGCCGGTCCCGAACCTGATGGTATCACCGCTACGTTCTACCCGTTCCTGAATGACAATCGTATCGGTACCTTCGGGTAACACGCCGCCGGTCATGATGCGGGCGCAGTAACCGGGTTTTACCGGTTCCTGCAAAGGTTTTCCGGCGAACACGGTGCCGATAACGTGCAGTTCCGTGTAACCACTCTGTGGCAGGTCGGCGCTGTTGACGGCATAGCCATCCATGGCGGAATTGGTGCCCGACGGCACATCGAAGGTTGACTGGATGTCTTCCGCCACTATGCGGCCGAGGCCCGCACGGACGGCGATCTTCTCCGTTCCTTCAACTCTGCCGACGCTATCAAGGATGTGCTTTAATGCCTCTTCCGGCGGCATTGAGGCCGGATCAAAATCATCCAGGCAGCTTGCTTCTGATTCTGTTTTTTGCACAGTCATCGGTTCTGAAAATTATTCGTTATCGGCAATTGCACTATTCTGATTGTCAGTGAAATAACGGTCAATGATAAATTCAGCAATTTGCCGGGGCTTATTGAGATCCAGCACGGGAAGTGATGTCGGGATGTTTAATTCCGAGTCGGTAGCGATGGCGATAATCGTCTCATCATCGGGGAAAAGCAGTGGTTTCCCGAGATCGGCACGGTTTAATTCTATTTTAGGAATGGCTTCCGGTTTGAAGCCTTCAACGAGTATCAAATCGAGACTGTCAAGGTCCAGATGACTGATGTGATGTTGTAACTGTTTATCCGCATCTGTCTCGGCATCAACCATTAATGCCCAGCGTTTACTGGAACCGATCAATACCTGACTGGCGCCGGCCTTGCGTAATTCATAGCTGTCTTTCCCCGGATAATCGATCTCGAAGGTGTGGTGGGCATGTTTAATAATACCTACCCTCAAGCCACGCTCTTTAAATATTGATATTAACCGGGTAAGCAGGGTCGTTTTTCCCGTTCCGCTATAGGCGGCAATCCCAATTAATGGAATATCTATTGATATCATTGTCTATAGTTTTACAAGTTTTGATTCAACATCGCCGATATCTTCGGGTGTATTGATATTCATAAAGGTCTCAGGTTGATCGGAAAAATCGGTTGTTACCGTCTTGTGCCGGTCAAACCATTTGTCAATTTTATGTTCATCCCGATTCAGGAATTCTGTTAATGAATCCAATAGTTCGGTTTTTAATAATGAAAAAACCGGTTGCATACGTTTGCCATCATGGGCGACGCTGACATCAGCTTCGCCATCCTTCAACCCTTTGTACAATCTTGCAACCAGATCATACGGCAGAAAAGGTGAATCACAGGGCACGGATACCATAAATTTCGTGTCAACGACCCGCATGCAGCTGGCCATCCCCGCCAGGGGGCCGTTAAAACCTGAAAATTCATCTGCAATCACCGGTAATCCGTAATCCAGGTAGGCACTGAGATTCCGGTTGGCATTGATGATCATTGTTTTGACCTGGGGCCCGAGACCGGCCATCACATATTCGATCATGGGTTTGCCGGCGATTTCGATGAGACCTTTGTCCCGGCCGCCCATACGCCTGGCCTGACCCCCCGCCAGGATTATTCCGGTGATGCATGGTTTTTCTGTTGTCACTGGATTCATTGGCTAAAATCTTGATGGATACCGCGCTTTCAGGCAAGCGTTGTATGCGTATAACCTTTAGTGATGCATGGTTATTATGAGGAGACAGGCTGATGAATGAAGACAGATTTAATATGGAATTACGTAAATTCCTGAAGAGAGTCGGTATTACAGCTCAACGGGAAATTGAGAAGGCGGTGCAACAGGGCATTGCGTCCGGAGAAATTGCCGGGAATGAAGCACTGCAAGCGAACGTCGTGCTGAATATCCCTGAAGTCAATCTGCGTGCGGTCATCGATGGTGAAATAGCTCTTGAATAAAAAGTGAAAAGTGGAAAGTAACAAGGGAACATGGCATTGTTATCGGGCTGATTGTGCATTATTGTTTTGAGGTCCTGATATGGGCGACTTCGAGTTTTGGTGGCAGGTTCACATCAAATTCGATATTTTCCATGCCATTGTAGATGAGGAAATGTTTTCCTTTTGCCCTCGACAGCATCGTTACCCCCAGATCCTGCGCCAGCTTCAGCCCCATTTGCGTGATCCCGGAACGTGACAGCAGGGCGGGTATGCCCATTTGCGCGACTTTTATCACCATTTCCGAGGTAAGACGCCCGGTTGTATAAAACAGCTTATCTTCGCCACTTATCGCTTCCAGCCACATCTTTCCGGCAATGGCATCCACCGCATTATGGCGGCCCACATCCTCGATAAACATCATGATCTCTGTGCCTTGACAGAGTGCACAGCCATGTACGGCCCCGGCGTTTTTATACACCTCGTTGTAGGCGTTGAGGTTTTTTAACAGGGCATAAATCCCCGATTGTTTCAGTTTCAGTGGCGTTAATTCAACACCTTCCAGTTGTTCCATGATATTGCCGAATACCGTGCCCTGGCCGCAGCCGGTGGTGACAATCCTGGGCCCCAGTTTTTCCTGCCAGTCGTCTTTGTCGGTGAATGTGGTCACGGCTGCTGCATGCACTTCCCAGTCGACCTGAATGGATTTAATCTCTTCCAGGTCATCGATAAGCCCCTGGTTCTTGATGTAACCCAGGGTCAGCAGTTCAGGATAGGTCCCCAGGGTCATCAGGGTGACGATTTCATGACTATCGATATAAATGGTCAGTGGTTGTTCATCCGCAATATGCATTTCCCGGCTGTTTTGATATTCATCCACAGCAATAACGGCAACGGTCGGGGCCAACCCGGTATCGGTCAGTTCCGGGCGGTAGGAGGAGGACATAGAGCGATTAACCGCCGGTCAGATTCATGTGCCGTAAGATGACGGGTCTGGCCTGGAGGTCAAACTCGTGTCCCTTCGGTTTGATAGGCATGGAGTCGCGTATTGATTGTTTCAGTTTTTCCATATCGCCTGGATGGCTGCGGATAACATGGCGCAGGTCAACGGAGTGTTCCTGACCCAGACACAAAAGCAGCCGGCCCTCACAGGTCAGGCGCACACGGTTGCAGTCATCGCAGAAGTTATGGCTATGGGGGGAGATAAACCCGACACGGGTGCCCGTTTCAGCAAGCCGGTAATAACGGGAAGGTCCCCCTGTCGTTTCCGTGGTGGGGATCAGGTGGAAGCAACTCTGCAAATCCTCCCGGATCCGATCGCTGGAGTAGTAGGCTTCGTTACGGTCATGGTCGTCGTTGAAACCCAGCGGCATCTCTTCAATAAAACTGATGTCCATGCCACGATCACCGGCAAAACGCACCAGATCGATGACCTCATCGTGATTGCGGTTTTTCAGGATAACCGCGTTGATTTTGACCTTTTCGAATCCCACCGCCAGGGCCGCATCTATCCCCGCCAGGACCTTGTCGAGTTCCCCTACCCGGGTAATGCGGCGGAATCTGGCGGGATCGAGGGAGTCCAGGCTGATATTGATACGTTTTACCCCGGCCTGTTTCAGCTTTTTTGCCAGCTTCGGCAGTTGTGAGCCATTAGTGGTAGTCACCAGTTCTTTCAGACCCGGTAAGCGGCCAATATCCTCGTATAACTTGATGATATTGCGGCGGATCAAGGGCTCACCACCCGTTATCCTGATTTTCGTCACACCCAGTTCGGTGAAGGCCCGGGCGATGGTAGCAAGTTCTTCAAGGGTCAGCAGTTGCGTTCGTGGTACAAACGTCATCTCTTCTTCCATGCAATAGACGCAGCGGAAATCGCAGCGATCCGTCACCGAAATCCGGAGGTAGTTGACCGTGCGCCCGAAACGATCAACGAGTTTTTCCGGCAGGTTTTTAGTGGTTACGTCCATTAGTTCGTGAGTTTCAACTTGTCTGAAAAACCCTGTACTCATTAAGTGTTTTTTTCATGCGTGAATGATTTTACGCAGACACGGGAATCGGCTCAAAATTACTGTATTGATTGTGGTCAAGCTCATATTGAAACAGTATAACGGTAAAATTCAGGGAAATGTCAATTTTGTGAAAATCATGAGAAGGGCGTAAGCTGATATTTAATATAGGTAAATACGACAGCTGATGGCGGAAAACATAAATAATCTGCTGCATAAATTAACCAGTGACACAGCAAATGGCAGTGCCCGCAGGCGGGCATGGCAAAACATTCAGCAAAGAGAGTGGACAAATAGTTCCGTTATCTCATATCGATCTGCCGGGAATTTGCTAATCGTCGATCCATTACACCAGGATGTGGATAGGGATCGGGCCATCGATATCGCCAGGGGACTGGCAGAGTCCGGATTGCACGGCACGGTTTTGCTTGGCAGTGTGGAAGCGGACGGTCGTGACCGGCTGATTTCCCATAAACTGTCGACAAAAAGGGTTACCGTAATTGCCGGCGAGTTATCGGCTGTCAGCGGTTTTCTCGGCCATTTCACGGTGACGGCGAGCTGTCCGGGGGGAAGTGTTAATCCTGCCCGGTCTGGCGGCGCAGGCACGGATTTTTTTGACCTGATACTCGATCTGGGACCTCAACCGTTTCTGCAGCAAGAGGTGTTGCCTCCAGGCTATTATGCGCCGGGTAATAACCCGGAAAGCCTGCGATCCGTATTGTTGGAGATCCCGGGGATGATTGGTGAGTTTGAGAAGCCCGTTTATATCAGGTATCGGTTTGAACTCTGCGCCCATGGCGGCAAGGGGTTAACGGGTTGCAGGCGTTGCCTTGAATGCTGCCCGGCAGTGGCGCTCACTTCCAACGTTGACAGGATAGATCTGAATACCTCGTTATGCCAGGGCTGTGGGATCTGTACTGTGGCCTGTCCAACCGGTGCACTCTCTTACGACTATCCACCCACTCATGAATGGCTGGGTATGATCAGGGAGCTGCTGAATGCCTATCGTGAAGAGGGGGGGGCGCGGCCGGATCTGATGATCTATGACGGCAAAGGGATGGATGTATTATTTGCTAAAGGGGCCAGATTGCCCGATAACCTGATCCCGGTGGCCGTTGAAGATATCGGTTCGGTCGGTATGGATGCCTGGTTAGCGGCGTTGGCCTGGGGGGCGGGTTCCATTGCCTTGTTGATCGGCGAAGGGACGCCGCAGAGCATTGTAACGGAACTGGACCGCCAGTTTTCCGTGGCGCACACTCTCCTGGAAGCCTTGGGCTATTCCGCTGATCGTCTGCGTTTTTATAAAATCAATCAGGGTCAATTTACCTTGCCGGAACCCGGACCAGGGGAAGATGGGCCCGTCAATGATCCGGCGGGCTTTGCCCCGTTCGAAAAACGCAAAACCATCCATTTTTCCCTGGATCATCTCTATCAACAGGCGCCATACCCAAAGGAAGTTTCGCTGTTGCCCCAGGGTTCGCCATTCGGCGAAATACGGGTAGACCACGGCAGTTGTACCCTGTGTATGAGTTGCGTGGCCGCCTGTCCCGTGTCCGCCTTGTACGATGCCGTCGATCAGCCAAGGCTCAGTTTCCTGGAGGGGAACTGCGTTCAGTGTGGTCTATGCAGCAATGTCTGCCCTGAAGATGCCATAACATTGGCGTGCCGTTATCTTTATGATTATGAGGCGGCAAACAGGCCGCGCGTACTGCTTGAAGAGACAGCGGGCCATTGTATTGCCTGCGGCAGGCCTTTTGCATCCAAACGTATGCTCGACAGGATGAGTGAAAAGCTTGCCGGTCACTGGATGTATCGGGATGAGGCGGTCCTCAGACGGTTACAGATGTGTGAAGATTGCCGTGTCAAAGATATGTTTAACGAAAATGGTCGGCTTGATCATCATTGACGCCGCTGGTTTATCGATTTCTCCTGACGGCTTAATCGACAATTGGTCGGCGGAACAACCGCACTTTTTTCATGTATTAGACTCTATAAATCAGGTGCTATATCAGAAATCAGGTAACCGAAGAGGGGTTTTGAACCTGCGTAGATGACCGGCGAGTGCGTCCAGATTGAGGGTGATAACCAACTGCGGGCAAATGTCTATAGCCTGCTTGCTGCGTTGCTGGCCCGGCCCCCCGGAGAGGAGTTGCTGGAACGGTTGCAACAGATCGAGGAGGCTGATGCGGATCAGGGCCTCATGACGACGGCCTGGCAACACCTCAAACAGGCAAGCCTGCGCTGCAGCGGCAGCGCCCTGCAGGATGAATATCAGCAACTCTTCATCGGTCTGGGCCGGGGCGAACTGGTCCCGTACGGTTCCTGGTACCTCACAGGATTCCTGATGGAAAAACCACTGGCCCGGCTGCGCCGGGATCTGGCGCGCCTCGGCATCGCCCGCCGTGAGACTACAGTGGAACCCGAAGATCATATAGCCTCGATTTGCGAAGCGATGGCAATGTTGATTGGCCAGCCGGAGGAGTACACCTGGGAGATACAGCGCCGTTTTTTTCTGGACCACATCATTCCCTGGGCTGCTGATTTTTTTTCCGATCTGGTCAAGGCCAAGCAGGCAAACTTTTACCGCAGTGTCGGGAGTCTGGGATTGAGCTTCCTGGACGTGGAAAAAGAGTATCTTGCAATGGAACCATAAACGTTACACACGAACAGTTGAGGTCAAGGTCATGCACACAAAAGCGAAAAAAGTCAAAAGACGCGAATTCCTCAAAGGCATCCTGGCAATGGGCGGGGCAACCGCTGTGACGGCAGTAACCAGGCAGGCCGACGCCGAAGAGCCGTCCACAACGGCTGAGTCCCCCGGGCAGGCAAAGGGTTATCGGGAATCGGCCCACGTGCGCGCTTACTATCAGAGCGCAAAATTTTGACTCGCCCTGTTTCTTTTTTATCGGGAACTCGTCATTCAACGGAGAGCAGGTCATGAAGTTAATCAAGAAGAGTGATGCAGTAGCGGTAGAGGGCCGCCCCAATAAAACTGCGCTGGGTCATGCACTCAGCCGCCGTGAATTTCTACGCAAATCCGGCCTGGCTGCAGGCGGCAGCGCTGTGGCATCAGTGATGACGCCGTTGCTGATGCGCAAAGCGGAAGCGGCTACACCCGGAACCATCGCGGACAGCAAGATCGATATCAAACGCGGTATCTGTACTCACTGTTCGGTCGGCTGCGGGGTGATAGCGGAGGTCCGGAACGGTGTATGGATCGGCCAGGAACCGGCCATGGACCATCCGTTTAACATGGGAGCGCATTGCGCCAAGGGGGCATCCGTACGTGAGCACGGTCACGGCGAACGGCGCCTGAAATATCCCACCAAACTGGTGAATGGCAAATGGACCCGCGTCCCGTGGGATGCGGCCATCGATGAAATCAGCAAACAGTTACTGGCGATTCGCGAACGCTCCGGTCCCGATTCCGTCTACTGGCTGGGCTCGGCCAAGCACAGCAACGAGCAGGCCTACCTGTTCCGCAAGTTTGCCGCACTGTGGGGGACGAATAATGTCGATCACCAGGCACGCATCTGCCATTCCACCACGGTCGCCGGTGTCGCCAACACCTGGGGTTATGGGGCGATGACCAACTCCTACAATGACATCCACAACAGCAAGGCGATCCTGATTATCGGTGGCAATCCGGCGGAGGCGCACCCGGTGTCGATGTTGCATATCTTTCGGGCCAAGGAGCGCAATAACGCCCCCCTGATCGTGATTGACCCCCGTTTTACCCGCACCGCTGCGCACGCTGATCTCTATATCCGCCTGCGCCCGGGCAGTGACGTGGCGTTTACCTGGGGAATGCTCTGGCACATATTCGAAAACGGCTGGGAGGACAAGGAGTTTATCCAACAGCGTGTCTATGGCATGGACCAGATCCGTGCGGAGGTCGCCAGATGGCGGCCGGACGAGGTGGAACGTGTCAGCGGTGTGCGCGAGGATCTGGTGCGGGAGGCGGCCCGGATCATGGCTCAGCACCGGCCGGGTACCTTTATCTGGTGTATGGGCGGCACCCAGCATACCACCGGCAATAACAAC
>JBHHYN010000046.1:0-19173 GCA_046757565.1 Gammaproteobacteria bacterium | reverse complement strand
GAGATAGAACGAATCAGGAGACAGAGTCGAGGAAGCCAAAGCCGAGTGAATAACCTTTTTCATTAATCGTTTACCGGGAATCAAGCAGGCTCAATACTCAACAGTTTTCAATAGAACATCGTAAAATAATGAGGAAAAGTGATTTATTTTACTGGATTCCCGTTTGCACGGGAATGACGGCCATTATTAGTTGCCGGTTACATGTAAACACAGAATCGAAACAGCCCGGTTCATATCTAACGAGTTGTATTTACAATCGTTTTGATGCCCCATCTTTTTTGGCCACCCTCAGATTATGGGGAAGAGCTTTCTATTTTACAACCGACCATTAACCAAGTTTCCTTCTATTTGCCTGGGATATCGCCCCAAAGAACCTTGTGTAACTGGATCTGTAATCTTACCGGCAGCTTGTCTTCCAGTATCCAGTCCGCCAGGTCCCCCGCCCTGAGTTCATCATAGCTGTTTGAGAACAGGACTTCGCAGCGGTCCCCGAGCCGGTATTCGTCCAGTATCTGTTTAGACCATTCGTAGTCGTTACGGTCACAGATCACAAATTTAATCTGATCGTGCCCGTATAAATACTCAAGATTGCTGAAACGGTTTTTGTCCACCTCGGCCGATCCCGGGGTCTTGATATCCAGTATCTTTACTACCCGTGGATCGACGCAGGAGACGTCCATTGCCCCGTTGGTCTCCAGGGAGACCTGGTAGCCTTCATCGCATAACCGGGTAAGCAGGAGTGGACAATATTTTTGCGCCAGCGGTTCCCCCCCGGTTACGGTAACATGCCGGGTGCGGTATTCGCTGATGGTTTGCAGTATCCCGCCAATGCTGATCTTATCGCCTTCATAGAAGGCATATTCGGTATCACAGTAGCGGCAGCGCAAAGGGCAACCGGTGAGGCGGATAAATGCGGTGGGTAGCCCGATTTTTGATGTTTCGCCTTGCAGCGACAGAAAAATCTCGTTAACCCGCAGTGATTTCGCACAGACATCTGTCTTATATCGCTCCTTCAGCGGTGTAGTTGACATGCCTTCACCTCAATTGGAGGCAGCGGGTTGCTGTTGCGATATGGCAATTTTTTTGAGCCGTTCCTCTGCAAGACGTGCAGCGGTTGTTCCGGGATAACGCTGTCTCAGGTTTTGCAGTTCCCTCCGGGATTCTTCAATCTGGCCGAGTTCATAATAACTATAACCGATCTTGAGCAGGGCATGAGTCACTTTCGGGCTATCAGGATAATTGTTGACGAGGTTAGTGTATTCGGCAATCGCTTGCTCGAATTGACGTAACACGTAAAACGCCTCGCCCAGCCAATACTGTGCATTGTCTGAGTAGTCGCTGGCCGGATTGACTGCCAGGAACCCCCTGAATGCCTTTATCGCCTGCTCATACCGGGACTGTTTCAGCAGCGCAAAGGCCTGTTGATATTCCACTTTCACCTGCTTGGGATCCATTGCAACAGACGCTCCGGTTGCAGCACCGGCTGCAGTATTATCCGTTGTCCCGGCCGCAGGCAAGGGCGTCATGACGCTTTGTTGCTGCTGAGCGGGGGCACTCTTTAACGTCTCTATGGCAAGGGGGTTATCGGCCTGTTGTGTTGTGGCGCCGGCAACAGGTGCGTTGAACTCGGGCGACAGGGTCTGCAGGGCCGGACCGGTTGCCGCCGTGTTACCGGGAACTGCTCCGGCGGCACCGGACGCGTTCTGCATACCTTGAAGGCGCTGATCGATATCGGTATAGAGGGCACGTTGTCGTTTACGTAATTGTTCGATGGTGTGGTTCTGCACCTCTATATCGCCACGCAGATGATCGATCTCCTGTTGCAGTCTGTCAATCTGCTGCAACATATCGATGAGCCCCTTGCTTTGAATCAGTTGTTCAATACGATCCAGCCGCTGGTAGATTTCCTTGTTTGCAGGTTCTTTAACAGGCGCCCTTGCCTGGACCGTGGAAATAATACCGCATAGCAGCAACCCCGCCAGGGAATATAAACATAGAGGAAACAGTTTCACTGATGGCCGCCCGTCTTTCAGGTTATTATCGTTGCGGTTGGTTCTAATAAATCAGCTCGACGCGCCTGTTCTGGCTCCAGGAAGCTTCATCATGGCCATCGGCCACGGGCCTCTCCTCCCCATAGCTGATTGTCCGGATCTGCGAGGCTGAAGCGCCAAACAACAGCATCTGCCGTTTCACCGAGATGGCGCGGCGTTCACCCAGGGCGAGATTATATTCGCGGGAACCCCGTTCATCTGCGTGACCTTCCAGTGAGACCCTGACATTCGGGTTTGCGGCCAGATACCTGCCATGGGCTTCAATGGCATCATTGAACTGGGGCTGAATATCGCTTTTGTCGTATTCAAAATAGATGATGCGGACAGATAATAGACTATGCGGGTCGTCCAAGGCATTCATGCCGGCTGTCGCCTCTGTCCCTGCTCCATATGTCTGTGCATTTTCACCTGCATGGCCGGCCGTGCTCAATTCCGTGCCACGATCTTCAACCGCTGCTGCTTCCTGCTTTTTTGCGGTGGAACTGCAGGCGCCAAGGAAAACCGTTAATAAAACTATCAGGAAAAACTTGTTGTTCATTGCAGATATCTCCTTTTACATGTTTCTGGTTTTAGAAGCATAACATCCCCGGCTGTATGAGTTGAGCATTTAAGGGCCGGGGAATGGACCCCAGGTCGGTTCCCTGACTTCCCCACCCTGCAGGGCAAGCCGCTGGTGGACACGGCCATCCGCCGATACGGCCGCGAGTTCCGGGCCACGGGATCCCGTCATGGCATAAATAATCATACTGCTGTTTGGGGCAAAACTGGGCGATTCATCAAGCCTGGATTCCGTCAGGACATTCATATAGCCGCTGTTCCGATCCAGCAAGGCAATACGGTAGGCCCCTTTTTCACCATGCACGAGCGTCAGATACTTGCCATCAGGCGAATATCCGGGTCGCGTATTGTAGGGACCATCGAACGTCAATCGCTGCGCCCGTCCGCCAAGTGCACTGATTTCATAGATCTGTGGAGTACCGCCACGATCCGAGGTAAAGGCAATCTTGTCACCATTGCCGGACCAGGTGGGTTCGGTATCGATGGCCCTGTTATAAGTGATACGCTGTAAAGTACGGCTGGAGAGGTGCATGATATAGATCTCCGGGTCCCCATCTTTTGAGAGGGTCATGGCCAGCCGGGTGCCATCGGGTGACCAGGCCGGCGCGCTATTGATCCCCGTGTAGGAAGCAACCTTAAAGCGTTTGCCGGTGAGTATATTTTGCACATAAATCACTGAACTTCCGCTTTCAAATGAAACATAGGCGATCCTCCCGCCATCGGGTGACCAGGCCGGTGACAGTAGCGGTTGTGGCGATTCGAGCAGGACTTGCGGGTTAAATCCGTCCGCGTCGGCGATTTGTAACAGATATTGTTTACCTCCGTCTTTTAATTTCTTTACGGTAATATAGGCAATACGTGTATCGAATGCCCCACGGATACCCGTCAGTTTTTCATAAATAATGTCACTGATGCGATGGGCCGTGCGGCGTAATTGCTTTGTTGATGTAGGAATGCGGAAACCGGCTATTTGCTCGCCCCTATAAACGTCAATTAACCGGAATTCAACTTCAAAATTATCCGCATCCAACTGCCGGAGGTTACCAATGACAAGGTTTTCCATTCCTAAAAGGCGCCAATCCTTAAAATTGATCTGTTGAAACTGGGTCGGTCTCTGCGGCAAGTGCCGTTCTTTCATCGGTGCAAAACGGCCGCTGCGGGCAAGGTCATTGGAGACAACCAGAGCGATATCTACCGGCACCAGTTTCTGTTGAGACCAGCCAAAGGGAATACTGGCAATCGGCAAGGTATTATCAATACCTTTATCGATGATAATCTCAAGCCCCTGCTCGGAAAAAACCGAAGTGCATGCAAAAAGCAGCATGATCGAAACAACACATTTCATCAACTTCATAATAAATATCAATCCTCCGGTTTGAAGAGAAATTTGAACTGGCGTAATTTCAGTCTTTCAAAGGTAGCCAAATCATCCGGTACGGGCAATGGTGATGCCTTCTCTATGGCCACCTGCGCACGCCTGTCAAAGATATCGTTGCCACTCGACTTACTCACCGAGACATTAACCACATCACCCCCTGGGACCAACCTGACGATCAAGACACATTCCAGCCCTTGCGGCAATCCGCTTTTGTTGAAGTTATTAACGACCCTGTTATAGATATTAGCGACGATATCCTGCAACAACTGTCTGTCCTGTTGTCGCTGCGTTTCGTCCCGCAGGCGCTTCTCCTCCGCCAATTGCTTATTCAAAGCCTGCTCTGCCTGTTGGCGCCTGCGTTCCTGCTCGACCTTCCTTTTCTGCGCCAACTCTTTCTTGTGCCTCTTTTCCTCCTCGAGTTTACGTTTCCTTTCCAGCTCCTGCTCCCGGGTTTTCAGTTGGGCTATCTTTTTTTGTTCCTGCTCGCGTTTTTTCTTTTCCTGGACCTTTTTTCTTTTTATATCGGCAAGTTTCTTCTCTTCGCGCTTGCGTTTTTTTTCCGCTTTTGCGGCCTTTTTTTGCAGATCCTTCAATTTCTTTTCCCGTTGCTGCTGCTTCTTTTGCTGTTTTTTCCGTTTTTCCCTGTCAATATCTTTCAGCTTTTGTAATTCCGATTCAACCTGTTTGTTATCAACGGTGACAGCCTTGACTATATCAATATTTTGAACAGGACGCCGTGCGGTATAGGGTGCATTCCCTACACTAACCATGAGCAAACCCAGCGCTACAATATGGAGCAGAATGGAATAAATGACTGACCTTGGACTGAGCCCGCTGAACCGCATTACTGCTCCGGTGGTTCGGTCACCAGGCCAACGCCATCCACGCCTGCTCCCTGGAGCAACGCCATGATCGCCACGACCTTGCCGTAAGGGACATGCGCATCCCCTTTAATGTATACCGGGATACGTGGTTGATATTTGAGCAATGCTGCAACACGATTGACGAGAATTTTCGGAGGAACCGGTTTGTCCTGATCATCACCATAGTTGATAAAGGAGTTACCGGCGCTGTCAATACTGATAATTACGGGTTCCTTGTCCACTGCAGGCATCACTTCCGATGGCGCTTTCGGCAGATCGACCTTAACACCCTGACTGAGCAGGGGGGCGGTGATCATGAAAATAATAAGCAATACCAGCATGACATCGATATAGGGCACGACGTTAATCTCGGACATGGGACGTTTACGTATTCGCTGCCGCATTATTTTTGCTCCGCGTAAACTGTGATGCGTGCTGCGTGCAATAGAGCCGGGATTGTAAGGTTATATTTTACTTTCACTTCTTGTTACTCATGCCTTATGACTTGTGACTTGTGACTGTCTTAAGTATGCGCATGCCGGTGCAGGATGGAGGAAAACTCCTCCAGGAAGGTATCGTAACGATTGATCAGACGTTCTACATCGTTTGAATAGCGGTTGTATGCGATGACGGCGGGGATGGCGGCAAACAGACCCATAGCGGTCGCGATCAATGCCTCGGCAATGCCAGGTGCGACCATGGAAATGGTTGCCTGATGGACATTTCCAAGCGCCATAAAACTGTTCATGATCCCCCAGACAGTCCCAAACAGGCCAATATACGGACTGGTTGAACCTACCGTGGCCAGGAATGAGAGGTGTGTTTCCAGCAGTTCAACCTCCCGGTTCAGCGTCACGCGCATGGCGCGTTGTGCCCCTTCGAGGATAGCTGCCGGCTTTATCCCATCCTGATTGCGGAGCCTGGCAAACTCCTTGAAACCGCTCTCAAATATTTTTTCCATGCCGGCAGGATGATATCTCTTGCCGTTGATGCGATGATACAAGGGCGCCAGGTCATCGGCAGACCAGAAGCGCTCCTCAAACAGATTGGCCTCCCTGCGCGCATTTTTCAGCATTTTAAATTTGTTGAAGATCATGGCCCACGAAATCAGCGAGGCAATCAGTAATATGAGCAGAACCATCTGCACCGGTAAGCTGGCATTTATACTTAACTGCAGGAAGGATAGATCAGTTGACATTTGCAAGTGCCGATATAAGAGAACCGGGTAAACGTTGCGGTTTCAGTGTCGACGCATTCAGACAGGCCGCATTCACGTCTGCATCACATAACAATCTTTCCTGTTGATTCGTGATCGATTGCAGAAATAACAGACTGGCGCCACCCGTTTTTACGAGTTTTGTATTGACGGCAAGCAGTTCATCAATGTGGGCCGGCAGTTGAAACCTGATATTCATTTTCGTTACGGCAAATATAATTCCCTGCTCTTTATGCAGGACATCCTGGGACAAACCAATCGCCCGCAACCACTCCGTCCGCGCCCGTTCCATAAACTTCAGATAATTGCCATGGTAGACAACTCCCGCTGCATCGGTATCTTCATAGTAGACGCGTACATTCCAGTTAAATTCTCGCATGTTTTTTAAATCCACAAATTAACGTGAACAGATACATTTTGTAATATTGATTGTGGCTTCCCTGGCGAAAATACGGATGACGGCATGTTATGTTATGCGGGATTTTATACTCATTTGTGCTGATCCGAATCAGTTGGCGGGTCCTGGTCTGCGAACAAATCAGATTCAACGACCGCGCTTCCAGGAGCACTGAGCCCAAAATGCAGCCAGGCATTGCGGGTTACAATACGCCCCCGCGACGTACGCATCATAAATCCCTGCTGAATAAGAAAAGGTTCGATAACATCCTCTATGGTATCGCGCTCTTCACCGATGGCTGCGGCCAGACTTTCAGCGCCGACCGGCCCGCCGTCAAATTTCTGGATGATGGTCAAGAGCAGTTTGCGATCCATCACATCAAAGCCATGTTCGTCAACATTCAGCATATCCAGTGCCTGTTTCGCCGTCTGTTCACTGATATTCCCATCAGCCTTGACTTCGGCATAATCGCGGACACGGCGGACCAGGCGATTGGCGATACGTGGGGTGCCACGTGAGCGTTTAGCGATTTCAGAGGCGCCTGACTCGTCGATAGAGACGTTAAGTATGGCGGCTGAACGCAGGACGATACGGATCACTTCATCAATGCTATAGAACTCCAGCCTCTGAACTATGCCGAAACGATCGCGTAATGGCGACGTCAGCAGGCCGGCGCGTGTCGTCGCGCCAACCAGGGTAAACGGCGGCACATCCAGTTTGATGGCCCTGGCGGCAGGCCCCTCGCCAATCATGATATCTATCTGATAATCCTCCATGGCAGGATAGAGGATCTCCTCGACGACCGGGCTCAGGCGGTGGATCTCGTCGATAAACAAGACATCTTTGGGTTCCAGATTGGTGAGCAGAGCCGCCAGGTCTCCCGGCCGTTCCAGGACCGGTCCGGACGTCTGGCGCAGGTTCACGGCCATCTCCGTGGCAATGATATGGGCCAGAGTGGTCTTGCCAAGGCCGGGGGGGCCGAATATCAACACATGATCCAGCGCTTCGCTGCGTTGCCGGGCCGCACCAATAAAGATCTCCATCTGCTCATGCACGGCGGGTTGACCCAGATAATCTTTCAGGTGTTTGGGGCGCAGGGTATTATCTGCGGCAACATCCTCGGCAGTGCTGGTGGGTGAAATGACAGGATTAGCTTCAACCATAGAAGATTCCGGTATTATTATCTCTTGTAACGTGTTCAGATGCCAATCGGGTTAATCCCAATGGTTTTCAGGATTACAACAGGTAATGGCGGCATAAATGTGGCAAGAATATGGAATTTTAAAAAGTCCGATATCCACATCCCTTGATTTGACTGGTTTGGTTGCCGGTTTATTTTGCGACTCGTACCGATCGTGCGCGATTAACTGACTCAGTTTCAGATTACAGGTGGGCGTGTCAACTGTTTACTGATGCCTTCAACGCCTCACGTATGATCTGCTCGCTATTCATGTCATCGGTCACGACGGCATGTACATAACGGCTCGCTTCCTGGGGTTTGTAGCCGAGGGCAATCAATGCACCGATGGCTTCATTTTGCGGATCTTTCTCAATGGCACCTGGCTTATGACCCGTCTCACTTCCCGGATTTGCAGCCATGCTCCAGTCTTTAAGGCGGTCCCGCATTTCAATAATCAGACGCTCAGCAGTCTTCCTGCCAATACCGGGCAGTTTCACCAATCGATCAGAATCGCCCTGTTGTATGTACCGGGCAAAGGCATCCGATTCGATTCCGGACAATATAGTAAGCGCCATCCTGGCGCCGACGCCATTCACCTTTATTAATGCACGGAACATGCGCCGTTCACTTTCGCTGGCAAAACCGAACAGCAGATGCGCATCATCACGAATGACAAGGTGTGTGTAGATATGGATCTCTTCGCCTATTTCCGGCAGGGAGTAGAAGGTCGTCATAGGCGCTTCAAGTTCGTAACCAATACCGTTGACATCCAGCAACAGATGAGGAGGTTGCTTTTCCAGGATTATTCCGCGTATCCAGCCTATCATTGCAGGCGCCCACCCCGTATCCCCTTGACCCCGGCCATGCGTAACAATCCTTCCCGTGAATGGCCGTGGCATAAAGCGACGGCCAGGGCATCTGCGGCATCGGCCTGGGGGATCTTGTCAAGACACAGCAGGATTTTTACCATGTGTTGTACTTGTTGCTTTGCAGCATGTCCTTTACCGACGGTTGCCTGCTTTATCTGATTGGCTGTATATTCAAACACATCCAGGCCATGTTCGACAAAGGCAATCATCGCTGCCCCGCGCGCCTGTCCCAGTTTCAAGGCTGAATCTGCATTACGGTGCATGAAGACTTTTTCAATGGCTGCTTCCGCCGGCTCATATTCCGAAACGAGCTTATCGATTTGAGAAAATATGAGATGTAATTTCTCTCCCAGTGTTTCTCCACGCACAGGGATGACACCGTGGGCAACATGGATGGCACGGTTGCCATCCATGTCAAGGATACCGTAACCGGTTATCCGGGAACCGGGATCGACGCCGAGTATACGAATTCTGCGTGAATCGAACTCTGCAAGGCCCGAAGGGCTGTCAGTAACCATAAATTAAGGTGTTACGGGATGAAGACCCCGGCTGAATATCAGCTTAGTCAAGTTGCACCAACAACTCTTCAGGAATGTCCGCATTCGAATAGACCTTTTGTACGTCATCCAGATCCTCGAGTATTTCCAGCAAACGGATCATACTTTCTGCTCCCTTCAGTTCCAGCGTGGTGGTCGTCGATGTACGCATGGTGATCTCGGCCGATTCCGGTTCATGTCCGGCGTCTACCAGCGCCTGCTTAACATCAACAAAGTCATCCGGGGAGGTGATGATGTCGATGGAATGGTCATCGTTGGTGATGACATCTTCAGCGCCGGCTTCGAGGGCGGCCTCCAGCAGGGCATCCTCGTCACTGCCCGGGGGATAGCAGATGAGACCGGCTTTGCTGAACAGGTAGGCCACCGACCCGTCCGTCCCAAGATTACCACCACACCTGGTAAAGGCGTGGCGTACTTCGGCAACGGTGCGATTCCTGTTATCTGTCATACAATCCACCATTATCGCCACGCCACCGGGCCCGTAACCCTCATAGACCACCTCTTCCAGGTGTTGTCCCTCCTCACCACCGGCGCCACGTTTGATGGCCCGGTCGACGGTATCCTTGGGCATGCTGTTGGACCTGGCGTTGTCCACTGCCGCCCGCAATCGTGGATTGGAGGCCGGATCGCCTCCACCCAGTTTTGCTGCTACAGTGATTTCACGGATCAGTTTTGTAAACAACTTACCGCGTTTGGCGTCCTGGCGTCCCTTACGATGCTGGATATTAGCCCATTTACTGTGTCCGGCCATAATTACTCATGAGGATTGATTGTGTGCAGTTTAACATTTACGTGGAATTCGCCCAAGAGTATCAGGCAGATGTTTGCCTGACCGGGGTGTCGCTACGGGCTGTGATAGACAGTGACATGCACCCGGCCTATACGGGCCTTTACAGGAAATGTATGCGGACAGGCCCGCCGGCGCCTGTTTGCCGGTAACGGCTATACTTTTTAAGAACTTACTATCCGGCATGGTGTCAATAGCTTGAATGCATAGAATGATCTCGGTTTCAGGGTGGTCTGTCATGAAGGGTGTATTCCAGGGATGCGTTTACTTTCTCATGGTCGTGACAGCTTCCATATATGTCCCTGCCCCGGTTTACGCAACCCCTGTCATCATAGACAGGAACAAGACACCATTGGCTGCGGAGGTGAATCATAAGAAAGATACACTTCACAAACTATTTGATCAGATACTCCACAAATATGTTAACAACGGCAGAGTTGATTATGCGGGGATTAAAACCGATCAGCGTTATTATGATTATCTCGAATTTATAAAACAAACCAACCCGGACAGCTTTACTACGAAAAATGAGAAGATCGCTTTCTGGATAAATGCTTACAATGCGCTGGCAATCAAGGGGATCCTGGAGGGTCTGTCTCCAGGGAGTCTTCTCGGCAGGGCAAAGTATTTCATAATCAGGGACTACGAAGCCGGTGGCAGGCACATTAATCTGTATCACCTGGAACGTGAGGTACTCATTCCTTTCGCAGATCCGCGTATTCACTTCGCCATTGTCTGTGCCGCCGTCTCCTGCCCGAAACTCCGATCCGAAGCCTATACTGCAGCCAGACTCAATCAGCAGCTCGATGAAGACGCCAGGGCATTTATCAATAACCCGGAGAAAAATTTTTTCAACATAAAAACCAAAACGGCAAGATTATCAAAAATTTTTGACTGGTTTCATGAAGGATTTGAACAACATGCCGGATCCGTCCAGAAATATATTCTCCAATATATGGAGGATCCGGAAACCGCCGCATTGCTCGACAGGGACGGATTTCACGTAAAATATCTCCGCTACGACTGGCGCTTAAACGATACCCTGTAAAAATCATGGTGATACTCCCTGACGAAAGGAAGCAGATCTCCCGGCTTTTCAATTTTCTTCTGCAAGGGGAATACCTTGCCCGTGACTGTTCCCGCAGCCAGGCACGGTTTTTCCCTGATCAATACTCCAGGAGTTTTCTGTTGAGACAATCACGCCAGGAAAATCTCCATGCCAGGATATTCAGGGAGGTGATCGGAATATTATCACCACGTGGTGCCGGACCCCTCCTGGGTGGTGCGCCAATGCAACGCTACCGCAGACTGATCGAGCAGGCCCTGCGGCAATATGACCTGGCCGGCAGTCTGCTTGGTATGCAGGTTATCATGGAAGGAGTGGGTGATGTCGCCATCAACAGTATTAACGACGGCATCGTTACCCGTGGTCTTGATCTTAAACGGCTGCGCCGGCTTGTTGTGGGCCAGGAAGAGGCCCACCATGACTTTGGCGTGCGCCGCCTGGATCAGCTTGTCTGTCAGAACGATGGTAACAGCCTGTCTTTACAACACAAGGCCGCTGATTATCTTGAATTAATGGATGCGCTCATAGGCGCGGCCGTGGGCCTGTTTGAATACTTTGGAGAAAATGCAAACGACTATGTAAAACAACTCTATCAAAAGTTGCCGCCATGGATGTACAACTCGGCCACAAGCGACCGGATTTCAGTGTAATGGTGTTTTATATCTATTATTGCACTCCAACTCGGTGGCATGCCCCGAAGAATTTTGGTTGATTTTTTAACTTTTATTATCTCTGTGAACCCTGTGCCTCTGTGGTTAATCAAATATTTAAATAATTTACGTCCATGATCTCCGTCATCATCCCCTGTCTGAATGAAGAGAAGGCGCTACCGGCAACCCTTGCAAATGTTTTCAGACAGGCAGGTGAGTATGAGATTATCGTCGTGGATGGCGGCAGCACTGATCGCAGTTGTGAGACAGTACGAAATAGCCCGAATGTGAAATTGGTCCGCGCAAGATGTGGCCGGGCCAGGCAAATGAACGCCGGAGCGGACGTCGCCCGTGGAGATTGGTTATTGTTCCTGCATGCAGACACACTGTTGCCGGAGAATGCATTGCTGAGGATCGCCTCCCTGTCATCAGAAACTGATGTACAGGCCGGCTGTTTTCATCAGAAATTCTCGGGTGGGCAGCGATCATTACAGTTTATCTCTCGCCTGCATAACTGGCGCTGCAACAGGACACGGATAATCTATGGTGATCAGGCGATGTTTGTCCGGCGCACTCTGTTTCACCGGCTGGGTGGTTTTCCGGACCGGGACATTCTGGAAGATGTTCTATTCAGTGAAAAACTGCTGCAGGCCACACGACCGCTCCTGTTGAATGAAACCGTTATTACGGATTCACGCAAGTTCGTACAGCGTGGTATCTTCCGGTGTTTCGCAGAGGTGGCGATCATTCTCATCTGTTACGAACTGCGCCTGCCTATCATGGCTCCAGGTTTCTTCTCTCCGGTACGCTGATCATGTCTGCCGGGCACTTGCAGCCTGTACTGAATATCGTTCGTGGACGTCCTGTCCTCGCTGTGTTTGAGATAAATCTGAGATGTAATTCAGAATGCGCCTATTGTGATCTGCCCCTGAATACCGGCCGCTATGAGATGACCCGTGCGCAGATAAAACGGATATTCACAAATTTATACGGATATGGTCTACGTTATGTCTTCGTGCAAGGTGGTGAGCCGACCCTGCGCAAGGATTTAATTGGCATATTACAGGATCTGCACGGGATTGGTTTTGCCCTGGTCTTGATCAGCAATGGTACACGCATAACGGAATCTTTCGTTCAACGCCTGCAGACCATGCCGGTCAGCCTTTCCATAAGTCTGGATACACTCAACCGATCGCGTTATAAACGTATACGCGGGGCCGATCAGTTGGGTTTGGTCCTGTCCGGAATCGAACTCTTACACGATTATCCTCATCCGAAATACATTACCTGCATCCTCAGCGAGTGTAACAGGGACGATGTCATCGATGTGGTAAGATTTTCACGGCAACGGGGGTTTATCCCTGTGATCGGCGCCTATCACTGGGAAACAGGGCGTTATGGCAAGGCGGATGCCGCCTTGCAATATCAACGTGATACCGCGATCAATATCTTCCAGGAGGTGCTGCGATCCGGATTGGTCCCACGCGGCTATTTTCGCAACTACATCAAGGATAATATCAGCTGGGTAAAGGGTGATGATTTGCGACGTTGTGATGCAGGCAGGCACAGCATTGCAATAGACGCATCGGGGAATGTTGCACCGTGTCTTGCCCTGCGCCATGCCGGCAACCTGCTCGACTCTTCACTGGAAGATATCCTGTCAGTCCTTGATCAGAGCGCGATTAGGCAATGTTCGGACAGATCCTCGTGCAACATGATGTGCAGCCGCGTGGTCGGTTCCAGCCTGCGCCAACCTCTTGCTGCACTGATAACACCACACTCGCTGCGTGACCTGAAGCGATAACAACCAAAGTGAACCTATTCCATGAAACGTCCATGCTGCAGGAAATAGCGGCTCTGGTTTGCAACCCTTCGGGACAGCAGCAGGCCGAAGTGGGATGCCGCTACCGTTACATGATCTTTCATGCCCTTGAATTTTGTCTCCTCCACGGCAATTGTCCCATCATTGGGTCTGGGGATATCCGGCACTACCATACCGAGTCCGAATCTCAAGGTGCCGGCGATACTGCCGAGTTCATGATCCGCCTTCCACGGCGGGACATTACCCAGCAATCCCTCCATGGCACTTTTACCAAGGAGTGCCTGACCCGGCAAGGTCCTGTGTAACTGCTTCGCTGCCATACTGGATCGGTGCGGGGTCCCCAATGTGACAACACGTCCCGGCCTTTGCTGCGGATATTCATGAAACAGGTGGCGGATCACGATACCACCAAGGCTATGACCGACAAAATGGATTGTCTCTGCGTGGATGCGGTTTGCAAAGACATTGAGATCCATGGCATTTTCCAATGGTGTATTGCGTACCGAAGGGTAGGAAAACCTCAGGGTGCGGTAGCCTGCTGTCTGCAGGCGCTTGCGTAGCAGGCCCATGTCCAGCCCATTCACCCACAGGCCATGGACCAGAACGGCAACTTCCTCATTCATTCAGAAATTGATATAGAGATCATGTTGCGAAGGACCTTTTGAACGGGCCGGCAGCAGGTGCAAACCAAAAAAAACAGTTGTGTCTATTCTTTATACTTTCTACTTTCAACCCTGGTCAGGCATCTCCGGCAATCTGTATCTCAAGTTTGGCAAAATCCAGCAAGCGTTTGATTGGTATTCTGGCACGCGCGATGATGGCAGGGTCGACAAAGACCTCATTACCGCCGGTCTCCAGAGTGTGCTCCAGTTTTCTCAGGGTATTCATGGCCATCCAGGGACAGTGGGCGCAACTCCTGCAGGTGGCGCTTTTGCCAGCGGTAGGCGCCTCGTAAAAAATCTTGTCAGGCGCTGCCTCCTGCAACTTGTGAAAGATGCCCTTGTCGGTAGCAACGATGAATTCCCTGGCATCCAGTTCCAGCGCCGCCTTGATGATACCGCTTGTTGAACTCACCACGTCCGCCTGTTTTATGGTCGATGCGGGAGATTCCGGATGTACCAGGACCTTTGCCTGCGGATGCCGGCGGCGTAACAGTTCCAGCTCAATACCTTTAAATTCCTCATGCACCACACAGGCGCCCTGCCAGAGCAGCATATCTGCGCCGCTCTGTTCCTGTACATACTGACCCAGATATCGGTCCGGCGCCCAGATGATCTTTTTCCCTTTCTGTTTTAGATAATTGACGACGCTGATGGCGCTGCCGGAAGTGACCATCCAGTCCGCCCGTGCCTTGACGGCGGCACTGGTATTGGCATACACCACAACGGTCCGGTCCGGATGCTGATCGCAGAATCTGCTGAATGCATCGATTGGGCAACCAATGTCCAATGAACAAGTCGCCTCCAGATCAGGCATTACTATGCGCTTTTCCGGATTCAGGATCTTTGCCGTCTCACCCATAAAGCGAACGCCACACACGACCAGTGTCCGGGCGTCGGATTCATGCCCGAAACGGGCCATGTCCAGGGAATCCGATACATGACCACCGGTGTCATCAGCCAGCAACTGCAGATCCGCATCCGTGTAGTAATGGGCAACGAGGACGGCGTTTTGTTCTTTCAACAGCCGTTTAATGCGTGCTTTCAGTGAATCCCGCAGCTCGATACCCAGGTTCTCAACAACGGTCTCGGGCACCTGATCGGGTGGCAGACGGTAGTCAAGAAGTTCTGTGATTGGAGTGATTGGGTTGATAGCGTTCATACTGTTTGCCGGCGTTTATTTAATAAACTCTACGGTCCCCGGTGATTTCACGTTATACAGCCGCGCCGGCCGGTGATTTCCGTTTCTGCGTTTCTTTCCCGTGTCCGCAATACAGCCGTAAGCCAGCATACGTTTCCTGAAATTACGTTTATCAAGCGATCCACCCTGTATGATCTCATAGACTCTTTGCAATTCACTCAGCGTAAACTTCTCCGGCATGAATTGCAGGGCGATGGTGGAGTAGCCAAGTTTCGATGCCAGTCTGTTATGTGCAATGTTGACGATATTTGCATGATCGAATGCCAGCGGGGGCAACTGATTGCAGGCTGTCCAGGTAACCTCCCTGGCATCGCTGGCAGGTTTGATCGCCAACCGCTCGAAAGGCGCCATCGCATAGTAGGCAACCGAGATGACCCGCTCACGCTGGTCCCGGTCCGGTTTACCGAAGGTATAGAGTTGTTCAAGATAGACCCCTGTGATACCGGTCTCCTCTTTTAGTTCACGCAGTGCGGCATCTTCCAGGTCTTCATCGATTTCAACAAATCCGCCGGGGAGCGCCCAATGACCCTTGAACGGTTCACTGGCACGGCGTATGAGCAGGACCTTCAGCTGTTCATCCTGAATAGTGAAAATCACGATATCCGTGGTCACAGCGGGATGAGGATAGTCGTAGCGGTACATAGCAAACTTAGTGTAATAATAACAATAAGCTTAGTGTACACATTACACTTATCAAAATCAACCCGGGTACACCCTTGCAAGCAGTTAGTAACTGATTACTATCAGTTTTATGACTTGAGTGTTGCCGCTTTGACCACCTTTATCCCCAGCTCCCGTAACTGCCGGCTGCTGGCGGGTGACGGCGCAGAGGTCAACAGGCAGCCAGCCGTCTGGGTCTTGGGAAAAGCGATGACATCACGGATGGAGGAGACCCCGGCCATGAGCATAACGATGCGATCAAGCCCGAAGGCAATACCGCCGTGAGGTGGACAACCGTAACTCAGGGCATCAATAAGAAAACCGAATTTCTCCCGGGCCTCATCTTCTTCGATACCCAACAGGTGGAAGATTGTCCTTTGCATATCGGGCCGATGGATGCGAATGGAGCCACCTCCCAGTTCAATGCCGTTCACGACCAGATCATATGCGCGGGACAGGCATGCGCCGGGATCTGCCTCGACCTGGGCCGGATCGGTTAGCTGCGGGGCGGTGAATGGATGATGCAGGGAATCCCAGCGCTCGTCATCCCGGTTATATTCGAACATCGGGAAGTCCACGATCCAGAGTGGTTTCCATTCACCATGATGCAGTTGCAGATCCTCAGCCAGCCTTACGCGCAGCGCACCGAGGGAATCATTGACGACATCGTCCTTGTCCGCACCAAAGAAAATCAGATCACCTGTATCAGCCCGGCTGCGCTCAAGCAGAGTGGTAATAATCTCTGGCGGCAGGAATTTGAGAATCGGTGACTGTAGTCCCGCGCTGCCTTTCGAGCGGTCATTTACCTTGATATAAGCAAGCCCTTTGGCCCCGAATTGACCTACATAGTCTGTATAGTCGTCAATCTCCCTGCGGGTAAGTTTGTTGCCGCCTGGCACACGCAGTGCCGCCACTCTCCCGTCCGGTTGGCGGGCGGGAACGGAGAAGACCTTGAATTCAACATCTTTCATCAGGTCACTCAACTCAACAAGTTCCAGCGGGTTTCTCAGATCCGGCCTGTCTGTCCCAAAGCGTTCCATGGCCTGCGCATAGCCCATGCGCGGGAAAGGAGAAGGCAGGTCCACATCGATATGCTGCTTGAACAGCGCCCGGATCATCTCCTCCATAAGCATTGTTATCTGCTCCTCTTCCATAAAGGAGGTTTCAATATCCAGCTGGGTAAACTCCGGTTGCCGGTCGGCACGCAGGTCTTCATCACGAAAACAGCGGGCAATCTGGTAATACCGGTCCATACCGGACATCATCAGCAGTTGTTTGAACAGCTGTGGCGATTGCGGCAGTGCAAAGAACTGTCCCAGATGGGTGCGGCTGGGAACCAGATAATCACGGGCGCCTTCCGGTGTGGCCCGGGTCAACATCGGTGTCTCAATCTCAAGAAAGCCCTTGCTATCCAGGAAATCCCGTAGAGTCCGGCAGACCTGACCACGCAGACGGATATTGTGTTGCATCTCCGGACGGCGCAGATCGACATAGCGATAACGAAGACGGACATCATCGTGGACATTTTCATCATCGATCTGAAACGGCGGTGTTTCGGCACTGTTCAATATATCGATGCTGTAAGCGAGGACCTCAACCTCACCTGTAGGCAGATCAGGATTGACAGTCCCTTGCGGGCGGTGTCTGACCCTGCCACTCACCCGCAGGACATATTCGTTACGTACAGCATCCGCAATGGCAAAGGGATCAGGCCGGCCGGGATCAAACACCACCTGGGCGATACCTTCCCTGTCACGCAGATCAATAAAAATCACTCCGCCGTGGTCCCTGCGCCGGTTTACCCAGCCACAGAGTTCCACCTCCTGGTCGATATGCGAGGCGTCAAGTTGTCCGCAATAATGGCTGCGCATGATGAAGACTTTTTTACTGCCGGATAGCTGAAAGAGGCGGCATCTTACGGGCCTGTCTGTGATTGCGCAACCCTGGTTGAAAGGAGTGACTCCTTGATGGGACCATCCGGAACGATGACCCCCATGGAGATAATAAACTTGAACCCCTCTTCAACGCTCAGATCCAGTTCAATAACATCCTTTTTTGGAAGCATAATGATGTAACCGGATGTGGGATTAGGTGTTGTGGGCACAAATACAGCAACCAGTTCGTCGTCAGGATTTTCATGATCGATTTCAATCTGTTCATTGGTAAGAAACCCCATGCTCCAGGTACCCCTGCGGGGGTATTCCACTATAACGACCTTACGGAATGACTTTCCGTCTGAAGCCAGGATTGTCGTGGCGATCTGCTTGACGCTATTGTAAATATTCCGGACCAGGGGGATGCGGCTCAACGACGCTTCCCAGAGTGAAACCAGTTGCCGTCCCATGAGGTTTGCCGCCAGCATGCCGGTCAGGAGGAGAACACCTATTGCCAGAATTACCCCGAAACCTGGTATGGAAAAGCCTAAAACAGACTCGGGCCGATAGTCAGGAGGCAACAACAGCAGGGTCTTATCCAGCATGTCGACGACCAGCTTGATGACCACAACTGTAGCCGCCAGCGGCAGCCAGACCAACAGGCCGGCGATGAGATATTTTCGCAATGTCGCCATGATCTGGGGTCAGTCTGACCCGTTAATTGGAACTGGTAGCGGCCTTCTTGTCTGTGCTGGCAGTGGATGATTCTTTGGAACCGGAATCACTGGCGGTCGTTGATGTTTTGTCGGCATCGCTGGTGGATTTCACCGGTTTTTTATTCTTCCCCCCGGATTTATCTTTGAAATCCGTCTCGTACCAGCCGGTGCCTTTCAACCTGAAAGAAACGGGGGAAATCAATTTACGCAGGCCATCCTCACCACATTCCGGGCATTCCGACAGGGGTTCTTCATTGATCTTCTGGATAAGCTCAAGCCGGTGCTCACAGATGTCACATTGATACTCGTAAATTGGCACTTTTCCACCTCACATGAATGCAATGTCTAGAAAATAAGGGTAGTACCCTGGAAAATCAAGGGCATGCCACTATAGAACAGGCAAAATTCGTGCAAATCAACAACTCTGTTTGTCCCCGGCAGGATCTCGGGTATTATTCGCCGCTCCCGGATTTGGGTTTCACGCCAAATCAGGAAAAACAGGGCAAAGTTCAAAGTGGAAAGACAGGAGCACCAGCGGGATGTCCTGGAGAACCATACTTTTCACTTTTTACTTTATACTTTCAACTTATCCGGGCCGTTCACTAAAAATCAGTGCAAAGTTCAAAGTGGAAAGACAGGAGCACCAGCGGGATGTCCTGGAGAACCATA
>JBHHYN010000045.1:0-19215 GCA_046757565.1 Gammaproteobacteria bacterium | reverse complement strand
ATTAAAGAGTCCCTGATAAAACGTACCAAGTCAATGAATTTAACTTTATATCATAGCGTTGAATCAACTTGTGGACAAAAGGTGCGGTTTGTCCTTTCAGAAAAACAACTTGAATGGACTGAGATATATCTGAATCTCAGGAAAGGGGAGCAGTTTGAACCCCAATACTTAAAATTAAATCCCAAGGCCGTCGTGCCAACCCTGATTCATGACGACCGGGTAATTCGTGAATCGACTGTTATTATTGAATATATAGATGACGTTTTCCCCGATCCTCCTCGCAAACCGGATGACCTTTATGCCCGGGCGCAGATGCGTCTTCTGATGAAAGCATTCGATGATGAGGTGCATCCTGCTGTGGGAATACTGACCTATGCGATTGTAATGCGCCATCAAATGAATGAATTGAAGACACCGGAACAGATGCAGGAACATTTCATGAAAATCACCGATCCGGCACGGCGTGAACGGCAACAAAGGACCCATGCAGATGGGTTAAAAGCACCGAGTGCACAATTAGCGGTCAATTCCCTGGATAGGGTTATTGGTTTTCTGGATGAAGCCCTTGACAGCGGGCCATGGCTGGCCGGCAAAGATTATTCGCTTGCTGACGCCACTGCGGCACCCTACATGGTGAGGATAGAGGCCTTGAATATGGCCAGACTCTGGGACAATAGACCGAATATTGGAGCATGGCTTGAGCGTATGGTCGAGAGAGGCAATGGTTATGATCTGCAACAACCGTGGGGCTCACCATCTTTCAGTGAAATCGTTGCCAGGCATGTAACGGAGGCCACTCCGGAAATCGATAACCTTATTGCCTGTAAATGAATGGCACTTACTTAAGGGAAATATGTTGTCATGCCGGACCCCGTATCAAGTACGGGGCAAGCTTGTTCCGGCATCCAGTGAAATAAAGTGCGCCTGCGGCGCTCATATGTGACTGGATTGCGGCCTTCGCCGCAATGACGGAGTGCAAGAGAGTTGATATTTTCCTGTGACTGGGCCTTAAGTAAGTGCCATTCACCTGTGAATAAGTTGGAGATGTTATGCGGATTGTAGACCTGAGTATGCCAATCAGCCGGCACTTGACGGGCATTCCCGAACGTGAGGAATATGAAGAGAACCCGACACGTTGCGTGGTGCTGTCAACCTTGAGTGAAGCGCAAATAGCAAACCTTAAAGATCGAAACATTGAAATGGTCGGGAATATGGAACCCGGACATCATATGATGAGCAGGCTGGAAATCATGACACACGTCGGCACGCATATTGATGCGCCTTGTCATTTTCTGGACGCTACCTGGTCCATCGATGAAGTCCCGCTGGAACTCACGGTCAAAAGAGGAATGGTCATACCGTTAACACATAAGGAACCAAAATCGGCTGTAACGGCTGAGGACATCCTTGCAACCGGTATCGATTTCGATGACTCCGTTATCCCGGTTTTGCATACTGCCTGGACGGACCGGGCCGGAGGGACTACTGAGCGTTTCTGGAATGAAATGATCTATCTGGACACCAGTGCAGCGGCCTTGATGGTTGAACGTAATGTCAGCGCCGTTGCCATGGACTTTTTCCCGGAAGCACCCTTCTGGCTTGGCTTCAAACCTGATACCCCACCGGCAATCAATCACAAAACCCTTTTGGGCAACAAGACAATTATCATACAAATGCTGACAAATATTGGCAGCATCGGCAGTGATAATTTTATGCTTGTTGGAGTACCGTTACGTCTGGAAGGCCTCGATGGTTCGCCCGCCCGGGTCTTTGCCATGATTGAGTAACGGACAACAGATATCTAACGGCTTTCCACAGTAACCGGTTCCATCCTGTTCCCCTTCACATATTCATACAGATACATCGGTGAATTATGTGAGTGTTGAATAATGATCCCCTGATCGTACAGGGCATCCTGGACCGCAGAACTGATAGTCAACAACGGTCCACCACCGCCTTCACCCATGCCCTTGGCGCCGTGGTAACTGAATGGTGACGGGGTTTCCATATTCAGGTTTTTCAGATCAGGCATATTATTGATAGTAATCGGGGCATAATCGGTAAAGGAGCCTGATAATACATTACCCTCTTTATCGAACGGCATAATTTCGAGTAATGCCGCCCCGAGTCCGTGGGCCGCTCCGCCATGCGTCTGGCCTTCGACAATCATGTGATTGATGACCTTGCCACAATCGTCGACGATCGCATAATCGAGTATCCTTGTCTGGTATGTTTCAGGGTCAATCTCTACCACGGCAATGTGCAGTTGCAGCGCATAGGTAAGGGTCAGGTTGCCGTATTTTTTTTCAATATCGGGCACATGGAACGGTGGCACGTAGACATGGCGCACATTAAGTGTCAGTTCCCTCAGTTCCTCCGGCAGTTGGGCATTGTTGGCGTTGATCATATTGGCAAGCGCCCAGAAGTTAACACCGCGGTCGGTCCCCACAACACGGACTTCAGGTCCCTGTTCACCAACACCTATTTCCAGATCGTCTTCACTGGCCTCAAGTGCGAAACCGGCCAGTTTTTTTAACTCTGCTTTCAGTTTAACCGCAGCACCGTGGGCGGCGGACAGGCCGGTCACCGCGAACTGGCTGGCGTAGGTGCCGGAAACGCCTGTATGACAGTTGCGGGCGGAATCAAAACCGGTGTTTACGTCGACATAATCGGTATCAAGACCAAGATCTCCAGCCACCACCTGTGCCGCCGTGGTTTCATGTCCCTGTCCCTGGGGGAAAGTGCCAAGGCTGACTGAAATGGAACCATCCAGATCCAGTTTGACAATGGCCGCCTCAGAGTTACCGGAAAAGGGCAGAAACGGATTGAGGATCCGGGCCTGACCAAAATTATTTGTGCCGGAGTCAATACTGGTGCCGATGCCAATACCGATGAGTCGCCCTTCAGTACGGGCCTGTTCCTGTTTTTTCTTCCACTCATCCCAGCCGATAAGTTTCTTGGCCCTGGAGAGCATAAGCGGGAAATCGCCGGAGTCATAAATACAACCGTTCGGTGTCGTATAGGGGAATTCCGTTATGTAGTTTCCAAGCCGTATCTCGTCAGCGGGGATCCCCAGTTCGTGACCGCAAATATCGATGACGCGCTCCATGAACCAGAGATGCGGCAGACGCGAATAACCACGATTGGGTGCGCAGGGTCCCTTGTTTGTCGCCACCTGCGTAAAATCGATTTTGATATTTTTCAGTCTGTATGAGGCCGGCAGCACCTGCGCCCAGATAACGCAACCCAGAGGTTCATAGCGGGGATAGGCGCCGCAATCATCCACATGGCGTGAACGAATGGCGGTGATGACGCCATCTCCGTCAAGGGCGACTTCAGTATCATAATAGTTGCGTTCACCACCATGGCCACCGGCCTGCATATGCTCACTGCGCGTCTCCACCCACTTGACCGGAGCGCCGTCCGCCTTGCGGGAAGCCAGCGCCGCCAGTGTCATGTAGGGATAATTGCCGATCTTGTTGCCAAAACTGCCGCCGATATCGTGCGTTCGCAGGCGGATCTGATCGTTTTTCACCCCCAGGACCGGGGCAATCATGGCCAACGGGATGGTCATGATCGTATTGGCGAAAAAATCGACCTCGCCACGCTTGTCCCAGGTGGCGACCACGGCATTGGGTTCCAGCGCGGTGCTGCTGAAGCGGTGAAACTTCAGATGGTCGATCCTGACAACATGCGCCGCTTCCGCAAAGGCCTTGTCAACATCGCCGTATTCATAGACACCATGCCAGATGGTGTTGGTACCGGCGGGTTCGTGCAGGATGACCTCATCCTTCAGGGCGTCTTCACAGGTAATCACCACATCAAGCGTCTCGTATTCAACATCGACGAGTTGCACGGCATCCGCAGCAATGTGTGGAGACTCTGCGATAACCGCCGCGACGGGATCACCCTGATAGACCGCCTTCTCCACTGCCAGGGGGTAATCCTCTATTTTAGAACTCGGCTCCGGGCCGATTTGCATGAAAGGAGCACAGCATAGCCCGGCCACCTCCCTGCCGGTTAAGGTACACACAACGCCCGGCAGGGCCTCTGCCCTGGCAACGTCAATATTCAGGATACGCGCATGGGCATAGGGAGATCGGACGATTGCCATGTGCAACAGTCCGGCGGGATGATAATCGTCGACAAACAGACCCTGCCCCCGGATAAGACGATTATCTTCTTTTCGTGTCAGGCGTTTCTCCGGGGGTTTCACCTGAAGAATCCTGTTGATGCGGGAACGGACATCCTGCCATTCCTTGATGACCTCTTCAGGCTGTGCAGCAAAGCCGGATGAAACAGATGGCGCCGGTGCAACTTCTTCTGCCACAGCCACTTTTTTGCCGCGCCGAAAACTGCGCAAGGTCCTGGCCAGCCAGCCTTCCGCGGCGGGCGCGGCAATGGCTTCTGCCTCCGGTGATAAGGCGCTCTGCAGATTACCGATAAGTCTGTTTATCTCCTTCTCCGCGTAGCCTTTCAGACCGCCTCCGGCCAGCGACAGGATCTTGCCGACGAGGTGCGTCTCACCTTGCCAGGTGATTAGCGTCCCGTCTCCATCCTCCTCCAGATCGAAAGAGGCGATCATCTGATACGCGCCCTGCATGACCTTGCCCTGGCCGGTGTAACAGGCCCGGCCCGGCGCATCCGCCTCCGTCAGGGTCAGTTCCGTTGACGCCGTACCACGGATGCGTCCAATCCCGACCTTGACCCTGAGCGTCGCCGTGCGCTCATCCTTCATTTCGATACTGTGAAATGTGGGTAATAACGGCGCGAATTTTTCCGGCACGGATAAAATTTCGAATACCTCGTCTCTGGGCTTGGCAACCCTGAACTGCCCGCTGAATTTCATCTCCATGGATCAGCCCCCCTCCCGCAGCTGTTTTGCAGCATCCTGCACCGACTTGATGATATTGATATAACCGGTGCAGCGGCAGACGTTACCGGCCAGCCGTTTACGAATGTCCCTGGGGCCCGGATCAGGATTTTCAGCCAGTAATGCCAGGGAAGACATGAGCATCCCGGGTGTACAGTAGCCGCACTGCAACCCGTGCTTTTCAGAGAAGGCCTGTTGCAGTGGATGGACCTTACCCTCCTGTTCCAGCCCCTCAACCGTAATGATTTCAGAACCGTCGGCCTGCACCGTCAATAGCGTACAGGACTTCACAGCATCACCATCCACGATGATGGTGCAGGCACCGCAATAACTCGTGTCACAGCCAATGTGCGTACCGGTCAGGCCGAGCACCTCGCGTATAAATTCTACCAACAGCAGGCGGGGTTCCACCTCCCGCTGATAGTTCTTGCCGTTTACGCTGATTTCTACAGGGACCAGTTGTATGGGATCAAACATAATTGTGACTTCCATCGATCTGTGCGCCACGGGCGCGGCGGATTGCCGTCTCCGCTGCTTTGGCAAACAATGAACCCAACATTGCCCGTTTGAACTGTCCGGTGCCACGGGAATCAGATGGAGGGTCCGACTCGGCGATGATCGCCTCGGCGGCCTTCTGCAGGTTTTCCCTTGTCAGCGGTTGCCCCCGCAACTGCGCTTCAGCTTCTTCTGAGGTGACCGGTCGTGGTCCGACTGCGCTGAGTACGAGGCGGACGTCCTCGCAGAGTTCACCCTCTGCAAGTATCAGTTGGATCCCTACGGCGGCAGCGGGATAGGCAGGAGCGGCCTTCTTGAAACCGATATAAGATCCGCCGCTGTTGGCCTGGGGCACGTTGAAACGAATTCCGGTGACCAGCTCTGCGTCGGCCAGGGCGGTTGTGTAGGAGTCCTGAATAAAATCCCTGATGGGTATTGTTCGCTTACCGTCCGTCCCCTGACAGAGGATCTCCGCATCCAGGGTATGCAACAGTGATGGCCAGTCGCAACTTGGGTCAGCGGCGCTTACCGAACCGCCAATGGTGCCGCGGCTACGCACCTGCGGGTCCGCAATGCCGGCAGCGCAATCCCCCACAATCGGGACCAGTGAGGCAATTTCGGACCTGGCAATACTTGCATGAGTGGCGAGCGCGCCAATGTGAACCTGTCCGTTTTTATGGCGTAGGTAACGGAGATCCGGTAGACGCCCGATATCAACAAGGTCAGAGGGCTCATCCATGCGCAATTTCAGGATGGGTATGAGTGTCTGGCCTCCGGCAAGAGGCCTGGCTCCTTCCCCCAACTCCGACAACAGCGTAATCGCATCTTTCAGGGAATCGGGTCGATAATAACGAAAAGGTGCGGGATACATAAGTTTTGATTTTCCCCCAGTCCTAACGAACGCTGCGTTAGACAGGCTATGCGGAATGGCATGTAATTTTTTATTTTCGGTTGGATGAAGGATAATATCCGGGAGAGAATGAGTCAATCAGTTCACCGGGAAGGAGTTGTTTCCCTATCACCCGGCGATTAGCAGGCCTGCGGCCTGGTACTTGGGAGCCAAATTTGTTTTTTTATGCCGGAAATTTCTAATATGATCAGTAATGACCACTTGCAGCACCTGAAAGCATCTATTCGTGACGCTGTGATCCGTGTTGACTCACAGCGCCGGCCCAGCGCTGTATTCAGCCGTTTTAAGTGCAGGCAATTTGAACTTGCCGGGGGGCTTGGTGTCTACGATATCCACATCGATCCAGTCATTATCAAACGCTGTGCCGCGGATATCGCGCTGGATTTAAATCACGATTATTTTCTGACCACCCAATTGCAAGGTAACGCCAGGATTAAGCAGGCGAATGCAGAATTTTCACTGGAACCCGGCGATCTGGCGCTGATGACCGGCGGCCTGCCTTTTTCTGTCGAATATGCCAAACCGAGCCGCAGGCTCATCGTACGCATTCCGGACCAGGTTTTCCGGAAGCGATTATTGGGTCACGGTCAAACTATTCCCCTGGGAAATCTGCCCGGTAGCGGTCTTGGCCGCATCGTAAATGGCCTGTTACAGTCAGTAGCTTACGAAGCAGAGAACCTGACTGTAACAGATCAATACACGCTGGCGGAAAGCCTGCTTGAATTAACCGGCGCCTTGACGCGATCGTCAGGCAAGCCTTGTGAACAGGGGCGTTCCCGCAGGCACTCTGATCTCCTGAATCGCATCCATACCTTTATCAAAGCACATTACATGGATTGCGAACTGACGCCGGATAAGATTGCCCGCGCCCATGGCATATCCACCCGTTATCTTCACAGCCTGTTCCGTCAATCCGGCACTACTGTCCTGAAGTCGGTGTGGGAGCGCCGTCTCAAGGCAACCCGCGAGGATTTGTTGGATCCGTCTCTGATACGGGTACGGATCAGCGATATTGCTTTCCAGCGGGGATTTACCGACCCGGCACATTTCAGCCGTACATTTCGTAACCGCTTTGGCCTGTCCCCCCGCCAACTTCGCAGCCTTGCCCCAGGTTCAGATTTGCACTGATAGTCAACACTTTGCACCTTCAAAGGCAAGACGGCGCGCCTTATTCGTATTATCATACCGCTGTTTCCAGGAGTCTGTCGGACTTAGGGGATTGCAACGAAAAAAAGTCCGGTTTGTGTCAGGTTTTTCACTATTTTAAGGGCAATAGCCGGTGCTATGGGTCGCAAAATAGGGGGAAATGACCAAATCCGGCTTTTTCGCAGTCGATCATCCTGAGTCCGACAGACTCCCAGGCTAATTTTTTAAAAAATACCTGTCAATTTCGGCCGGAAACGCTGCCGAAACCGGCAATCTGGGAGACGAGAGAAGATGAACACTTCTGTGAACCCGAAGGTGGGTGTGATATTCAAGTCTTATGAACCGTTGACGGCGATACAGAACTATGCCCGGCAGACCGAGGCATCGAATATGACCGGCGGCTTCTGGATCGCCGAGGCCTATCACTGGTTCCGGCAGTATGGGCTGGAGGGGCGTGGCTGTTTTACAACCCTGGCGGTAGTCTCACAGGTAACGAAAAAAATCCCGATTGGCCTCGGCATCACCTCTCCCTATATCCGTCACCCGACCATCCTGGCCTCGGAAGCCACGGCCATTGACGAACTTTCCGGCGGCCGCTTTATCATGGGACTTGGCGTGGGCAAGGTAGGCATTGAATATCTGGAATATGACATAAAAAAACAGACACCGGTGAAGGTCCACCATGAGGCGATAGAGATCATGCGCAAGGTGTTCAGCGGTGAAGCGTACAGCTACAAGGGAGAGCTGTTCGAGTCGAGTATGCCGGCCTATGACAGGAAAGGAGATGGCCTGCGCACGGATATACCGATTTATGTGGGGGCAACGGGCCCGTTCATGCAAAAGCTGGCAGGCAGGGAGAGCGACGGCATGTTGCTGGCAGGACTGACTTCTCCTGCCTTCGTGAAATATGCGCGTGAGAATATGCATGCAGGGGCCGAAAAGGCCGGACGCACATTGCCCGTAGACTTTCCGGTAGGTGGGGTGATTCTATGTTCCTGCTCCCGTGATGGTGACAAGGCGCGTGACGCAACCCGCAGCTACACCGGCACGTACATTGTAAACAAGATACGCAATATTAAAAACGACGTGATCCTGGCGGGGTCCGGTCTGCCGGATGAAACCTGGGATCCTTTCCGCAAGGCGATTGCAGAAGGCACCGATGACAACGTAACCCATCTGGTCACCGACGAGATGATGCGCAGGTTCACGGTCATCTCGGGCACCCCCGATGACTGCCTGGAGATCACGCAGGAACTTGTGGACGCCGGTCTGAACCTGCCGCTGCTCGAGGTCGTTGGTGCTGACGAGGCAGACAACCTGGAGACGATCCGCCTTATGGGTGAAGAGGTTGTTCCCGGACTTAAACCGGCAACGGCAAGTTGAAAGTAAAATGTAAAAAGTAGAAAGTCAAAAGTTCTAGAACCTGTCTCGAAATCCCGTTAACAGGAACCCGATTCAAACATTGAGAGAATAAATGGCTAATGAAACTGGCAACGATTCATATTAAAGGTAGCGATGAACCGACAATCGGCGCCTATCTGCAAGCCAGGTATGTGGACCTGCCTGTGCTTTCGGACGGGTCCCTGCCGGATTCCATGATCGCCTTTCTCCAGGCCGGGGACCCCGCCATGGCAAAGGCACGTGCGCTGCTCACAGCCGTTGAGGCAGAGTTAAAGGGCGGTATCACTGCTGAGTTAACAACATCCAGCGGCAAACGTTATGCCTATGATGAAGACGAAATAACCCTGCTCGCCCCGGTGCCGCTGCCCGGAAAAATCGTGCACACATCCTGTAATTTTGATTCACATCTCGCCGAGTTGACAACCTGGAACGACCCGGAATGGGAATCCCATAACTGGAAAGATTTCCATTTCGAGCACCCGACGGGTTTCCTGGAAGCGCCCTCTTCCGTCGTCCCCAGCGGCGCATCGGTTGAAATACCTGTATTTACGAGACAGCTGGATCATGAAATCGAAATTGCCATTATTATCAGTAAGGAGGCCTACCGGGTCAGTGTCGATGACGCATTTGACTATGTTGCCGGTTATACGATATTCAATGATCTGTCAGCGCGGGACATTCAGGCCCGCGAGCATTCCAACAAGGTGATCCTGATGGGTAAGAGTTTCAAGGGATCCTGTCCATTGGGCCCGTGGCTGGTTACACCGGACGAGTTATCGGACCCCCATAATCTGGACATGAAACTGTGGGTAAACGGTGAACTCCATCAGGATGCGAACACTTCCCAGATGCATTACAAGACGGCGGAACTCGTATCATGGTGGTCGCACATGGGACTCTATCCGGGTGATGTGATAAGCAGCGGCAGTCCACCGGGCGTCATTGCCGGCATGCAGGATCCGGTATGGCTGAAGCCTGGCGATACCATTGATGCGACCATTGCGGAACTCGGTACCTTGACTACCCACATCGCTTGACATCAGCAATTCAGCGAGCGCAACGCATGACCTGAAACAAAAACAGCGGGCATGGCGGTACAGAGGAACCATAATAAACCGATCAACAGAGGTTTTAATTTAATGTCAAACCAGGTTAACCAGAATCTTGTCGCCAAAGCGATACAACAGATTGACCGGGAGCGGCTGGTAAAACTGGTGATGGATTTAACCGATATCCCCAGTCCAACCGGTCAGGAAGAAGAGATGGCCCGCGCCTTTCATGAAGTCCTGCAGGAGGCCGGGTTCGATGCCACACTACAACCCATCGGTGATGATCGTTACAACGCCATAGGCCGGTTACAAAGTGATGGAGGCGGCAAGTCACTCATGTTCAACGGCCACATGGATACCTCTTTTGGTCCCGAACTGGCGCACCGCGGTATCGGCTACCAATGCAAAGGGACCCTGGTCGATGATGAATGGATTTACGGGATGGGCTCATTCAACATGAAGAGTGCCCTGGCAACCTACGTGGTCGCCTGTGAATCGATCCGGAAAGCCGGGATCAAGCTGGCTGGTGATGTGGTCATCGCCGGGGTGGCCGGCGAAATTGAAAAGGCGCCGGTTAACGAGTATGTCGGACGCCAGTATCAGGGTTACGGCGTCGGCACGAAATTCGCGATCACACATGGGGCCGTGGCCGACGCCTGTATCCTGGGCGAACCGACAAACATGATGTTGATCCCGCGCCATTGTGGCACCACCTGGATCAAGATCACCGTGCCGGGGCGCCTGATCCACACCGCATGGTCCGACGTGGAACGCAATGCAATCAATAAATCACGCATTGTATTGGACGCCATACACGAATGGATTCCCGATTACTGCAACCGCAATCGAATGGATGGCTTCCAGCCACGCGTGAACGTATCCGCCATTGAGGGTGGCTGGCCCTGGCGTGGTGCACGCACCCCTGACAACTGTGTGATTTATCTGGATGTGCGCACCCTGCCTGATGCGTTACCGGTGAGTGCTTACAAGGAAGTGCGTGAACTGATCACAACCGTGGTCCGTGACAACCCGCCGTTGCAAGGCACCAGGGCGGAAGTCTTTGTATCCGCTCCGGGGACCTCAATCCCCGATGATCATGAGTTGATTCAAACTATCGTCGAGGCCCATACCCGGCAACTGGGAAAGGCACCTGAAATGGGTACCGAGACCTGGTATAGCGATGCCGCTCATATGAACCGTTACGGTATCCCTACTGTGAACTACGGATCTGCAGGCCGGATCAGGACAGGTGGCGGTGGTTTTTCCACCCATCAGGGTGAAGCCGTCCATATTGGCGATATGCTTGATATCATCAAGGTATATATTCAAACCCTGATGACATTCTGTGGGACAACCGACTGATATGAGTGCTCTTCACAAAGTCATCAAGCAGACGGAACAGGGTGCACGAATCGGCGTGGAGGAAGCCCTCTCATTAGCGGACAGCCATGATCTGCGGTCATTAATGGAGACGGCGGCAAGGATCAGGGACCGCGGGCATCCGGCGATAGTCAGCTACTCTCCGAAAATATTTATTCCTCTTGTCCAGTTGTGCCGGGATGTATGCCATTACTGCACTTTTGTCCAGACACCCAGGCGCGGGCAAAAGGCCTATCTGTCACCCGAAAAAGTTCTTGAGATCGCCCGCGCCGGGGCAAAAGCCGGCTGCCATGAAGCCCTGTTTACCCTCGGTGACAAACCCGAGCTGCGCTATCAATCGGTCCGTGATGAATTACACGAACTGGGGCACACCAGCACACTCTCCTATCTCTCCGAGATGGCACAGTTGATACTGGATGAGACCGGTCTATTGCCGCATTTGAATCCGGGCGTCATGAGCCACGACGATCTGCTGGTTCTGCGCAAGGTATCCGTATCCCAGGGTTTGATGCTGGAGAGCATCTCTCAAAGGCTGTGCGGGAAAGGCGGGCCGCACTATGGTTCACCGGACAAACAACCTGCCGCCCGGCTTGCATGTATCGCCGCCGCAGGGGCGACACGCGTTCCCTTTACCTCGGGCATCCTGATTGGCATCGGTGAAACCCGCCATGAACGCATTGAGTCGTTGCTGGCCCTGCGTGAATTACACGATGCCGACGGCCACCTGCAGGAGATCATCGTGCAGAACTTCCGGCGCAAAGCGAACACCAGAATGGGTGGCGCACCGGAGCCGGCGCTTGAGGAACTGCTCTGGACCGTCTCCATCGCCCGCATCATTTTCGGTCCGAGTATGAATATCCAGGCGCCACCAAACCTGACGCCACATGCCTTACCGGAACTGATCCGCGCCGGTATCAATGATTGGGGCGGCGTCTCACCGGTAACGCCCGACTACGTCAACCCTGAAGCACCATGGCCGCAGCTGGAGGATCTTGCCGGCGCGACCGCAACCGTAGGCAAACAACTGGCAGCGCGACTGCCGATTTATCCCGAGTACCTGAAAAGGCTGGATCAATGGGTTGATCCTGCACTGCATACGCGTGTGCTTCGCTGCGCTGATGCAGAAGGTTATGCACGATCCGACAGCTGGTCACCCGGGGCCGGCCGGCGCATCCCCACCTTCCGCCCTGTAAAAACTCCGCCGGGTTTCAGCAGCCTGATGAGTCCCATAGTAGACAAGGCAATGAATAAAAAACGGCTTGACGAGCGTGAAACGGCAACCCTTTTCAACGCCCGGGGCAGCGATTTCGAAGTTGTTTGCCGCACGGCCGATGAACTGCGTGCCGAAGTCAACGGTGATACGGTCACTTATGTTGTCAACCGGAATATCAACTACACGAACATCTGCTCGTTCAGCTGCGGATTTTGCGCCTTTTCGAAAGGGCATGTCAGCCAGGACCTGCGGGAGAGGGGTTATAACCTGCCCCTCGACCAGATTCAGCAGCGCACACGGGAAGCCTGGCAACGTGGCGCCGTGGAGGTTTGCCTGCAGGGAGGAATTCATCCGCATTACACCGGGGAGACCTACCTCTCCATCACCCAGGCAGTAAAACGGGCAAACCCCGAGATGCATGTGCATGCCTTCTCCCCACTGGAGGTTTCCCATGGGGCCGCAACGCTGGGCATGACGGTGGAGGCATACCTGCAGGAGCTCAAACAGGCCGGTCTTGGCACGTTGCCCGGTACCGCGGCCGAGATCCTCGATGACGAGGTCCGGCGGATTATTTGCCCGGACAAACTCAATACAAAGCAGTGGCTCGACGTGATCAGAACGGCCCATTCTGTCGGTCTCACCACTACTGCGACCATCATGTTCGGCCATGTCGATACACCGACACACTGGGCCCGGCACCTCTTGAGGCTGCGTGATCTGCAGGAAGAAACCGGCGGAATTACAGAATTTGTGCCGCTTCCATTCGTACATATGGAGGCCCCTTTATACCGCAGAGGCATGTCGCGCCGCGGCCCCACTTTTCGTGAAGCCGTGTTAATGCACGCCGTCGCCCGGCTTGTGCTCTACCCCCATATCAACAATATCCAGGCATCGTGGGTAAAGATGGGGCACGACGGGGTGAAAGTATGCTTGCGCGCCGGGGTCAATGACCTCGGTGGCACCCTCATGAATGAAAGTATCAGCCGCGCCGCAGGGGCAAATCATGGCCAGGAGTGCTCACCTGATGAGATGGAGCGGTTGATCCGGGAAGCAGGCAGAACTCCAAGGCAGCGGACAAGTACCTATGGCGAACCGTTGGCAGAACGCCGCGCCGCTTCCTTCCTCGCAGCACCGCTTGATGCCCTGCCAGTCCATTAGGAGAGGATTTAATGTCAGAACAAGCGCTACATGAACTCATTAATGAGGCCACGGTTTATGATCTGGGCCAGTGTTACTGGAACGGGATGCCGGTGCACCCGTTTGACCCGCCCTTTCAGTCTTACCTCTACCGTTACCACGAATATGTGCGTAAGACATTTGACGAGATGGGCATTGAACCCGGTTTTTCCGATGCCATAAGCATCATGATTACCTCGCAGCATTCCGGTACGCATCTGGATCTGCCCATTCACATGTCACAGGACAACAAGGTACAGGGTATAGATGTGAGACCATATCAACGTGACACCGGCTTCAAGGACCTGCCCGAACCCCTGCACAGCCTGGAGAAAATGCCCCCCCTGGTCCTGCGTGCGGTACTGCTGGATATAGCCGCCTACAAGAAGTTGGATATCCTTCAGGAACAGTACCCGATTACCGCCGCGGACCTGGCGGGCGCCGCCGAACAGCAGAATGTCACTATCAATAGCGGCGACTGCGTTCTTGTGCGCACCGGTTATGGTTGTTTATTCGAGACAGACGCAGATACCTATCTGCACAAGTGTGCCGGTCTTATTGAGGAGTCGGCGGCCTGGCTGGCGGAACGTAAACCACGCCTGGTGGGAACAGATAATCTGTCACTGGGGAATCCTTCACCCTTTGCCCCGCATCGTATCCTTCTGGTAGAGAACGGTATCTACGTTATGAAGAGCCTGATGCTGGAAGAACTGGCCGAAGATAAACATTATGTGTCAACGGTAGTGGTATCGCCATTGAAAATAAGAGGTGGCGAAGCCTCGCTGGTACGGCCGATCGCCATTGCATGAATTGGGAATAACCCCGTGAATACATCATTTTTCAGAACTTCGAAAAGCAGGTATCAACAGGTTAAGTAATTATTTAAATCGAGTAATCACCATGAATACGAAAATCCCGCAAAACAAAATATGGACCAGTGAATTGAACGCCAGGGAGGGGATACAACCAAAATTCGATCGCACCAAAACCATCCATTTTTATGATACGACCTTGCGGGATGGAGAACAGTCCGTCGGTGTCTGTTTTTCTCCTCAGGAGAAATTTGAAATCGCCTGCAAACTTGCAGAACTGGGCGTGGAACGCATTGAGTCGGGTTTCCCCAGCGTCTCAGCAGATGACAGCAGGGCAGTGGAGCGTATCCTCAAGGCAGGTCTGGCTTCCGAGATATGGGGGTTTGCCCGTTGCGTGCAGGCCGATATCGATGCCCATATTGAGCTGGGGACTGAGTACATATTAATTGAAATCTCTACCAGTGACATCAAGATGGAGGCTTACGGTTTTACCCGTGAGAAAGTCAAGGAACGTGTCATCGGCGCCGTCAAACACGCCAAAGATAACGGTCTCAGGAAAGTGAATTTTTTTGCCGTAGACAGTACCCGCAGTGATTTGCCGTTCCTTAAGGAGATTTATCTATCTGCCATAGATGCCGGTGCAGATGAAATCTCAGTCGTCGATACGATCGGCGCCTGTTCGCCGGAAGCGGTGGAGTGGTTGATTCACGAAGTAAAAGGCTGGGTTGGTGAGGTCCCCGTTCACTGGCATGGTCATAACGACTTCGGTCTGGCGGCCGCATCGGCAATTGCTGCATTCCGTGGTGGTGCTGAATGGATCCAGGGAACAATTAACGGCATGGGTGAACGGGCGGGTAATGCGGATATCTGTGAGGTGGCCCTGGCGCTACAGTGTCTCTATAACGTACCGGTCGGACTGGACCTGGGCAAGGCACGTGAAGTATCGCGAGTCGTGCAAAAAGCGGGGAATTACAGCGTCGATGGCTGGAAGCCTGTCGTCGGCGAATACCTCTACACCCGGGAAAGCGGTGCGGTAGCCAACCAGTTTCATATTCCTGAAGCCATAGAACCCTATTCCGCTGATATCGTCGCAGCGGAACGCAAGATCGTACTGGGGAAGAAAAGCGGCTTGTCGAATATCGCACTGAAAGGAAAGGAACTTGGCTTGAACATTCCCGAGGACAAACGGGCCGCCGTATTGTCGGAAGTCAAGGAGATGGCAATCCGTGACGGCCGGCTCATCACGGACGATGAATTCAGAGGTATCGTTGATCACCTGCTCTAAAAAATGGGGTCGGAGTCAATTTTCCATTGGAAGATCAGAAAGTCTCAAAATGATGAAAACAAAAATTGACCCCGACCCCATTTTTTAAATGAAGAAGATAGAACGTGTCTGTATCGTCGGGGCGGGTGTCATTGGTGGTCTGTTTGCCGGCCATCTCGGTACGATTCTGGAGGCAGTTGTGCTGACCCGGCGGGACGAGCATGCCAGGGCCCTCAATGAACACGGTCTTCGAATCAGTGGTAAATCCACTCTTCACGCCAGGGTGTTTGCCTCTACGGATCCGGCCGATCTGGGTGATGTGGATCTGGTTATTATCGCCACCAAGGCAGCCGCAGTGGAGGCCAGTGCCCGATGCATTCAGGGGCATTTCCCGAATGCCATGGTGTTTATGGTTCAAAACGGACTCGGCTTTGAAGAGATTGTACACAAGTATGGTGACTGGCCCATCATTTCCAGCGTGACCTTCATGAGTGGCGTGCGTCATTCAGACACACATGTAGAATATGAACTGGACACGGCAACCTGGATGGGCCCGTGGGCCGGAAGCAACGCCACCTATGAAGAAGTTAAACAAGTCGAGGCGTTAATCAATCAATCCGGTCTGATAGCAGAAGCCTATGAAGATCTGCTGCCCCACCAGTGGTCGAAACTGATCTTCAATTCCGCAATCAACAGTATTGCCGCCATTACCGATCTGCCTCACGTCGGCTCCTTTGCCAGGCGCGACCACATTGAAGATCTGGGCAATCTGGTCTATGACATGATAGCGGAGGCCAAAGGCATCGCAATGGCCCGGGGCGTCAAGCTGGCGGATGATCCCTGGGAAATGAACGAAAAGGCCGTCGGCCAGGGCAGCACGGGTGGAGACGTATACGCACATATTCCTTCAATGCTGGATGACATCCGCCACGAACGCCTGACCGAAATCGACTGGATAACCGGTGCAATTGTCCGTGAAGCGGCAAAGGCAGGGATACCCGCTCCCTATCATGAAACACTGTACCGGCTGGTTAAAGCGCGTGAAGCCAGTTGGTCATTGAAAAACAACAGCCACTAAAAAAACAGGAGTAAGAGATGAGAATCTGTATCATCGGTTGCGGCGCTATTGGCAGCCTGTTCGGTGCGCACCTGGCGCGACTGGAAGATGTGGAAGTATGGGCCTTTGACCTGGACCAGGCGCACGTCGACGCGATTAATAAAAACGGCTTGCGTCTCACCGGTGAAAGTGACTTCGTCGCTTCACTGAAAGCCAGCAGCGATGCCGGAGAAATACCTGAGTGCGAATTCGGCATCATCGCTACAAAGACCATGCACACCCGCGCCGCCATGGAAATGACCGCCCATATCTTCGAGAACGGTGCGGTATGCTCCGTGCAAAACGGTATCGGTAACGAAGAGATCATTGCAGAATTTGTACCCCGGGTGATCCTCGGCACGACATTCCCGGCCGGTCATATCACTGCACCGGGAGTCGTCAACCAGGATACCGGTGGCAGCACCTGGATTGGTCCCTTCGCTGGGAAACCGGCCACCATGGAAGAAGTTGAAAAATTAGCGGATGCCGGCAACCGCTCCGGCATGAATATAATCGCCATGGAAGATGCACGCGGTGCACAGTGGACAAAGTTAATTTTCAATTCGGCCTCTAACGCGATGGGCGCCCTGACCCGGCTTCCACATGGTGTGGCATGCGATCAGCCTGGCGTACGCACGCTGATGTCTGGATTGGTAAAAGAGGGTATGGCTGTGGCGGACGCACTAGGCATCACCCTGGACAGCGACCCCGAAGCGTTGATCGATTATGGCAGAGAAAAGGCCTATTACCATCCACCAAGCATGCTGCAGGACGTACTGGCGGAACGCATCACGGAAATTGATACACTCAATGGCGGTATCGCCAGACTCGGCAAGGAACTCGGCATACCCTGTCCGTTGAACGAAGCCTGCACGGCCATTATAAAGGGGCTCGAACATTCCTGGACCCTGGAAAATCCCGATCATTGAACACCATTCACACGAGGGTTAGTTATGACTGAATACGTCAACCGCTTCCGTCCCAGTCAGAAAGAAATTGATCGACGTTATGCCAATATACGCGCGGCAATGGAAAAAGAGGGACTCGATGCACTGGTAGTCAGCGGAAGCGAATACAGCGGCTTTGAAGGGGCCGTACGCTACATGTGCGGGTTTATCATTCTGCACCGCTACGCCTATGTGGTCATACCCGCCGATGGCGATCCCGTTTGCGTCTTTCCCCGTGAAGCCACATGGGTCGGCGATCACTCTGCCACCTTTATTGAAAATCGCGAGTTCCCAAGCCACTGCGGCGAATGGATGGCCGGATTTCTGAAAAGCAAAGGTGTCAGGAAACTGGGTATTTATGGTCTGGAATACATTATAAATGTACGCGATTATTCTGCTCTCGCTGCTTCCGGATTTGATATTGTTGACTTCGAAAGGCAGTTCGACTACGCCCGCGCCCGGAAAAGTGAAGAAGAACTCCTCTCCGTACGACATTCCATGGAGATTAACAAGCAGGGCGTGCTGGACGTTATCAAGGCTTACGAACCGGGCAAAACTGAAGCCGAGCTGATGGGCGTGGCGGAAAAAACTTTCTCATCACTGGGATGTGCGCGTAATACCATGGATATGATCCTGACCGGTCCCAATGGTTCCCTGCAACCGCAAATGGTGTTCCCTTCCCAGCGTCCGGTGCAGAACAACGATGGTCTCATGTACGGACTGGAAATTGCCGGTGAAGGCGGCCACTGGGTTGAATTCTCCCGCGTCCTCGCTCCCGACGGCCTGGATGACATCATGACCGAAATGATGACGGCCTACCAGGAGTTTCATGAGCTGGCACAGGAGCATATGAAAGCGGGAAATACCGCGGAAGAGGTGAACGAAATCTGCATGAAGCCTGTTTTCGATCGCGGCTACCGTTCCGGGCATGTCTGCGGCCACTCCATCGGCATGACCATGATTGAATTGCCACGTATCGGAGAAGGTTTTGATTTTGTTCTGCCTGAAAACATGGTTTGCTCCATGCACCCGCATTTCATGACACAGGACCGCACACACTCGCTCTACTTCCAGGAAACCTACCGTGTCGGCAAGAATGGTGGAGAGATGCTCTCCGGGGTCCCTGTCAAGGCCTATGACGGGACGGAAACATCATTCTAGCCATCCAATATCAAAGAAAATTAGGGTCTATTGGCTTTTATCCAACGTGTAACATGTTCTAAAAGACTCTCTGCTTAATCAATGCAATCACTGACAGCACTGTCAGGTACCGCATCACCTGAATAATCTGCGGCATTATGTTGCTCACGTGGCCCATTTAAAATAATCGGGTCTTCAGCAGAATCTGTGGGTTGATATATAAACAGTAGCCCGTCATTCCCGTGAAAACGGGAATCCAGTTAACTAAATAGTGCCCGGACGAAAATAAATAGGTATTTGAAAACACATACAA
>JBHHYN010000044.1:0-20119 GCA_046757565.1 Gammaproteobacteria bacterium | reverse complement strand
GTCAGACGTTTTGCCAGTGAAGTTAAGGAAGGTGATGTTTTTTTACTGCGCACTGGAATATCGACAGTTACTGCAATCGGTATTGTAAGCGGAGAATATCAATACCTGAATCAGTTTGATGATGTAAATGGATGGGATCTTCAACATGCCAGACGTGTGCGCTGGTTTAAACTTCCACAAGATCATGTTTTCGATAAACGAGTGTTTGGAGCAAACCCTTCTCGATGCTCAAGGTCACATATTAAGGAAGTCATGGACTTTACTCATCGGTTCATTAATTCACCGCCTGCTGACTGGCAGCAGGCTCCATTACCTGAACTTCCCAAAGAAGAAGAACCTTTGGCAGAGCTACCTGAATCACTACGAGATGTCGTAGCGAAGGCTGACGACGTTATTCCAATCCTGTGGAATCAATATCCAAGCGAAGATGAGTTGATTGCCCATTTTGTCGTACCTTTTTTAGAAGCATTGGGTTGGAAGACTGAACAGATTGCTGTCCAGTGGCAGAACATAGATGTAGCAGTATTTCGTAAACTGCCAAGATCGCCGGAGAACTGTGAATTTATAATAGAGGCAAAGTCACTTGGATCTGGTGTTGAAGGTGCTCTTGCTCAAGCAATAAAGTACGTTAAAAAATTGGCAGTATCTTTGGATGTAATAGTAACAGATGGCATACGCTATAGAATGTATTCTTGTCAGGATGACTTTAATTCTATCGCCTATGCAAACCTGATCCGCTTAAAGTCATCTGCCACAGATTTATTTAACAGAATGAAAAGGCCATAGGGGAAAAATTATGGAACCATGGTACAAAGTGGCTACTTTACGAAAAGAAGTCCGTGAAGGCAGGTCATTTAATCCGGATGAATTCGCCATTGCACTGGAACAGGTTGTTGGAGGTAAAGCTCCAGTAGATTACCGCGATCCGAAGCAATTCTTTTCCCGCACCTATTTTACTCAAGCATTAAGCGAACATGCAGGGATGATACTTCGAAGACTGTCAGGTAAGACAGAGAATACCTCTCCGGTCGTGACGTTGGTGACACAATTTGGAGGCGGTAAGACGCATACATTAACGTCGCTTTATCATCTCGCGTCGTCCGGGGAAAAAGCCGGCAAATATACCGGCATTCCGGAATTATTAAAGAATACTGGATTATCTTCTGTGCCAAAGGCACGAGTTGCAGTGTTTGTTGGTAATGCGTGGGACCCACAGGATGGTAAGGAAACGCCCTGGATCGATATTGCTCATCAACTCGCTGGAAAGAAAGGGGTTGAGGTTCTGGGTAAAGCAGCAAAAACAACACCTCCGGGTACGGAAACCATTGCAACTGTTTTTAAAGCAGCAAATGCCCCGGTGCTGATTTTGTTTGATGAAGTGCTTAATTTTGTCAACCGGCATCGTAACATGGCTGAGCAGTTTCATGCCTTCATACAGAATTTAACTGTAGCAACGACCGGCACAACGCATGGAGCGGCAGTCATCAGCTTGCCACGCAGCCAGGTGGAGATGACCGAATGGGATCGCAACTGGCAGGACAAGATTACAAAAGTGGTGCGCCGGGTCGCCAAAGACCTGATTTCAAACGATGAAAAAGAAATCAGCGAAGTTGTCCGGCGGCGTTTATTTGAAGATCTGGGAAGTGATCGGATCCGTAAAAACATTGCAAAGAACTTTGCAGAATGGTGTTTCGAGCGTCGGGCACAATTACCACCTGAATGGACATATATTGATACGGCCAGTACAGAATCCAAAGCAAAAGATTTATTGCGGGCCCGGTTTGAATCCTGTTATCCGTTCCATCCCGCTACCTTGTCTGTATTCCAGCGTAAATGGCAGGTATTGCAACAATACCAACAGACCCGCGGCACCTTGGCTATGTTGGCACAATGGATTTCGATTGCAGCACAGGAAAGTTTTCAAAAAGCCAGAACTGAACCTCTAATCACTCTGGGTTCCGCCCCATTATCCAAACGAGATTTTCAAAGTGTCATACTGGGTCAACTGGGTGAATCCAGACTGCAAACAGCTATCAATGCGGATATTGCCGGAGATAATGCTCATGCAAAGTCATTGGATGCGGATACGAAAGGACCGTTACGTGATATTCATCGTCGGGCAGGCGCAGCGATTCTTTTTGAATCATCAGGTGGTCAGGTGGACAAGGTAGCCCATTTACCGGAATTACGATTTGCTTTATGTGAACCTGGAGTGGATACAGCAAGTATAGATAATGCAGCTCACTCGCTTGAATCGAAGGCGTTTTTTATCAGTCGTGTTGGATCAGACGGATATAAGATTTACCACAAAGCGACAATACGAAAGGCAGTCAGTGACAGGCGAGCTTCTCTGGACGATGAAACCGAAATATGGCCCGCAATTCAAAAACTCGTTGAAGATGAATTTCGCCGGGGTGCGAGCATTCCGGTTTCATTATTTCCCGCAGACGGCACAGAAGTGCAGGATACGCCAAAGTTGAATCTTATTGTGGTTGATCCGGGATCCGAATGGAATGGTGGTGGACAGTTACGATCTCAGATTGAGGAATGGACCAGGCAAAGAGGCAAGTCACCTCGATTATATCCGGGGTCCCTGGTTTGGTGTATTAAAAAACCCGGCCGTGAATTGAGAGACAAGGTCGAATTTTGGCTTGCATGGAAAAGAGTGGCAAGGGAAGTTGCTGAAGGCACGCTGGGGAGTGATTTCGATCGTGCTGACAGAGCGGATATTCAAGCAAAAGTGAAAGATGCAGAAGAGGCGGCAAAAGACGAGGTATGGGGCGGCTATCGTTACGCCGTTATATCTGATAATCAGGAATCAGATGGTCTAAAAGTTATTAATCTGGGGGCCGGCCATTCAAGCACCGGAGAAACGCTTTGTGGACGAGTCATTACGGCGCTGAAATCTGCGGCTTTATTAAATGAATCTGTCGGTGCAGGATATATCGACCGGAACTGGCCCCCTGCACTTAAAGATTCCGGGGCATGGCCATTAGCAAGCCTGCGGCAAAGTTTTCTCAATGGATCTCTTACCCGGCTGATTGATCCTGATGCAATACTGCGAGATAAGATTGTCGAATTTGTCAGCAGTGGCGCTTTTGGTCTTGCATCGGGACAAAAAGAAGATGGTACGTATGAACGTCTCTGGTTTGATGAAATGGTTTTGCCGGAAGAAGTTGCCTTTGAATCAGGAGTATTCCTGCTTAAAAAAGCTAAGGCGGCTGCATTGAAAGGAGGGGAAATACCCACTCCCTCTCCTGGAGAAGGTCCTGATGAACCAGGAGTGCCAGAGCCTCCAGAGATACCACCAGCTAAACCTGAACCTCCAACAGACGAAGGAGAGGAAATTAGAATATTGCGACTTAGTGGTTCTATTCCACCGGAAATTTGGAATCGCTTAGGTACAAAACTTCTTCCCAAGCTTCGATCAGGAGCATCTATAAAAGTCGGTGTGGACTTTGAGGTGACTGTAAAAGCAAATATATCTTCAAATCTGGAATCTGATTTGAAACAGATTCTTGAAGATCTTGCATTATCGGATCAGATCACAATTACAAAGGACTAAACTTCGAACCAGAAAATATCGATATATTCATTTTTTTGGGTCTATCCGAGTTTCCCAAATCGGAAGGGTCTGGTCAATGGGAATAAAAAAAACAGACGCAGGTTGGTGTCAGCAAGCAGACTATAAACCTTTGCACGCAACAACCGGTTGGGTCAAATGACACCCCGCCTGCGCAAGATCTCGATCTCTTCCCTGTTTTTCCCCAGTAATCTTTGCAGAACAGCGTCCGTGTCTTCACCGAGCAGGGGTGGGGCCTTTGCATAGTCAATGGGGGTGTCTGAGAATTTTATTGGATTGGCGACTCCGCTTACGCTGGAGCTTGATGGGTGGTTCAATTCGACCCGCATCCTGCGATGCCTTACCTGCGGATCATTGAACACCTCTTCCAGGGAGTTAATCGGCCCGCAGGGTACGGAGACGCCCTGCAGCGACGTTATCCAGTCTGAGCTGGTGCGCTCCCGGGTTATGGTTTCCATCTCTGCAGTTAATGCCTCGCGGTTGAGAACCCGGTCAGCATTACTGGAAAACCGCCGATCAGCCGCCAGTTCCGTACAGTTTGCCGCCCGGCAAAATCGCTGGAATTGATCATCATTTCCGATGGCGATAATGACGACGCCATCTTTGGTTTTGAAAGGTTGATAAGGCGCCAGGTTCGGATGCCGGCAACCGGTGCGTACCGGACTCTTGCCACTGAGGAAATAATTCAGGGCTTGATTACCCAACAGGCTGATCTGTGAGTCCAGCAAAGCCATGTCGATATATTGACCGGCTCCGCTCTTTTCCCGATGATGCAAGGCCGCCAGGATGGCTACGGCGGCATACAGGCCGGTCGCCAGATCGGCAATGGGAATGCCGGCCCGGAGCGGACCGGCACCGGGTTGGCCATCTTCAATCCCGGTAACGCTCATCATGCCACCCAGGGCCTGGATCAAATAATCATAGCCGGCCTCTGTGGCCCGTGGACCACTCTGGCCGAAGCCGGTAATGGAACAGTAAATAATGCCGGCATTGATGCGCCGCATATCGGCATAACCCAGTCCTTTACCGGCCAGTGAACCGACTTTAAAATTTTCAATAAAAACATCTGCTTGCCTGGCAAGCTCGCTGACAATCCGCTGTCCTTCAGGGAGGCTGATATTAACCGTAAGTGAATGCTTACCTCTATTTGCGCACAGGTAATAGGAGGCCTCTTTTGTATCGTTGCCTTCAGAATCCCGCAACCATGGGGGGCCCCACTGGCGCGTTTCATCACCGCTGCCAATGCGTTCAATCTTGATCACTTCTGCACCGAGATCAGCGAGTATCTGCGTGCACCATGGACCTGCCATGACACGGCTCAGGTCGAGTACCCGAATGCCTGTCAGGGGGCCGGCCACGCTATTTCATCTGCCCAGGAACAGGTTATCGGTCTGGCTGATATGGACTAATCTGGGGCCGAGGTCTTGCTCCAGCATTTCCCGGGAGACTGAAAAGGTCGGTCCACCGCAACTCATTGCCATGACGGTGTTGCCATCCTGGGAAATCAACGGTACCGCAATCGTCCGGGTGTCGTGACGCCATTCCCGATCGACGAGACAAAATCCGTGCTCATCTATCTGCAGGATGGCATCAAGGATTCGCTGTTTCAGCTGCGGCCACCCATCACCATAGACGTGCTCGAGTTGCTCAAATAACTGCTCACGTTCATCCTGTTTGATCCCTGCAAGGTAGGCGCGGCCTATGGAGGAACGTGCCAGTTCGATCCGTGCCCCGATGTCGACCCTGAGGGTGGTGGATGAATTACCATAGCACTCATCGACATACACCATATTCAGCTTGACGCGGGAGGCGAGGGCTACGGTGCAGCCACTGATTTTCGCGAGTTCGGTCATGTGATCGTGGGCAATGTGGCGGATGCGCAAACCGCTTAGTAGCGGATAACCCAGAGACAAGACACCTGCACTGAGTTCGTATTTACCATTGCGCCGGGGTTGTGTCAGAAACCCGAGTTGCTTCAGAGTATAGGTAAGCCTGCAGATGGTCGGTTTCGGGATACCTGTGGTCTGTGCAAGTTCCTTGTTACTCATTGCGCCGTTGCAGGATTGGAAGGCACGCAGGACATCCAGACCCCGCGCCAGTGCCGTGACGAATTTCCCATCATGGTTTTCAGGGGCGTAACGGTCCTCAAAATCGAGCAGCAGGGGCTTGATAGCCGCCCTTGGGAGCACATGATTTGAGGGATGGGTCGTATTGTTGCGCACGGATCAGTTTCACAAATCGCTGGAGTACATTGCACGCCACCTGGAATGACGTGGCGGACGAATTATAACCAGGTGGCTGATGGAAATATTTTACTTACACTCTATAATGGCAGTTAACGAAATATATATAACATAATATTTCGTATATTGAAATATATTTTGGATAATCGTACACCATGACACCCTGGCCCGGTAAGCGGTGCTTCCCCCGCATCATACCTGAGGGCATCTTTAACCACTCTGCAGCCGTTATTTTTTAAGGAGCACGCATGAAAGACTTCGCAACGGATCCGCTGACCATTGGTATTATCGGCGCCGGCGCCATGGGACGGGGTATTGCCCAGCTTGCGGCGACGGCCGGGCTCACTGTCATGCTTAATGATGTGGCCGGGACGGCCAGCGAAGCTGCCGTAGAATTTATTCACAAGATGCTGGACAGGGCCGTTGAGAAAGGCCGCATGAGTTCGTCGGATGCCGATAACAGCAAGGCCTGTATCACCATTTCACCGGATCTGGCCGGGCTCGCAGGGGCCGATCTGGTCATTGAAGCGGTTGTAGAGAAGCTGGAGGTCAAGCAAGCGCTGTTTGAGGCATTACAAGACATCGTCTCTGAGGAGTGTATTCTTGCCAGCAATACTTCCTCACTCTCAATCACCGCCGTGGCGACGGCCTGTGAAAAACAGGGCCGGGTGGCGGGCTGTCATTTCTTTAACCCGGTACCCTTGATGAAACTGGTCGAGGTCGTCGCCGGGCTGCGCACGCAAGCGGACGTCATTGAGCAACTCCTGGCCCTGGTCAAACGCATGGGGCATACCCCGGTGTCTGTGAACGATTCACCGGGCTTTCTGGTCAACCACACGGGACGCGGCCTGAATACGGAAGGACTGCGGATTATATTCGAAAGGATCTGCGCGCCGCACGTCGTCGATGCGGTGGTGCGCGACTGCATTGGATTGCGCATGGGCCCGTTTGAGTTAATGGACCTTACCGCTCTTGATGTGACCTGGCCCGTTAGCGAGCAGATCTATAACCAGTATTTCCATGATCCACGCCTGCGTCCGACCCCCGCGTTACGTCAGCGCTACCTTGCCGGCCTGTTAGGCCGGAAGAGCGGAGCGGGGTTCTACACCTATGTTGATGGAAAAAAGTTGGTCCCGGAGGAGCCGCCAGCGCCGGCCTGCCGGGTCAATGCGCGCTTCTGGGTGAGTCAGGCCATCCCTGATCTGGCCGGCCAGATCGTCTCCCTGCTGCGACAGGCGGGGGCGGATCTGGATACGGGGGAACGGCCACAGCAGGACACTGTTGCCATGGTGACACCACTGGGTTGGGATACAAGCACTGCTTGCGTCCGGGAACATCTGGATCCGGTACAGACGCTCGCAGTGGATGCCCGGTTTCTTTCGGACAAGCGTATCTGCCTGATGACCAATCCGGCCACGGACAGCGCAGTTATCCAGACAGCCTGGGCGGCCCTGGCAAAGACAGGCCGTTCAGTCTCAATTATCCATGACAGCGCCGGGTTTATTGCACAACGTATCGTTGCCAATATCGTCAATACCGCCTGTGATATTGCCCAGCAGGGGATAGCTGCACCGGCGGACATCGATACCGGCGCACAACTTGGGCTCGGTTACCCGAAAGGACCTCTGGCATTGGGTGACGAAGTGGGCGCCGGGGTAATCCTGGATATACTCGACCACATGCAGGAGTGCTATCAGGAGCCGCGCTACCGACCGAGTCCATGGTTGCGGCGGCGGGCGCAACTGGGATTGTCGTTATTACATCCCGCTATCCATGAGGATTGTCCCTGACAGGAGAACGAAGAAATGAGCGAGGCATTTATTTATGATGGCATCAGGACTGCGTTCGGACGCCACGGCGGTGTCCTGGCCGCATTGCGTACCGATGAATTACTGGCCGGCCCCATTCGTGAACTCATCAGCCGCAACGGTTTTGATGGCGCTCAAGTCGAGGATGTCGTCGCCGGCGATACCAATCAGGCTGGTGAAGACTCACGGAATGTGGCCCGTACGGCGGTGCTTCTGGCCGGTTTGCCCGCCAGCGTGGCAGGTATTACCCTCAACAGGCTGTGCGGTAGTGGTGCCGCGGCGGTAGTGGATGCAGCACGCGCTATAAAATGCGAAGAGGGGGAGTTGATCATCGCGGCCGGTGTAGAGAGCATGAGCCGTGCACCCTGGGTGGTGAGCAAGGCCGGATCTGCCTATGCACGCACGCAGGTAATGGAAGATTCCACTATCGGCTGGCGTTTCCCGAATAAGCGGTTACTGAACGAGTTTGGCGCCGATACCATGCCGGAAACGGCCGATAATATCGGCAGGGATCTGCACATCAGCCGCGAGGAGAGTGATGCCTATGCCTGGACTTCACAACAGAGATACGCCGCTGCCAGGGCTGATGGATTTTTCAGGGAGGAGATCATGCCGGTTGAAGTCCCCGCGGCGCGCCGCAAGGACCCGGCGCATATCGTCGATGAGGATGAACATCCACGGCCCGATACTTCCCTGGAAAAACTCGCTGCATTAAGGCCCCTGTATGCAGGGGGGGTGGTGACAGCGGGTAATGCCTCCGGTATTAATGACGGCGCCGGCGCCTTGCTGCTGGGTAACGCCGGCATGGAAAAAAAACTTGGCCTGAATCCCCGGGCGCGAATTCTTGCCGGAGCTGTTGCCGGCGTCGATCCGCGGGTTATGGGTCTGGGGCCGGTAGCGGCTTCCCGAAAGGCGTTGCAACGGTCCGGTCTCTCTCTGGGCGATATGGATGTTATTGAATTGAATGAGGCCTTTGCAACCCAGGTATTGGGCTGCCTGAAACAACTGGACATCCCTGTTGATGATGCACGTGTTAATCCCAACGGCGGCGCCATTGCGGTCGGTCATCCATTAGGGGCCTCCGGCATCCGTCTGGTGTTGACGGCAATGCGGCAACTGGAGCGGATCGAGGGCCGCTATGCCCTGGTGACGCTCTGTATCGGTGTGGGGCAGGGGATTGCCCTCGTTCTTGAGCGAATGCAGGGATAAGAAGTCCGGTAATGACTTAACGTTTTGCGTACACATCGGGCAGGAAGGATTCCAGGTTCTCCATGCCCTCCAGATCGTAGGCGATCATACCGGCGGCAAATTTCTGATCGGTGACCTGCGCAATGCTGTCGGCATTGGGCGACTTGTCTTTCAGCCCGGTATCACCGAACCAGTAGCGATTGCGCACTTCACAACCAAAATCCGTATCGCGGCAAACCTGTAGAAATTTCCCGGCCCAGTACGGCGCCTCTTTGGAGCCAATCCTGGCGCTGGTAGCAAAGGTGATATGGTTGGATTCGAACAGGGAGGTATCGACCATTTCCGCAGCGCTGTGGTAACTGACAAGCCACTTGCGATGCCCGACCTGAACGATGTATTTCGCACCGATGTATTCATTGCCGACCGGTTTTTCGACCCATTCCACTAACCGGGCGCCGGGGTGCTGGCGGGCCAGCCAGTCATCCATCCCTATCCGCCTTGTCCACCACTCCAGCATCTTTCCGTTGCTGCCGTGCAGGCGATGCAGGCAGGCGATTTCTATCTGCACGGCATCAAGCCGTCTGTAACCGGTTTCGAAGGGGAGGTAACCGGGTGAAAGAATCTCGTTGGCGCGATTAAGAAACATGGTTTTGTTCAGGGAACAGTGCGGGTTAGTACTGGGATTGAGGGGTATAGACGATTATGCCATCCAGATCGTCACTCATCTCTATCTGGCAGGCAAGGCGGCTCGTCTCCTTCTGTTCCATAACAAATTCCAGCATGTCTTTCTCCGTCTTGTGCGGCTCGGGGAGCTTCGCGCTCCACTCGGAGTCAAAATAGACGTGACAGGTAGCGCAACAGCACGCACCGCCACACTCCGCAATAATTCCCGGCACACCATTATTGACAGCTGCTCTCATGATGCTTGTCCCGTTATCGGCATCGATTTCAGTTTCTGTGCCATCGAAGGCCATGAATTTAATTTTAGCCATTTATTGTTATCTCTATCGGATTATTTTCAGGTCGGGAAGGTGCCGTGTAGCGCGGAGACTTTCCATAATAAAAGCAAGGGATTATAAGGAGATTCAAGGAAGTAATACAATTTTGCCGATATGCCGGCTGGATTCCATGACCCGGTGCGCCTCAGCGGCCTGCCCAAGGGGGAAGGTCCGGTAGATAACGGGCTTTACCTCGCCGGTTTCCAGGATGGGCCAGACATGTTGTTTCAGTTTCCGGGCGATGTCCGCCTTGAATTCCACCGATCTGGCCCGCAAGGTCGAGCCCGTAAGATAGAGCCGCTTCAGCATCAACGGAAAAAGATCGATTTCGGTACGGTATCCCTGCAGTCCCGCGATGATGATAATACGGCCCTCCACTGCCGCCAGTTTGATGTCTCTGCCTATATAGTCGCCGGCAACCATGTCCAGGATTACATCGATCCCTTTATCATCTGTCGCCGCCTTGCATTCAGCCACAAAGTCCTTTTCCTTGTAATTAATGGCAAGCATGGCGCCCAGGCGCCGGCAGGCTTCGCATTTCTCCTTACTTCCTGCGGTTGCAAATACCCGTGCCCCAAACGCCTTGCCGAGTTGAATGGCAGTGGTACCGATGCCGCTGCTGCCCCCGTGCACCAGCAGACTTTCGCCGGCCTGTAAGGCTGCGCGTTCAAACACATTACTCCAGACAGTAAAGAAGGTCTCCGGTATCGCAGCCGCTTCAACAGCGGTTAAACCTTTCGGGACCGGCAAACATATTGGCGCCTCTGCGATGATATACTCGGCATAACCGCCGCCGGTAACCAGGACACATACCTCGTCGCCGACCTGTGGTGATTCCACATCATCTGCGATCTTGATTACTTCACCGGCGACCTCCAGCCCGGGAATGTCTGACGCGCCGGCAGGGGGAGGATAGTGCCCCTGGCGTTGAAACAGATCAGGCCGGTTGACGCCGGCCGCGGCAACCTGAATCAATACCTGTCCGGGGCCGGGTGAGGGTATTTCCCCCTCAGCCAACATCATGACGTCGGGACCACCGAACTGTTTGATCTCGATAAATTTCATCTGTTCCGAATGTTATCGCCCCATTACATGATTATGCAGGGAGTTTATCTTACATGGGCCGCTGACGACACCAGTCGGATTGTTTTACTACGCCTAAAAGCGTGTAGGATACAGATTTACAGAGGGCGGCAGTCAGCAGGATGAAAACAGAATACGACAAGTTGATGAATATTGACCGGGCCCATGTCTGGCACCCTTATGCCTCAATGGTAAACGCCCCGCCGGTGTTTCCCGTGGTATCAGCCGCGGGCACCCGTATTAAACTGGCAGACGGTCGTGAACTCATTGACGGTATGGCATCCTGGTGGTGCGCTATCCATGGTTATAACCATCCCGTATTGAATAGCGCCGTAGAGCAGCAATTACAGACCATGGCCCATGTCATGTTTGGCGGCCTGACCCACCCACCTGCTACGGCGCTTGCAGAAAAACTGGCAGGGTTGACCCCGGGCCCATTGCAAACGGTATTTTTCAGCGACTCCGGTTCGGTTTCCGTTGAAGTCGCAATCAAGATGGCTATTCAATACTGGGCGGCCTTGGGCCGGCCGGCGAAACAGAAACTGCTGACGGTGCGTCAGGGTTATCATGGAGATACCTTCGGGGCCATGGCAGTGTGTGATCCCGTGACCGGGATGCATGCTTTGTTTAACGGGGTGCTGACGCAGCACTTCTTTTCCGACGCCCCCCGCACCCGTTTTGGCGCACCATGGCGGGAAGATGATATTGATTCGTTCAAGACGCTTATCAGTGAGCACCATGAAGAGATCGCCGCTGTCATTCTGGAACCCATCGTCCAGGGCGCCGGGGCCATGTGGTTTTACTCAGCAGACTACCTGCGCCGGGTCAGGGAGTTGTGCGATGACTATCAGGTGTTGTTAATCCTGGATGAAATTGCAACAGGGTTTGGACGTACCGGCAGGTTATTTGCCTGCGAGCATGCCGGTGTGGCCGCTGACATCATGTGTACCGGCAAGGCGTTGACGGGGGGGTATCTGTCATTGGCCGCTACACTGACGACCCCGGAGGTTGCCGGGGGTATCTCCGCTAACGGCAAGGGGATCTTCATGCATGGCCCCACATTCATGGCGAACCCCCTGGCCTGCTCCGTTGCCCTTGCCAGCATTAATCTCCTGCTCTCCCGGCCCTGGCTGGAACGTATTCGGACAATCGAAGTACAATTACGGTCCGGACTTGAACGCTGCCTGGAGCTTGAGCATGTATCCGATGTGCGTGTATTGGGCGGCATCGGTGTGGTCGAGGTCGACAAGCCGGTTGACATGCAGTCAATCCCTCATGAGTTTGTCAAACGCGGGGTCTGGGTACGGCCTTTTGGGAGGCTGATCTACCTCATGCCGCCATATATTATCGATGAGGATGATCTCAACACCCTGACGACGGCGGTGTATGACGTTGTCAAGGGATTGGAAATTCAATCTGCGTCGAGACGTTTTGATTAAAGTTGTTTCCGAGTTCGGGAATGAGTTTTCCCTCTGCCGGTGTTTGAAATATATCGGCCGGGTCAGCTCCTGTCGCTTTAAGGGGTTTCTGATTACTCATGCTGTTCCTCGCTTCAAAAATCATAGGGTTTCCTGTATTCATGTTACAATTTCATGCGGATGATCCATCCGATTTGGACCTTTATGCCCGAGCATCGAACTAACGAAATGCAATCGACAGGTTACGGCACGCCCACGAGCCGCGTCTCGTACGAGGTCTTCCATGAAAACTTCGATGTCAGGTTGGCCGAAACGGCGGAGGACGTTGAGCGCTGCCAGCGTCTGCGCTATCAGGTCTATTGCGTCGAGCGCCACTGGTGTGAGGAGATCCACGCCGAGAGCGAACGTGAGTTCGACCGCTTCGACGACCGGTCAGCTCATGCGATGCTTTTTAATCGGCCTACCGGTCAGCTGATCGGGACGGTCCGACTCGTTCTCCCCAACGAGGGTGAGGAGCGGCCGGACCTGCCGGTCGAAGAAGTGGCCGGCTGGCCCCTTCCATTTGCCGAAGACTTACCCGCGCCTGAAAAGGTGGGCGAGATCTCACGCTTTGCCGTTGCCAAGCACTTCCTTCTACAGGCGATCCGCAACGACACCGGTGAAGATGCTAAGGACCCATCCGAGGTAATCTGGGAAGGGGAGGAACGGTCAGTCCCCAGGATCTCGATCGGTCTGATGCGTGGGATCCATCTCATGGCGCGCAAGCACGGGATCACCTATCTCGTGGCAATACTCGAGCCCGCCCTTGTCAAGCTTTTTGAACGCATCGACGTCAGGTTCGCCGCCTGCGGCAAGCCGCGCTTCTACCACGGCGTGCGGCAACCCTGTTATGTTCGAATGGAGGATCTTGCCCGGGGAATGAAAGACCGACGCCCCGATCTCTACAGGATCGTGTTTGAGGATCCTGCCCCGGAGTCGAGTTCCATGCCAGGCGGAGCTGAAAAAATAGGATACTGATGTCAATTCCATCGTTCGATAAAGTACAGGGTTCCGAAGATCCGGATGCCCTCATCCGCTATCTCGCCGAGGTCAGCGAGCGGCCGGAAATCCGCGCGCATGCACAGCGCCGCGCCAAGCGGGCGGGGATCGGCCCCGGCGATGCGATCCTCGATATCGGCTGCGGCATTGGGAGCAACACGAAGCTGCTCGCCGGGATGGTGGGGCACGGCGGCCATGTGACCGGCATCGATATCGACGCGGGCATGATCGCGGCTGCCAGAGGGCGCACCACGGCAAAGAGCGTCTCCTTCGAGAGCGCCGACGCGCAGGAGCTTCCCTTCGACGACGGTGCGTTCGACGCCGTGTGGGTGGAACGGACCCTCGTCCATATCCCGGATCCCGGCCTCGCCTTGCATGAATGCAGGCGCGTGCTGCGCGCCGGTGGCACGGCGGTGATTGCCGAACTCGACTACGCAGGCGTGCTCATCGACGATCCCGAGGACCCCGGGTTTACTTCCATGATCCTGCACGAGACCGTTTCGGCGGCTGCGCATCCGGGAATGGGTCGCGAGCTGGTGCGACGGGTGCGCAGCGCGGACTTGTCTGTTGCCGAGGTGCTGGACGAGCTGCACCGCAATACCGACTTTTCCGACCTCGCCATGCTCCTCGGCCTTGAACGCGGCTGCCGGCGAGCGATCACGCAGGGTGCGGCAAACGAACAGACCTGCCGGCAATGGTGGGAGAGGTTGGCAGCGCTCAGCGAACAAGGCCTGTTCACAGGCCTCCTTCCGAGCATCACCGTTATCGCCCGTGCCTGACCGGTAGTGCATACAGGTCCGGCGCTTCCGGAAAAGAGATAATGAGAGAGGAGTAATTCAATGAGTCAAACCTGCATTATTATTGGCGGCAGTCATGCCGCCGCTCTGTTGGCGCCGACAATCCGGCAAAAGGGCTGGGAAGGGCGCATCCTGGTGATTAGCGATGAAGCCTATATTCCCTACCACCGGCCGCCTTTATCCAAGACATTCCTGGCGGGGGAAGAGAGCATTGACGATATCTATATCCGCCCGGCATCGGTGTATGAGAAGGCCGCCATTGAATTGATGTTGAATACACATGTAGAAGCCATTGAGCCCGATAATAAACAGATCAAACTCGACAATGGTAAAACATTGGGTTATGACAAACTTGCCCTGACAGTGGGATCACGGGTACGCAGGGTCGAACTGCCCGGCGTTAATCTGCCCGGGGTTTATTACCTGAGAGAGATTAACGATACCGAGCAGATTAAAACGAAAATCGCAGCGGGGAGCAGGGCCGTGATTGTCGGTGGTGGCTATATTGGCCTGGAGACTGCGGCAGTCCTGAATAAGCTGGGAATGGATGTCACTGTCATAGAGATGATGGACCGCGTCCTGCAGCGGGTCACTGCCCCGGAACTCTCCGAATTTTACACCCGCATCCATAACGAAGAGGGAGTCAACATTCTCTGTGGTGTGGGGGTTGAGGCCTTTGAGGGTAATGGCCGGGTGCAACGGGTTATCTGCAATGATGGCAGTAACCATGACGCGGATCTGGTGATCATCGGTGTAGGGATTGTGCCGAATACCGAACTGGCGCATGACGCAGGACTGGATACGGATAACGGTATCGTCGTCGATGAATTTGCCAGGACTTCCGATGCGGATATCGTTGCCGCCGGTGACTGTACCTATCATTACAATACAATCTATGACAGGTGGTTGCGCCTGGAGTCTGTACAGAATGCCACCGATCAGGCCAGGACTGCTGCCTTGACGATCTGTGGAGCGGAAAAGGCCTATACGGCCCTGCCCTGGTTCTGGTCCGATCAATACGATCTGAAATTGCAGATCGCCGGTCTGTCACAGGGCTATGATGAAATTATTACCCGCGGGGATCGTGCAAACAGTCGCAGTTTTGCCGCTTTTTATTTAAAGGACGGTATTATTATTGCTGTCGATGCAGTGAACAAACCGGCGGAATTCATGATGGGGAAACGCCTGATTACGGAAAAAGTAGTCGTGGATAAAGACAGGCTGGCCGATGCGGCCGTGCCCATAAAAGAGTTATTTGCGAGTCAGGGAAGTCCCGTTTAACCCACTATCCCCAATCACTGCTGTCCCGTTAAGAATAACTACCAGGACCTAAATGCCTTGATGTCATTGATTATGCGTATTGTATCAAGGTTCGAGACATGAAAATGAATAACGAGCGCCGTCTTTCCGGAAAGTGCACCCATCCGGGTATAAACTCCGCACTCATCCGGAACCCGGCGATTTCAAGCACTTGCATGGATACCGGATAACCGCTTTGCGGTTTCCGGCATGACGAAAAATGTTAACGGGACAGCAGTGATCCCCAATACATCTAAATCAGATTTTAAGGCGGTAACGGCCTGATGAACGGTGCAGAGAGTCTGTTACGCACACTGGTGAGGGGTGGCGTCGATGTATGCCTGACCAATCCCGGCACCTCGGAGATGCAATTCGTGGCAGCGTTTGATCGCGTACCGGAGATGCGTTGTGTGCTGGGACTGTTTGAAGGAGTCGTTTCGGGTGCAGCGGATGGTTATGCCAGGATGACGGACAAACCTGCAGCGACCCTGCTGCATCTGGGTCCCGGGCTGGCGAACGGGCTCGCAAATTTTCATAATGCCATGCGTGCGCGTGTCCCCGTTGTCAATATCGTCGGAGATCACGCCACCTATCACAAACAGTGCGATGCCCCGCTGACATCCGACATCGCCACTTATGCCAGGCCGGTATCCGGATGGATTCATGAGCTGTCTGATCCCAAATCTGTCCCCGGTAGTACCGTTGCGGCGATTCACGCGGCGCTGCAACCGCCGGGCCGGATTGCAACACTTATTGTCCCGTCGGAAGTCGCCTGGTCAGATTCCGTAGCACCTGTAGATGCTGAAGTTATTCCCCCGCAACGGGCTAAAGTCGATGATATGGCAATTCAACAGGCCGCCACCGCACTGCGTTCGGAAGGACCATCGATTTTACTCATGACCGGTCATGTATTGCGTGCACAGGGTCTGGAACTGGCGAGCCGTATTATAAACAGGACCCATGCACGTGTTTTCTGCGATACATTCAATACGCGCCTGCAACGGGGTGCGGGCAGGGCCCCCATCGAACGCTTACCCTATTTTCCCGAGGCGGTTATCGATACCCTGGCGGGGACCCGGCATCTGATTATTGTGGGTTCAAGACCACCTGTGGGTTTCTTCGCCTATCCGGACATACCGGAACGGTTGATACCGCCAGAGTGTGCAGTGCATATACTAGCGAAACCCGAAGAAGACGGTATTGATGCATTAATGCGTCTGGCGATGGAACTTGGCGCCGACAAACAGGCGCCTGTCTTGCAGCCTTTGCATAGGCCCGGGTTGCCCGAAGGCGACTTGACGCCGGAAACCATTGCCATCGCAGTCGCGTCGTTATTGCCGGAAAACGCCATCGTTGCGGATGAATCCATTACGGCCGGCGCGCCGTTACTACCCCACACCGCCGGTGCAGCGCCCCATGACTGGCTGTTTATCACCGGTGGTGCAGTCGGTCAGGGGTTGCCCATGGCGACGGGAGCAGCAATCGCCTGCCCGGACCGCAAGGTCCTTTGTTTACAGGCGGATGGCAGTGGCATGTATACCCTGCAGGCTTTATGGACGCAGGCACGCGAGCAACTGGATGTAACCACTGTTATTTTTGCAAACAGGCAGTATCGTATACTCAACATCGAATTCGAACGGCTGAATGCCGGTAATCCGGGGGAAAAAGCCGGCAATATGCTGGCAATCGATCGTCCTGACATCGATTGGGTTAAACTCGCGGAAGGCATGGGTGTCCCGGCACATCAGGTTACTACCCTTGATGAATTCAACCGTTATCTGGGATCATTCCTGGCCGAACAGGGGCCTAATTTGATTGAGGTGATTCTTTAGTCATCCGTTCCTGAAAGATTATTCCCACTGGAGGCAATGACAGCGATTCCTTCATCATCAAGCGGGGTTTGATCGACGCCGACCTCGGGCACGGTTCTTCCATGGCTGACTATGTATATCCCGCTGATAACAATAATGGCGATTCCAATCCAGGTAACCGGATCTGGAATCTCATGCCAGAACAGATAACCCACTATTATCGTCCAGATTATTCTGACGTAATCGATGGGCGCCACCACTGCAGGTCTCGCATAACGCATTGCCTGAATGATACAGCCTAATGCCGAGGTGGCAAAAAAGCCGAGACAGACAAACAGTAACCAGTCAGTGATTGTCGGCATGACCCATACAGCGTGTGCCCAGAAGGAAGTGATGATGATGGTAACGGGATAGAGGTAGAAATTAAGCGAAACCGCAGATTCGGTTAAAGCAAGCCGCCGGGCCGTCAATATCAGTAGCGCTGCCGATGTTGCAAAACCCAGCATCACAAGATGGGCGATATGAAAATGATCGGGGGTGGGCCTGACAATGATCAATATGCCGGTAAACCCTGTTGCAATCGCTATCCATGACTGCATCGACACCTTTTCATGCACAAACGCCGGTGATAACAGGGCAACGATGAACGGGGTCGAAAACGCAATCGAGACCACCTCGGCCAGGGGAATGTGTTTCAAACTGAAAAATATTCCCAGTAATAGCAGAGTGCTGAGAAGACTCCGGAGCAGATGCCAACCGTGTTTACCGGTTATTAATTGTCCCGTTCGTTTGGTTGTTATGGCGTAGGACCCGATAAACAACAGCCCCAGGACACTCCGTATCCAGGTCACCTGGACAACCGGGTAGATACCGGTCAACAATTTACCCAGGGCATCCGATGCGGAGAAAAGCACTGTGGCAAGCAGCATAAAGAAAATGCCCATTGCCGGATTGTGGTGTGCGTTATGTTTGCCCTGCATAAATTGCAACGAATATTTATGGTATTTTACGGAAGCTTGTGCCGGGGAAAATACCTTGCGTAACAGGGTGTGTTATCAGGGTATGTCCCGGCAGTTCAGATCAGGGTCCGTCTGCTATCAAGGTTTGTTTATCCAGTTACCCGGAATATTCCCAGCCTGTCATAATTTATCAAGTGCGGCGGAGAACTCGGGCAGGAACTTGAAAAGATCGGTGACGAGTCCATAGTCCGCAATCTCAAAGATAGGGGCCTCTTCATCCTTGTTAATGGCGACGATAACTTTACTCTCTTTCATGCCGGCAAGGTGCTGGATGGCCCCGGAAATTCCGATAGCGATGTACAGTTCGGGCGCGACAATTTTCCCGGTTTGCCCAACCTGGTAATCATTAGGGATGAAACCCGCGTCCACGGCCGCACGTGAAGCACCGATAGCGGCGCCGAGCTTGTCGGCAATCTCTTCCAGCATTTTAAAGTTTTCCGCGCTACCAAATCCCCTGCCGCCGGATATAACAACCCTGGCGGTGGTGAGTTCAGGCCGTTCCGATTTTGTCAATTCCTGACCGACGAACGAGGAGATACCTGAGGCAGGGGGGGCGCTGATGGATTCAATGGTGACGGGTTCCCCATCTGACTCAGCAGCGTCAAAGGCGGTTGTTCGCACAGTAATGGCTTTTACCGGATCACTGCTTTGTACGGTCGCCAGGGCATTCCCCGCATAGATGGGGCGCACGAAGGTATCGCCCTCCATTATTTTTATAATATCGGAAATCGCAGCCACGTCCATCATGGCGGCGACACGCGGCAACAGGTTTTTACCGAAGGTGGAAGCAGGCGCCAGGATGTGACTGGCATCCCCGGCTGCGGAGACCACCAGTGGTGCCAGCTCCTCGGCAAGATGATGCTCATAATATTCCGAATCGGCGTGCAACACTTTCGATACCCCGGAGATCCTCGAGGCCGCCGTGGCAACATCCTTACAGTTGTGGCCCGCCACCAGGAGAAGAACCTCATCGCCAAGCTGTCCGGCAGCCGTGATTGTATTCAACGTCGAGGGTTTTATCGCCTCATTATCGTGTTCGGCAATGACAAGAATACTCATCTCATATCACCCTGGCTTCGTTTTTGAGCTTGTCCATTAATTCTTCAACATCGCTCACCAATATCCCGGCAGCACGTCCTGCCGGCGCTTCGACTTTCAGGGTCTTTAGCCTCGGGGTGACGTCAATGCCGAGTTGCTCGGGAGTAAGGATGTCCAGCGGTTTCTTTTTTGCCTTCATAATATTCGGCAGTTTTATATAACGCGGTTCGTTCAGCCGGAGATCGGTAGTGATAATAGCGGGTAACTGCAGGGACAGGGTCTCCAGCCCCCCATCGATCTCCCGTGTCACCTCAATCTTTCCGCTGCCGGGAACGACTTTGGAAGCGAAGGTCCCCTGCGGCCAGCCGAGCAACGCGGCCAACATCTGGCCTGTCTGATTATTATCATCATCGATGCCCTGCTTGCCGAGAATAACCAGCTCCGGCGACTCTTTTTCCACCACCGCTTTGATCAGCTTGGCAACGGCCAGTGGTTGAATGTTGCTCCCGGACTCGATAAGGATGGCCCGGTCTGCACCCATGGCGAGAGCGGTCCTGAGGACATCCTGACACAGGTTCGTGCCTATGGAGACGGCGATGATCTCTTCGGCATTGCCGGCCTCCTTCATGCGGACTGCTTCTTCAATTGCGATTTCGCAGAACGGGTTCATGGACATTTTTACATTGGTTGTCTCAACACCGGTAGCGTCACTCTTGACACGTACCCTGATGTTGGCGTCAATAACCCGTTTAACAGGAACAACTATTTTCATCGGTTTTCCAGATTATATTAGAGA
>JBHHYN010000043.1:0-20248 GCA_046757565.1 Gammaproteobacteria bacterium | reverse complement strand
TGAACCCTGAACCCTGAACCCTGAATAAAGAATGAATCAAGATACGAAAAACATATTGTCTGAGCATGCAAAGGCCGAGATCGACCTCTGGTTAAAGAAGTATCCGCCGGAACATAAACAGTCGACAGTGCTGGCGGCCTTGCGGGAGGTGCAGCATGAAAACGGAGGCTATTTGACCGAACAACTCATGGACGCAGTGGCCGGTTATCTGGATATGCCGCCGATTGCCGTATATGAAGTCGCTTCATTCTATTCCATGCTGGAGACGAAACCGGTAGGACGCCACAGTATTTCCGTCTGTACCAATATCTCCTGTATGCTCTGCGGCGCAGATGACATCGTCACATATATCGAGAACAAACTCGGCATCAGGACGGGTGAATCGACCAGCGACGGCCGTTTTTATCTCAAACAGGAAGAGGAGTGCCTGGCCGCCTGCTGCGGCGGTCCGATGATGATGGTTGACCATAAATATTACGAGCGCCTTACTAAAGAAAAGATCGATGAGATCCTGGATGGATTGGAGTAATGGCTGCTATCAAGCTTAATCAGGTTTGTTACGCGACCCTGCAATTCGAGCAGCCGTGGACCCTGGAGAATTATTACCGGGTCAGTGGTTACGAGGCGTGGAAAGATGTCCTTCGGGAAAAACGCCCGCCGGAGCAGATAGTTGACGAGGTAAAAAGTTCCGGTCTGCGTGGCCGCGGCGGCGCCGGTTTTCCGGCCGGCCTGAAATGGAGTTTCATGTCCTCCCCCAATATCAAGGGACAGAAGTATGTCGTCTGTAATTCCGATGAAAGCGAACCGGGCACCTGTAAAGACCGGGACATCCTGCGCTTCAATCCCCATGCGCTGGTAGAGGGCCTGGCCATCGCCTGTTATGCCATGGGTGCAACGGTGGCGTATAACTACATCCGTGGTGAATTTATTGATGAGCCCTACAGTCGCTTTGAAAATGCCCTGCGAGAGGCCTATGCCGCGGGTTACCTCGGGCATGATATCATGGGGTCCGGGATTGATATCGATATTTGTGCCAGTCTCGGCGCCGGCGCCTATATCTGCGGTGAAGAGACTGCGCTGCTGGAGTCGCTTGAGGGCAAGAAAGGCATGCCCCGGTTCAAACCGCCGTTCCCGGCTAATTACGGGCTTTATGGCCGGCCGACCACCATCAATAACACCGAGACCTTCAGTTCCATCCCCAGCATTGTCCGCAATGGTGGCAAGTGGTTTGCGGACCTCGGCGTGGAGAACAGCGGCGGCACCAAATGCTTTTCCGTCAGCGGCCACGTCAACCGTCCGGGGAATTTTGAAGTGCCAATGGGTACGCCATTCAAGGATCTGCTGGAGCTGGCAGGGGGGGTCCGGGAAGGCCATACGTTGAAGGCCGTTATACCGGGAGGCTCCTCCGTCCCCGTATTGCCCGGTGAGATTATGCTGCAGGTTAATATGGATTATAACTCCGTCCAGAAGGCCGGATCGCTACTGGGTTCCGGTGCTGTGGTGGTGATGGATGAAACGACCTGTATGGTGCGGATGCTACAGCGGATATCGCGTTTCTATTATTCCGAGTCCTGTGGTCAGTGCACACCCTGCAGGGAAGGCACCGGTTGGTTGTACCGCATGATCACACGTATTCTCGACGGTAAGGGGAACCATGCGGATCTGGACAAGCTGGTTGATGTATCGAAAAAGATTGAAGGCCACACCATCTGCGCGCTGGGTGATGCCGCCGCATGGCCCGTACAGGGTATCCTCAGACATTACCGGCATGAGTTTGAATACATGATTGAAAACAATGGCCGTAGCATCATTGATGAAATAAAAAATGAAGCAGCATGATAAACAAGTAACAAGTGACAAGTAAAAAATGACAAGTGACGACGTAATCACCATTGAAGTGGACGGCAAATCCTTGCAGGCGCGCAAGGGGCAGATGCTGATCGAGGTGACGGACGCCAACGATATCTACGTCCCGCGTTTCTGTTACCACAAGAAACTCTCGGTGGCCGCCAATTGCCGTATGTGTCTGGTCGAGGTGGAAAAGGCGCCGAAACCCCTGCCTGCGTGCGCAACACCGGTGATGGATGGCATGAAAGTCTTCAGCAAAAGTCCCCAGGCCCTGGAAGCGCAAAAATCGGTCATGGAATTTCTGTTGATCAATCATCCCCTCGATTGCCCGATCTGCGACCAGGGCGGTGAATGTGAATTACAGGACCTGGCTATGGGGTATGGCAAAGCTGTCTCCCGCTATCAGGAAAGGAAACGTGTCGTCAAGGATAAAAATATCGGGCCACTGGTGCAGACCGATATGACGCGCTGCATCCACTGTACACGCTGCATCCGTTTCGGGGAGGAGATAGCCGGGATGAGAGAACTGGGGGCAACCGGGCGCGGTGAACATATGCAGATCGGCACTTATATAGAAAAGAGTATGGCTTCCGAAATGTCAGGCAATATTATCGATCTGTGTCCCGTCGGGGCATTGACCTCGAAACCGTTCCGCTTTTCGGCCCGTACCTGGGAGATTACCCAGCACAATGGTATAGCACCCCATGATCCGGTCGGCTCAAACATACATTTCCACGTAGCGGCCAACCGGGTGAAACGCGTCGTGCCCGCTGATAACGAAGCGATTAATGAAATCTGGCTGTCCGATCGGGACCGTTTCAGCTATGAAGGGCTCTACAGCGGGGATCGGTTGCTTGTCCCCATGCTCAAACAGGACGGCGCCTGGCAGGAGGTGGATTGGGAAACGGCATTTCAGGCCATCAAGGCGCGTCTTGGCACTATTGTCTCCAGCGAAGGCCCTGATGACCGGATTGGCGCACTGGCTTCCGCCACCTGTACCACAGAAGAGCTTTATCTTCTACAAAAGTTCGTTCGGGGAGTAGGTTCCAATAATATCGATCATCGCCTGCAACAAGGGGATTTCAGCGATCAGGAGACTGCCCCGGTGTTTCCCTGGTTGGGTCAGACCATCGTGGAGTTACAGCAGCTTGATGCAGCGTTAGTCATCGGTGGCTACCCGCGCAAGCAGCAACCGATTATCAACCACCGCTTACGCAAAGCGGCACTCTCTGGCGCGGATATCATGTTCATCAATCCAGTGGATTATGCGTTTAATTTTGATATCGGCATCAAGGCGATCATCCCTCCCGGCGAACTGCTGGGGATGCTTGCCGGCATTGTCAAGGCGTTGCTCAAATCGACCGGATCCGACCCGGACGGTGAGATTCAACGGCTCACCAGCGCATTCCGGTCCGATAAGAGACAACGGCAAATCGCAGAAAAACTCAGCGCCGCGGACAACTGCTCCGTCTTACTGGGAAATCTGGCCATGGCCCATACCCAATTCTCTGTGATCCGTTATCTTGCCGGGATGATCGCAACACTTACCGGCTCAAGCTTTGGTTATCTGGGTGAGGCCGCCAATACGGCAGGGGCCTGGTTGGCCGGCGCCGTGCCCCATCGAGTAGCCGCGGGGGTTGCCGGAGAAGGCGCCGGGCTGGATACCCAGGCCATGCTGGAGCAGCAACTGTCCGCCTATCTGTTGCTCAATATCGAGCCGGAGTTGGATTGTTGGGACGGCCACCTGGCACTGCAGGCGTTGCAGGCAGCGGCCTGTGTTATTGCGTTGACCCCGTATAAAACGGAGAGGATGGAAGAGTATGCCGATATTCTGTTGCCAATTGCACAGTACGCGGAAAATGCGGGGTCTTACATCAATATGGAAGGCGTTCAACAGTCTTTCTCAAGAGTCGTTCCCGCCCCTGGTGAAGCGCGCCCTGCCTGGAAAGTCCTGCGGGTCCTGGGAAACAGCTTTGAACTGGACCAGTTTGACTACACTAGCGTGATGGAGATAAGTGATGAAATAAAGGTCGCCTGTGACCGGGTTAAACCGGAAAACCTTGGCGCCTGGCAAACACCCGCTTCACTGGTGCCGGCGAAAGATGCCATGCAGCGAATTACTGATGTACCGATGAATTCCGCCGATCCCCTGGTGCGGCGTGCTCCGGCATTGCAGCACACCACGGACGTTGCGGATGGGAAGGTACACATCAGTAAACGATCCGCCAGGGCAGCGGGTTTGTCCGGCAGGGGCAATATCCGGGTAAGACAAAATGGAACAGAACGAGTATTGCCTGTGGTTATCGATGACCGGCTGCCGCCCAACACGGTCCTGATCCATGCCGCCCATCCGGACAGCCAGGGATTGGGACCATGGTTCGGTGATATCTCACTGGAACAGGCCGGATAGGACCAGACTGAATGTTTGAATTATTGAGAGACAGCGTATGGGGGCCACTCGCCGGCTTGCTGTTCGCCACGCCGTATGACGGCTATGCTGTGTATACACTGGATGCGTTGACCAAGATTATCGCCATCCTGGTGCCGCTGCTGCTGGCGGTTGCCTATACCACCTATGCGGAACGCAAGGTGATCGGTTATATGCAGTCCCGGATCGGACCGAACCGGGTCGGTCCGCGCGGCTGGTTACAACCCATTGCCGATGCGGTTAAATTGATTTTCAAGGAGATCATTATTCCCACCGGCGCAAACAAAAGGCTGTTCATCATGGCGCCGATACTATCCATTGGGCCGGCGCTGGCAGCCTGGGCCGTGATCCCGTTTGATGATGTCATGGTCCTGTCGAATATTAATGCCGGCTTGTTATATATACTGGCGCTGACCTCCCTCGCCGTCTATGGCGTGATCATTGCTGGCTGGGCATCCAACTCAAAATATGCCTTTCTCGGTGCGATGCGTTCTGCGGCGCAGATCGTCGCCTATGAGATCGCCATGGGATTTGCCTTGGTCGGAGTGCTCATCGCCGCCGGCAGTTTGAATCTGGGAGATATCATCCGCGCCCAGGACGGCAGCATCATTCACTGGTTCTGGCTGCCGTTGCTGCCACTCGTCGTCGTCTACTTTATATCAGGCGTCGCGGAGACCAACCGCGCGCCCTTCGATATGGCGGAAGGTGAGTCGGAGATTGTAGCGGGATTTCATGTCGAATATGGAGGCATGGCGTTTTCGATCTTCTTCATGGCGGAATACGCCAACATGATTCTTATCTCTACCCTGACGGCGCTTATGTTCTTTGGCGGATGGTTATCGCCATTTGAGGGTATTCCGGTCATTGGCGAGCCAAATATCATCTGGTTGCTTCTGAAAGCATCGTTTTTTCTGTTTTTATTTCTATGGTTTCGCGCCACGTTTCCGAGATACCGCTACGACCAGATCATGCGTCTGGGCTGGAAGGTGTTTATTCCAATTACAATTGTGTGGTTAATTGTCGCGGCGGTTCTCGTGGTGGGTGAAGTGCCACCGTGGTTTGATTAGAAGATGTTATTGGTCAGTGGTTCTTGGTCCGGATGCAGTATATAAAGGACTTGACTGCTCATTAAAATCGACACACGCTTTTTTGGCAACTGACAAAGCACAACTGACGATACATAAACGATATGCAAGCGATAAAGAACTATTTTCAAAGCCTGATGTTATGGGAGCTGTTCAAGGGATTGCATCTCACCGGCAGGTATCTGTTCAGACGCAAGGTTACTGTTCAGTACCCGGAAGAGAAAACACCGCAGTCACCCCGGTTTCGCGGGTTACATGCCCTGCGCCGCTATCCAAACGGTGAGGAACGCTGCATCGCCTGTAAGTTGTGTGAGGCAGTTTGCCCGGCCCTGGCGATAACCATTGAATCGGAGCAGCGGGAAGACGGCTCCCGGCGGACGACGCGTTATGATATCGATCTTACCAAGTGTATCTATTGTGGTTTTTGTGAAGAGTCGTGCCCGGTTGATTCTATTGTCGAGACAAGGATTTTTGAATACCACGGAGAAAAGCGCGGTGATCTGCTCATGACCAAGGAGAAGTTACTTGAGGTAGGAGACAGGTATGAACAACAACTGGAAGAAGACCGTGCCAAAGAAGCCATTTATAGATAGTCATTTGTCACTGGTCAGTAGTTAATAGAGAACTAATATTATAAAACATACAAATGACAACTGACCAAGGACCAATGACTAAAGAACAAAGAACAAAGAACAAAAAATGTTGGAACAGAGCATATTTTATTTTTTTGCAGTCGCGTTGATTCTCTCTGCAGGCATGGTAATCAGTGTGCGTAATCCCGTGCATGCGGCGCTGTTTCTGGTATTGTCGTTTTTTTGCAGCGCCGCCATCTGGTTATTGCTGGAGGCGGAATTTCTGGCTATCGCATTGGTTCTGGTCTACGTGGGCGCTGTCATGGTGCTGTTTCTGTTCGTTGTCATGATGCTTGATATAAACCTGACACCACTGCGGGAAGGGTTTGCCAGGTTCCTGCCTGTGGGTATTGTTGTGGCTCTTTTAATGGTTATATCGATGGCATTAATCATCGGTTCCGGCTACTTCGATACGGCCCGGTCATACTCGGCTTCCCTGCATGGTCCGGAATATAACAATACCCGGGAACTCGGAACGATGCTGTATACGCAGTACCTCTATCCGTTCGAGATCGCCGGGGCGATCCTGCTGGTGGCAATCGTTGCGGCGATTGCCCTGACCATGGGTAAACCCAGAAATCCGAAGACACCCGATCCACAGGAGCAGATAGCTGTGAAGCCGGAAGAGAGGGTGCGGCTGGTGAAGATGAAGGCGGAGAAGGGGTGATGTTCAAGGTTCAAGGTTCAAAGTTCAAAGTTCGAACCATGAACCATGAACCATGAACTATGAACCATGAACCATGAACCATAAACCAACCATGTTAATTTTGTCTGACGTCTTAATTCTTGCCGCCATCCTGTTTTGCATCAGCGTGGCAGGTATTTTTATCAACCGCAAGAATGTCATTATCCTGCTCATGTGCATAGAGCTTATGCTGCTTTCGGTGAACATGAATTTTATCGCTTTCTCCCATTTTCTCGGTGATATCAAGGGACAGGTGTTTGTATTTTTTATCCTGACGGTTGCGGCGGCGGAATCGGCCATCGGTCTGGCCATACTGATCGTGCTCTTCCGTGGTCGCAATACCATCAACGTCAAGGAACTGGATACGCTGAAGGGCTGATTATGTTCGATAACATGGAATCGCTATACCTGGCTATTGTCCTTGCGCCGTTGACAGGGTCTGTGATTGCCGGTCTGTTCGGCCGTGTGATTGGTCGCGGTGGCGCCCACTGGATTACGATTATCGGAGTAGGCATCTCCTTTCTCCTGTCCCTGGTTGTTTACAAAGATGTCGTGTTTGACGGGGCAGAGGTCTATAACCAGGCGTTATTTGTCTGGCTCAGCAGCGGTAATCTTAGCATGGAATCAGGCTTTTTGATTGACAGGTTATCGGTCACAATGATGGTGGTGGTGACCTTTGTTTCCTGGATGATTCATATCTATACCATCGGCTACATGCAGGATGATCCGGGTTATCAGCGGTTCTTCAGTTATATGTCCCTTTTCACCTTCTTCATGTTGATGCTGGTTATGTCCAATAACTTCTTGCAACTGTTCTTTGGCTGGGAAGGTGTTGGCCTGGTTTCCTATCTCCTGATCGGTTTCTGGTTCAAGCGGGAATCCGCGATCTTTGCCAGCCTCAAGGCGTTCCTGGTGAATCGTGTTGGCGATTTCGGATTCATGCTTGGGATTGCCGCGGTGTTGATGTATTTCCACACGCTTGATTATGCCGCCGTATTTCAACAGGCGCCGATGCTGGCCAATGAGACCATAGAGATCTTCGAAGGTAAACAATGGCTGCTCATGTCGGTGATCTGCATCTGTCTGTTTATCGGCGCCATGGGCAAATCCGCACAGGTGCCATTGCATGTCTGGCTGCCCGATTCCATGGAGGGCCCGACCCCGATCTCCGCCCTGATCCATGCGGCGACCATGGTAACAGCCGGCATCTTTATGGTGGCGCGCATGTCCCCCCTGTATGAATTGTCCGAGACCGCCTTGAATATGGTCCTCATCGTCGGCGCCATCACCGCATTCTTTATGGGTCTGGTAGGACTCGTCCAGCACGATATTAAACGGGTGATTGCTTATTCGACCCTGTCGCAACTGGGATATATGACCGTTGCCCTGGGGGCGTCCGCCTACTCCGCCGCGATTTTCCATCTGGTGACCCATGCATTCTTCAAGGCGTTGTTGTTCCTGGCAGCGGGTTCGGTGATCATCGCCATGCACCATGAGCAGGACATGCGAAAGATGGGTGGCCTTTATCGCTATATGCCGATCACATGGATTACCTGTCTGGTGGGATCACTGGCCTTGATTGCTTTCCCTGGGACGGCGGGGTTTTTTTCCAAGGATGCCATCATCGAGGCGGTGCATCACTCCCACCTGGCTGCTGCGGGCTTTGCCTATATTGCCGTGCTTTCCGGTGTGTTCATCACGGCCCTGTATACCTTCCGTCTGTTTTTCCTGACTTTTCACGGCAGGGAGCGCATGGACAAGGAGACCTGGGAACATCTGCATGAGACACCTGCGGTCGTGACTGTGCCACTGCTGATGCTGGCCATCCCTTCCTTAATCATTGGCTGGTATTTGGTTGGTCCTATGTTGTTTGACGGTTACTTTATGGATGCCATCTATGTGGCGCCGGCACATGATGTGCTCTCGGATATGGGCTGGGAATTCGAGGGCGCAGGCAGGCTTTTTCTACACGCCTTTACGGAATTACCCGTCTATATTGCCTTGACCGGTGTCGTAATAGCCTGGGTCTTGTATATCAAATTTACCCGGGTGCCTGCGTTGCTGGCGGAACAGTTTAAACTAATCTATCAGGTCCTGGTGAATAAATACGGGTTCGATGATTTTAACCAGGCGGTATTTGCCGGAGGCGCCAGGGGCATCGGCCGCCTGATGTGGCGAATCGGTGATGTCAGGGTCATTGACGATTTCTTTGTCAACGGCGCGGCCCTGACTGTGCGCTGGTTTTCCGGTGTCATCCGTACCATACAATCCGGTTATCTCTATGATTATGCCTTTGCCATGATCCTCGGACTGTTGTTCCTGTTAGGGATCTTCGTCCATGGAATTTTATATTAAATACTGAAGATACGAAGAATACGGGAGGTATTAAAAATATTTTATTATTTTTTTCTCTGTGTTCTTTGTGCCTCTGTGGTTTTTATATTAATAAAGAATGTTTGAGCATTTACCATTATTGAGTCTGGTCACCTGGGCGCCGATCCTGGGGGGTATCTGGGTGCTGTATGCCGGTGACAGGCAGGAACAGACCGTCAAGTATTTCTCGCTTGCGGTGTCTGTTTTAACGTTTGTTTTTTCGGCCCTGCTTGTTGTACAGTTTGACAGCTCGGCCTATTCCCTTCAGTTTGTGGAAAAGGTTGTCTGGATCAAGACATTCAACATCTATTATCATCTTGGCATCGACGGTATTTCCCTGCCGCTTATCGTCTTGACCACGTTTACGACGGTACTCGTCGTATTAGCGGGCTGGGAGGTCATCGAGACCCGTATCTCCCAATACATGGCGGCGTTTCTGATCATGGAAGGCCTGATGATTGGTGTCTTCGCCTCCATGGACGCGATACTGTTCTACTTTTTCTGGGAAGCCATGTTGATACCCATGTTCCTGATCATCGGCGTATGGGGCGGTCCCCGGCGGGTGTACGCTACCATCAAGTTTTTCCTGTATACCCTTCTGGGTTCGGTCTTTATGCTGATTGCCCTGTTGTACTTATATTCCAGGGGAGGCAGCTTTTACATCCCGGATCTGCATGAATTGCCGTTGTCATTGCCGGTGCAGACGTCTATTTTCATTGCCTTTCTGCTTGCCTTCTCCGTCAAGGTGCCCATGTGGCCGGTCCACACCTGGCTGCCCGATGCCCATGTGGAGGCGCCTACGGGTGGTTCCGTGATACTTGCCGCCATTATGTTGAAAATGGGGGGGTACGGGTTCCTGCGCTTCAGCTTGCCCATTACCCCCGATGCAAGTTTCGCACTTGGCGGTTTAATGATCACTTTATCGCTGATCGCAATCGTCTACATCGGTTTTGTCGCCCTGGTGCAGCAGGACATGAAAAAGCTCATCGCCTACTCTTCCATTTCGCACATGGGCTTTGTCACTCTGGGTTTTTTTATCGGGTTTGCCATCTATCACAACACCGCTTCGGCTGACGGGGCCATAATGGGTATCGAGGGCGGCCTGATGCAGATGATCTCCCACGGTTTTATCTCCGCTGCTCTGTTCCTGTGTGTCGGTGTCTTGTATGACAGGCTGCATAGCAGGGAGATTAATGACTATGGCGGCGTGGCGAATACCATGCCCTGGTTTGCGGTATTGATGATGCTGTTTGCCATGGCAAACTCCGGTCTGCCGGGGACCTCGGGGTTTGTGGGAGAATTCCTGGTGATACTCAGCAGCTTTCAGGCGAATGTCTGGATAGCATTTCTTGCAGCGAGCATCATGATCCTGGGTGCGAGCTACACTCTGTGGCTGTATAAGCGTGTTATTTTTGGTGAAGTGGCCAATGAACGCGTCGCTGAACTCATCGATATCTCACCACGTGAGGCACTGGTCCTCGGCCTGTTGGCCATTGTTGTGCTGCTGTTCGGCGTCTGGCCTGCGCCGATTTTTGACATCATGCATCCGTCGATAGAACATCTTTTTGCACAAATGCTTCAATCGAAACTGGGGTAGACATGACCATAACATCGGAACTTGTTTTGTTGATGCCTGAGATCACCCTGCTGGCGCTCGCCTCTGTTATTCTGGTGGCCGATACTTTCTCTACCGGCCGGGACAGATATTTTACCTATTGGCTGGCACAAGTGACGCTAGTTGTCGTCATCGCTTTGCTATTGTCGATCTATCCGCATACATCAACACAGGCATTCAGTGGCAACTTCATCAGTGATCCCATGAGCGCGGTGCTTAAGGTGGCCGTATGCATGATTACGCTTGTTGTTTTCTTTTATTCCTACGATTACCTGAAAGAACATGAGCTGATTAAAGGTGAATATTTTGTACTCGGCCTGTTTGCGGTGCTGGGTATGATGATCATGATTTCGGCAAACAGCCTGTTGACGGTCTACCTGGGGCTTGAATTATTGTCCCTGTCCCTCTATTCCATGGTTGCCATGCACCGTGATTTCCAGACGGCCTCGGAGGCGGCCATGAAGTATTTTGTCCTGGGCGCCCTGGCTTCCGGTATGTTGCTGTATGGTATTTCCATCCTGTATGGTATTTCCGGGACCCTTGAATTGCCTGAATTGGCCGCTTTTATCTCTGCGCAGAGTGATGCCAACCTGTTTTTCCTGTTTGGCCTGGTGTTTGTCATCGTCGGTATTGCATTCAAACTGAGCGCCGTGCCGTTTCACATGTGGGTCCCCGATGTCTATGAAGGCTCTCCCACCTCGGTTACCCTGTTCATCAGCACCGCCCCCAAGATCGCCGCCTTCGCCATGGCTGTTCGTCTATTGGTGGATGGCATGGCGCCTCTGGCGGGGGATTGGCAGGAGATGTTGATTATTTTATCGGTGTTGTCCATGGCGGCGGGAAATATCATTGCCATATCGCAGGGCAATATAAAACGGATGCTTGCCTATTCCACCATCGCGCATATGGGGTTTCTGTTATTGGGTCTGATCTCAGGTACGCAGTCCGGTTACGCGGGTTCAATGTTCTATGTGATCATCTATGCCATCATGAGTATGGGGGCCTTCGGTATGGTGATCCTGCTGGGACGCAACGGCTATGAAGCCGATAACCTGGATGACTTCAAGGGCCTGTCCGAGCGCAGTCCGTGGTTCGCCTTCATTATGCTGATCCTGATGTTTTCCATGGCGGGCATTCCTCCCTTTGCCGGATTCTGGGCCAAGTGGTTTGTGTTTAAGGAGGTCATCGCCAACGGTTATGTCTGGCTGGCGGTGCTGGCCTTTATGCTTTCCGTTATCGGCGCCTACTATTACCTGCGGATTGTAAAACTCATGTACTTTGACAAACCCGAACAGATGACAGCGCTCAAGGCCTCACCGGAGATGCGCATGATCCTGAGTCTGAATGGTATCAGCCTGTTGTTGCTGGGATTTGTCCCGGGCATGCTGATGGCCCTGTGTATCAGGGCGATTGGGTCGTAAAATAAATAAAGTTTAAGGTTCAAGGTTTAAGGTTCAAGGTTTAAGGTTCAGGGTTCAGGAAACATTGAACGTTGAACTTTTGATTTTATTACCAACCTGCTGCTCGCGGCCGGATCCGGGGACAAAAAATACTCAGGTATCGCTTCGCTATTCCGATAACCGGTATGGATGCACACACGTTAACCAACCTTGGGGAGGTGAGGATGTCTACCATCTTGGTCGTCGATGACTCGAAATCAATCCGTCAGCTCGTCTCGTTTACACTGAAGCAAAAGGCGTATGAGGTGATTGAAGCAGAAGACGCTGAAACAGCACTGGAAACTTCACATGGCAATTCAGATGACTATTTTTCCGATAGCCTGGCCCATCACAATCGGCATCTCTGCTGTTAATTCATTGAGCCATTGAATGCGGCCCGCTTCAAACAGCAGTATGACGGTCGAACCCATATTAAACCGGCCCAACTCCTCGCCTTTGTTCAAGGCAATGTCCTCATTGCCTTGCAGGTAGTTCCTGTCTGTTATTTGCCGGCCGGCCGGCGTGACACGGCCCCCCCAGACGGTCTCCATGCTGCCGACGAACAGGGCGCCAATTGTGATCACCGCCATGTTCCCTACGGCAGTATCGAAAAGGTTAATGATCCGTTCGTTGCGTGAAAACAGTTGATCGATGCCACGGGTTGCCGCTTGATTGACGGCAAATAAGCGTCCCGGCACATACATCATCCTGGTCAGGCGGCCGTCAACCGGCATGTGGATACGGTGATAATCTTTGGGTGACAGATAGAGGGTGGCAAAGTGGCCGTTACGGAAGCGTTCGGTCAAGGCATCATCCCCGGCCAGTAAACTGCCAAGGCTGAAGCGGCGGCCCTTGGCCTGAAATATATCCGTATCAGTGATAACGCCCAGTTGGCTGATTGTCCCGTCTACAGGTGAGGCGATAGCATCCCGGCCCTTTGCGATCGATCTGCACCCCGCTTTGAGTTCACGCGTGAAGAAATGATTAAAACTGTGGTAGTGGTGATAATCCGGATCAGCGGCGCTATCCATGTCGACCCGATAAAAGCGAATGAAACTGCTGATCAACAGATCCTTCCATGGGCGCCATCGAAAACGCGTGGCATAAAATAGCAGCCGGGATAAAAAGTGCTGTGGAATGAGATATTGGGGCAGGACTTTAAGCCAATCCGGAATAAACGTCGTTTTTATCATTTGTTAATTAAGAAAGGACAATAGACAACGGGCAACGGACAACTGACCAGGTCTCATCCTTTATGCTTTTTGTTGATGAATGACCGGATTTTCTCGAACCGGGCAAGGATGGACTCCACATGATGTGGCGCGGAATAGACCGATAGCAAGCGTGCTGCAGGATCAATCAGGAATATGGCGGTGGAATGATTCACCCGGTAATCGCCGTTGGCTGCTTGCTCTCCAGGCACGGCAACAACCCCAATCTGTCCGGTCAGGCTTCGCACCTGAGCGGGCATGCCGCCAAGCCCGATAAATTCCGGATTGATGCGGCCAAGGTAATCCGCAAGCTGTTGCGGCGTATCCCGCTCCGGATCGGCGCTGACGAAGAGTACCTGAACAACCTCCGCCTGTCCGGATTGGCGCAGTCGTGTAGTCACCTGGTTGAGTATGGACAGGGTGGCCGGACAGACATCCGGGCAATGTGTATAGCCGAAGAACAGGAAAGACCATTTCCCCTGAAACCTCTCCAGGTCAAACAGATTGCCTGTCTGGTCAATGGTTGCAAAGGGCTTCAGTTCCTTTGGATGGGGCCAGAGCATCCCTTCGATAGCCGATGGTGTCCTGTCACGGTAATAACGGGCCGAATAGACGCCTATCCCTATTCCTAATGCAATCAGGCAGACGATAACAGCAGTTGTAGTGAATAGTCTCAGATTCGTCATGGATGTGGATTATACAGAAGTCGGTCGTGAGTCATCAGTCGAGGCCCAAAAGTTGCCGGTCATGAGTTGCGAGTCAAATAATTGCCATCGTCCCCCGGTGGCCAGTCGAGTTTTATTGACGCCTGACTCCGGACTCCAGACTAATTATATATAGTTATCTTAATGGGTTAGGAATCGGCCGCCTCGATAAAATTAACGTGTTACGGGTATGCAAAGCGAATGGCACAGTTGATGCATTTATCCGGGAGCACGCAAAGGGCCCCATGTGTTGGCCCGTACTATGAACCGGTATTTCCAGAGTATGCGGGAAGGGCATGGTAACAGTGGTGCAGGAACAGTTGCAGGCTGAGTAAAGATCTGCAGGGACATAAAGTTCCCATGGAAACAGCCGATTACAGGTGTATGGGGAGCCAATCTGTTCCATTTAGCTGTATGGATAATTTACAGGAGAGGTAGTTATGGCAACGGTTTTAACTGTTGATGATTCAGCGTCTATGCGTCAGATGGTGTCTTTCACCCTGAAAGGCGCCGGTTATGAAGTCATTGAAGCGGTTGATGGCGTCGATGCACTGGAAAAAGCAAAGTCGAGCAATCCGGACCTGGTGTTGGCGGATGTCAATATGCCGAGGATGGATGGAATCACCCTGATAAAGGAGTTGCGTAAACTGCCTGATTACAAATTCACGCCCATGCTGATGCTGACAACGGAATCTACTGCGGACAAAAAAATGGAAGGCAAGAGCGCAGGGGCAACGGGATGGCTGGTGAAACCGTTTGATCCGGACAAGCTGTTGGAAACCATCAGAAAGGTCGTTAATTGATTGCACGAAATCACGGTGCTTCAGGCAATAGATAGCGCGGGAATCAGGGTGAATTTCGGACGGCAACACACATTATATTTGGGAGCGTTTAATGTCGATTGATATGTCGCAATTCCATCAGGCCTTCTTTGAAGAGAGTTTCGAAGGACTTGACGCCATGGAATCCGGTCTGCTGGATCTGAACATGGGGACGGCGGACGAGGAGACGATCAACACCATCTTCCGTGCCGCGCATTCCATGAAGGGCGGCAGCGGCACCTTCGGTTTTTCCGAAATTGCCGATTTTACCCACCACCTGGAGACACTGCTGGACCAGATGCGTAGCGGTGAGCGGGAGGCTTCCGATGATGTCATACAGTTGCTGTTGCAATCGGTAGATTGCCTGCGTGGCATGTTGGCGGCATCGCGGGACAAGCAGCCGATGGATTTTGAGCATATCGGCAAACTACAGCATGAGCTGGAACAGTGCCTGGAACAGGACACGGCAGACAGCAACGTCACTGACACGGCAGTTTCCGAACAGACCCATGGCACTACTGGCTGGCGCATTACCTTCCGTCCCTACACGCACCTGTTCCTGACCGGGAATGACCCGCTGCGCATGTTCAGGGAACTGGGTTCTTTGGGCCATCTTGCGGTCCAGGCGGACATCACTTCATTGCCTCCCTTTGCGGATCTCGACCCGGAAGAATCCTATCTTGGCTGGGAACTGGAACTGGAAAGCGATTGTAGCGAGGCGGAGATCAGGGAACTGTTCGATTGGGTCGAGGGCGACTGCGATCTGGCGATCACTCCTGTCAGCCATACAGCCGGCGATGTTGCAGAGACACAGGTGGAGCAGGCCCTCCCGGTTGACGATACCGCGCAAGTACGTTCCGGTAGCGACCGCCGTAGAGGTCAGGACCGCAGGGACAATAGCGCTGAACGCCGCCGGCAGGAACTGCCTATTGCAGGCAGAGACCGGCGTAGTGGGAGCGAGCGCAGGGCCGGGACAAACAGGCGTAGCGGCAGCGACCGCCGCAACGGCGCCGGTGAGTCCTCCTCCATTCGCGTCGGTATCGACAAGATCGATGCCTTGATTAATATGGTCGGGGAACTGGTCATCACCCAGTCCATGCTGAGCCAGGTCGGTGAAAATTTTGATTTAAAGGACCTGGAAAAACTGCGTGACGGGCTGGGGCTGCTGGAGCGTAATACACGGGAACTACAGGAAAACGTAATGCGGATCCGCATGCTGCCTATCAGTTTTTCATTCAACCGGTTTCCGCGTCTGGTGCATGATCTTACCAGCAAATTTGGCAAGAAGGTGGATCTGAAACTTTCCGGCGAGCAGACTGAACTGGACAAGACCGTGATGGAAAAGATCGGTGATCCATTGGTGCACCTGGTGCGTAATTCCCTGGACCATGGTATTGAAAGCCCGGAACTGCGCCGGACGAAAGGAAAAGCTGAGACCGGAACTATCCGGCTTAATGCCTATCACGAGGGCGGCAATATTGTAATCGAGATCAGTGATGACGGCGCCGGCCTCGATACGGAGAAGATACTGCAAAAAGGCCGTGAACAGGGCCTGATAGCAGCAGATGAGACGCCGGCGCAAGAGACCATCCATAACCTCATCTTCCAGGCCGGTTTATCAACCGCTGATGCAGTCACCGATGTCTCCGGCCGCGGCGTCGGTATGGATGTGGTGCGGCGCAACATCAGGGATCTGGGTGGCAGCATCGAAGTACGCTCTGAAAAAGACCGGGGTTCGACCTTTACCATCCGCCTGCCGCTGACCCTGGCTATTCTCGACGGACAGCTGATAAAGGTTGGTGAGCAGACTTATATCATCCCGCTGGTCGCCATCGTGGAGTCGCTGCAGATAGAGAGCAGGCAGTGCAGTTCCATCGTCAACAGGATGGAGTGTTACCGTCTGCGCGACGACTACATCCCCGTGGTACGGCTGCACAAGGTCTTCGGCGTCAGTGCCGCTAACACCCGGCTGGCCAACGGGCTGCTGGTCGTGGTCGAGGCGGAAGGACAAAAGGCGGGCCTGTTCGTGGACGATCTGCTGGCGCAGCAGCAGGTGGTGATCAAGAGCCTGGAGAGTAACTATCAGAAGGTTACGGGCATATCCGGAGCCACGATTCTTGGTGATGGCACCGTCGCCCTGATCCTGGACATATCGGGTTTAATTTCCCTGTCCCGGCAGAAGATGTCGGAATCGGACCTGGCGGAAACAGACTTGAAGGTAACTGACACTGCGGGCGTCAAAGCCGCTTGAAGGAGGACACTATTATGAATACAGCACAGGCGCAACAATTGGCCGATACGGCCGGCGAACAGTTTAATGATGTCAACTCGGAACAATATCTGACCTTTATACTCGCCGGTGAGGAGTATGGGGTCGACATCCTGCGTGTACAGGAGATCAAGGGTTGGGATTCGGCCACCGAGATCCCGAATACCCCCGACTATATCCGTGGGGTCATCAACCTGCGCGGCACCATCGTCCCCGTCATCGACATGCGGGCGCGCTTCCGGATGGACACGGTCGAATACGGCCAGACCACGGTGGTGATCGTCCTTAAGGTGTATGGCAGCGATAACAGTGAACGCACCATGGGCTTTGTCGTGGATGCGGTTTCCGATGTCTATGACGTGCCCACCCAGGAACTCAAGCCACCGCCGGATTTCGGCAGTGTGGTCAGCACCGACTTCATCCGTGGCATGGCCACCATCGATGATAAGATGATCATCCTGCTGGAAATCGATCGGCTGGTCGATGCGGATGCCGTCACTGCGCAAACTGAACATTAAGATATCAGTCGTGAGTTATGAGTCGAGAGTCGAGAGTTCAAAAGAACTGACTCCAGACTCAAGACTCCAGACTCAAGACTCAAAAGAGGTTTAAGCTATGAACGATACGAATGCACCATGGCGAGGTGGGCCGGTAGATCAAACTCCGGGAGGGATCGGTCTGGATGTGGAATTACTGGAACAGACCTTTGCAGTATTGAAGGATCAGGGTGAACAACTGGTTGCCCGCTTCTACGAAGAGTTATTCAGGCGCTATCCCGGCGTGAAGCGCTTATTTAATCATACCGATCAAAAACAGCAGGAGAAGAAATTGCTGGCGGCCCTGCAACTGGTCGTCGATAACCTGCGTAACCCGGAGGTCCTGGCCAATGCCCTTGCTGATCTGGGGAAACGTCACCAGGGCTACGGTGCAGTGCAGGAGCATTATACCGCCGTGGCCACCACCTTGCTGGAGGTGATGAAAGAATTCGCCGGTGACGCCTGGAGCGATGCGGTCCAGGCGGCCTGGAGTGAAGCGTTGAATACGGTAGCAACCATTATGTTAGAGGCTTATGAAGAACTGGAGGACGGAAAAATGAGTACAGAGACGAGCAGTGATGTCAATGCATTGCGCAAAGAGTTACAGACGATGCGATCAGCAGTCGATGGTGCCCAGACGAACCTGATGATCTGCGATAATAACTTTGTGATCACCTATGTCAATCCGGCGGTCACCAATATGATGGCCCGGCGGGAAGCAGAGTTGCGCCAGATCTGGCCCGGTTTTGACGCCCACAATCTGGTTGGGCAAAGCATCGATCAGTTCCACAAGAACCCCGAACACCAGCGCCGCCTGCTGTCGAACCCGGCGAACCTGCCGGCCACGGCGGAGATCAAGGTGGGCGAAGTGGAGTTCCAGGTGAATGCCACGGCGGTCCTGGACCGGGACGGCAACTGGATGGGCAATATGGTCGAGTGGCAGGACATCACCGCGCAGAAGCAGGCCGAGCGTGACTTCAATGCACTGCTTGCCGGTGCTATGAAGGGTGAATTCGATAAACGGATTGATAACGCCAACTATCAGGGCTTTCTGAAAGGTTTGTCCGACGGCATCAACGAGCTGATGGCCGTCAGTGACACCGGTCTCAACGAGGTGGTGCGCATACTGCGCGCACTGGCCGAGGGGGATCTGAGCCAGAGCATCACCAATGAGTACCAGGGCCTGTTCGGCCAGTTGAAGGACGACTCGAACAAGACCGTCGAGACACTGCGCATGGCGGTAGAGGACATCGACATGATCGTCGGCCGCGCCAACAATGGCCAGTTCGACAAGCGTATCGATGTCAGCCAGTACCAGGGCTTTTACAAAGAGCTGGGAGACGGCCTGAATGCGCTCGCGGAGGTGAGTGATACGGGTCTCAACGAGGTGGTGCGCATGCTGCGCGCCCTGGCCGAGGGGGATCTGACCCAGAGCATCACCGACCACTATGAGGGCCTGTTCGGCCAGTTGAAGGAGGATTCCAATTCCACCGTGGACGTGCTCAACAAGATGGTTAAGCAGATCCGTGACGCCTCCGCAAACATCGAGAGTTCCGCCGGCGAGATTGCCAGCGGCAATGCCGACCTCAGCCAGCGCACCGAGGAGCAGGCCTCCTCGCTGGAGGAGACCGCCTCCAGCATGGAGGAGTTGACTGGCACGGTGAAACAGAATGCGGACAATGCCCGCCAGGCCAATCAACTGGCCGGTGGCGCCCGCGATCAGGCGGAGAAGGGCGGCAAGGTGGTCGGCAATGCGGTTGCGGCCATGGGCGAAATCAACGCCAGCAGCAAGAAGATCGCCGACATCATCGGTGTCATCGATGAGATCGCCTTCCAGACCAATCTGCTGGCCCTGAACGCAGCCGTGGAAGCGGCCCGTGCCGGCGAGCAGGGCCGTGGTTTCGCCGTGGTGGCATCGGAAGTACGCAATCTGGCGCAACGCAGCGCCGAGGCGGCCAAGGAGATCAAGACCCTGATCAATGACAGCGTGGAGAAGGTCGAGGAAGGCACGAAACTGGTGGACGAGTCAGGGACTACGCTGGACGAGATCGTCAATGCGGTCAAGAAGGTGAGCGATATCATCGCCGAGATCGCCGCCGCCAGCGAGGAACAGGCCACCGGTATCGACCAGGTCAACAAGGCGGTCATGGAGATGGATAAGATGACCCAGGAGAACGCGGCGCTGGTAGAAGAGACCACGGCGGCGGGTGAGGCCATGGATGACCAGGCCAAGGGCCTGGTCGATCTTATGGGCTTCTTCAATGCCAGTGACGAGCCGGGTCAACAGGGACTGACAAGCGAGCGGCGCACAGCGAAGCGTCCCTGGCATGGCAAGCAGCAGACGGCGGCGAAAAAGGGAACATCGGCAAAAAAGAAGCCGGCGGCGAAAAAGGCCGCCACGGCGGCCGCCGCCGGTGGTGATGAGGAGTGGGAAGAGTTCTGATTGGTCATTAGTCCTTGATCAGTGGTCAGTAGTCCTTGGTCAGTAGGCAGAATGCAGTATAAAAGGACTTGACTACTCATCATCAACTGGCCACACACTTTTTTGACAACGGACAACGGACAACGGACAACGGACAACGGACAACGGACAACGGACAAC